>NZ_JAHWZY010000025.1:0-104185 GCF_041380215.1 Streptomyces pimonensis
CTGCCTCCGGCCCTCCTCCGGTGGGCGGCGTCCCACGGTCTACGCTGCCTGCCACGGTCGGCAGCTCAGGGAGGCGCAGGTGGCGCAGGTGCCGCAGACGTTCTTCGATGCTCCCGCGGTGCGTTCCTGGTGCGGTCTCGCGCTCGAGGCGCTGGGGCGGGCCCGCGAGGAGATCGACGCGATCAACGTCTACCCGGTCGCGGACGGGGACACCGGGACCAATCTCTATCTGACCGTCGAGTCGGCGACCGCGGCGGTGGAGGCGGTGTTCGCGGGGCACGAGGCCGGTGGTGACCGGCGGCCGGCGCTGGCCGACGCGGTACGGGCGATGGCGCACGGGGCGCTGATCGGCGCCCGCGGCAACTCCGGGACGATCCTGGCGCAGCTGCTGCGCGGCATGGCCCAGGTGCTGGCCGCGGACGGGGCCCCGGCCCACGCCGGCGGGGAGGGGCTGCGGGCCGCCCTGCGGCACGCGGCCGACTCCGCGCGCCAGGCGGTCGCGCATCCCGTCGAGGGCACGGTCCTCACCGTCGCCGCGGCCGCCGCCGAAGCCGCCGGCCGGACGGACGGCGACTGCGGGGCGGTGGCGCGGGCGGCCTACGAGGGCGCGCGCGCGGCACTCGCCGAGACCCCGGCCCGCCTGGCCGTCCTCCGCCGCGCAGGGGTGGTCGACGCGGGCGGCAGGGGGCTGGTGGCGGTGCTCGCGGCGCTGGTGGAGACATGCACGGGGGAGGCGCCGCGGGGCATGCCGGCGGTGGGCGGCCAGTGGAGCGGCTCCGTACGCGCCGCCGGTCCCGTACCGCACGCGCCCGTGGAGGGGGCCGGCGGCCTCGGCGCGTGCGCGGACGGCGGTGCCGCACCGGGGCCGGGACCGGGGCCCGGGGGACCCGCCTTCGAGGTGATCTACCTGCTGGAGGCCGGCGACGAGGCCGTCGCACGGCTGCGCGACCGGCTCGACGCGCTGGGCGACTCGCTCGTGGTGGTGGGCGGGGACGGGTTGTGGAACGTGCATGTGCACGTGGACGACGCGGGCGCCGCCGTGGAGGCCGGGGTCGAGGCCGGACGGCCGTACCGGATCCGGATCACCCACTTCGGTGCGGGGGACGTCCACACCACCGGGGCCGAGCCGGCGGCGCCCGGGGAACGCGCTCAGCGGGCCGTGGTGGCCGTGGTGCCCGGCGAGGGCCTGGCGGATCTGTACGCCGGGGCGGGCGCGACCACCGTGCTCGCCCGTCCCGGAGAGCCGCCCGCGAGCGGTGAACTCGTCCAGGCGGTACGGCGCGCGCACGCACGGGAGGTGGTGCTGCTGCCCAACGACGCCGATCTGCGCCACACCGCCGCCGCGGCGGCCGAGCAGGTCCGGGCGGAGGGCGTCCGGGTGGCGCTCATCCCGACCCGCTCCGCGGTCCAGGGCATCGCGGCGCTCGCGGTGCACGAGCCGGAGCGCCGTTTCGACGAGGACGTGGTGTCGATGACGTCGGCGGCGGGCGCGACCCGCTACGCCGAGGTCACCGTCGCCGAGCACCAGTCCTGGACCATGGCGGGCATCTGCCAGGCCGGGGACGTCCTCGGCCTGGTCGACGGGGACGTGGCCGTGATCGGGCAGGACCTCACGTCCACCGCCGAGACCGTCCTCGACCGCATGCTCGCGGCCGGCGGCGAGCTGGTCACCCTGGTCCTCGGCGACGACGCCCCCGAGTCCGTCGCCGCCCGCCTGGAGACCCGCGTCCGCCAGGGCTACCTCGCCGTCGACACGGTGGTCTACCACGGCGGCAGACAGGGCGCCCTGCTGCTCATCGGGGTGGAGTGACCCGGGCGGGGCCTTTGTGCGGAGCCGGGCCCCGGCGTCTGCGTGTTGTCAGTGCGGTGGTGTGCAATGGATCCCGTGCCCGCACTCGACGAACCACTGAAGAAGGTGCTCGGCCCCGCCACCGCGAAGGTGATGGCCGAGCACCTCGGCCTGCACACCGTCGGCGACCTCCTGCACCACTATCCGCGCAGATACGAGGAGCGCGGTCAGCTCACCCACCTCACCGACCTCCCCATGGACGAGCACGTCACGGTGGTCGCCCAGGTCGCCGACGCCCGTCTGCACACCTTCGCCTCCACCAAGGCCCCGCGCGGCAAGGGCCAGCGCCTCGAGGTGACCATCACGGACGGCAGCGGCCGGCTGCAGCTGGTCTTCTTCGGCGCCGGTGTCCACAAACCGCACAAGGAACTCCTGCCGGGCACCCGAGCGATGTTCGCCGGCAAGGTCTCCGTCTTCAACCGACGCCTCCAACTCGCCCACCCTGCTTATGAGCTGCTGCGCGGAGACGCCGAAGAGACGGTCGAGACCTGGGCCGGCGCCCTCATCCCGATCTACCCCGCCACCGCCAAGCTGGAGTCCTGGAAGATCGGCAAGGCGCTCCAGACGGTGCTGCCCAGCGCCCAGGAGGCCGTCGACCCCCTCCCGGAGTCCCTCCGCGCGGGCCGCGGACTGGTCGCCCTCCCCGAGGCACTTCTCAAGATCCACCGCCCGCACACCAGGGCGGACGTCGAGGACGCCCGCGCCCGCCTCAAGTGGGACGAGGCCTTCGTCCTCCAGGTCGCCCTCGCCCGCCGCCGCCACGCCGACGCGCAACTCCCCGCCGTGGCGCGCCGCCCGAAGCCCGACGGCCTCCTCGCCGCCTTCGACGACCGCCTCCCCTTCACCCTCACCGAGGGCCAGCGGAAGGTCTCCGCCGAGATCTTCGCCGACCTCGCCACCGAGCACCCCATGCACCGCCTGCTCCAGGGCGAGGTCGGGTCGGGCAAGACGATGGTCGCCCTGCGCGCCATGCTCGCCGTCGTCGACGCGGGCGGACAGGCGGCGATGCTCGCGCCCACCGAGGTGCTCGCCCAGCAGCACCACCGGTCGGTCACCGAGATGATGGGCGAGTTGGCCGAGGGAGGGATGCTCGGCGGACCGGACGACGCCACCAAGGTGGTGCTGCTCACCGGGTCCATGGGAGCGGCGGCGCGCCGCCACGCGCTGCTCGACCTGGCCACCGGCGAGGCCGGCATCGTCATCGGCACGCACGCGCTGATCGAGGACAAGGTGCAGTTCCACGACCTGGGCCTGGTCGTGGTCGACGAACAGCACCGCTTCGGCGTGGAGCAGCGCGACGCCCTGCGCGGCAAGGGCAAGCAGCCCCCGCACCTGCTCGTCATGACCGCCACCCCCATCCCGCGCACGGTCGCGATGACGGTCTTCGGCGACCTGGAGACCTCCGTCCTCGACCAGCTCCCGGCCGGCCGCTCGCCCATCGCCAGCCATGTCGTCCCGGTCTCCGACAAGCCGCACTTCCTCGCCCGCGCCTGGGAGCGGGTCCGCGAGGAGGTCGCGAACGGGCACCAGGCGTACGTCGTCTGCCCGCGCATCGGCGACGAGGAGGACGACCCGAAGAGGACCGGCGGGAAGAAGCCCGCCGAGGACGAGGCGGAGAAGCGGCCCCCGCTCGCCGTCCTGGACATCGCGGAGCAGCTCGCGAAAGGGCCGCTGCGAGGGCTCCGGGTGGAGGTCCTGCACGGGCGCATGCAGCCCGACGACAAGGACGCCGTCATGCGCCGTTTCGCGGCCGGGGAGGCCGACGTCCTGGTCGCCACGACGGTCATCGAGGTCGGGGTCAACGTCCCCAACGCCACCGCGATGGTGATCATGGACGCCGACCGCTTCGGCGTCTCCCAGCTCCACCAGCTGCGCGGCCGGGTCGGCCGCGGCTCGGCCCCGGGCCTGTGCCTGCTGGTCACCGAGATGCCCGAGGCGAGTGCGGCCCGGCAGCGGCTGAACGCCGTCGCCTCGACCCTCGACGGCTTCGAGCTCTCCCGCATCGACCTGGAACAGCGCCGCGAGGGCGACGTGCTGGGCCAGGCGCAGTCCGGCACCCGCTCCAGTCTGCGCATGCTCGCCGTCATCGAGGACGAGGGGATCATCGCCGAGGCGAGGCAGGAGGCGGCGGCGGTGGTGGCCGCCGACCCGGGCCTGACGAACCTGCCCGCCCTGCGCACGGCGCTGGACGCCCTGCTGGACGAGGAGCGGGAGCAGTACCTGGAGAAGGGCTGACAGACTGGGGACAGCCACCGACCAGCACACACCGACAAGGACCGAGGACATGACTCGCGTGATCGCCGGCGCGGCCGGCGGACGCCGCCTGGCCGTTCCGCCGGGACAGGGGACCCGCCCGACCTCCGACCGCGCGCGCGAGGGCCTCCTCTCCACCTGGCAGTCCCTGCTCGGCGGCCCGTTGGACGGCGAACGCGTCCTCGACCTGTACGCCGGTTCCGGCGCCGTCGGCCTGGAGGCCCTGTCCCGGGGCGCCGGACACGTCCTGCTCGTCGAGGCCGACGCCCGCGCCGTCCGCACGGTCCGGGAGAACGTGAAGTCGCTCGGGCTCCCCGGCGCCGAGGTCGGCCCCGGCAAGGCGGAACAGATCGTCCGTGCCGCGCCCCCGCGGGAACCGTACGACATCGTCTTCCTCGACCCGCCCTACGCCGTCCCGGACGACGATCTCCGCGAGATCCTGCTCACACTCCGCTCGCAGGGCTGGCTCGCGGAGGAAGCCCTCGTCACCGTGGAGCGCAGCACCCGAGGCGGGGAATTCGCCTGGCCGCCCGGCTTCGAGGCGATCCGGGCCCGCCGCTACGGCGAGGGAACGTTTTGGTACGGTCGCGCCGCCTCTACGTGCGAAGACGCACGATGACTGGACCGGAGAGCGAGGGATCACAAGTGCGCCGCGCCGTATGCCCCGGGTCGTTCGACCCGATCACCAACGGACACCTCGACATCATCGCCAGGGCCTCCCGGCTGTACGACGAGGTCTACGTCGCGGTGATGATCAACCAGTCCAAGAAGGGCCTGTTCGAGATCGAGGAACGGATCGACCTGATCCACCGGGTCACCGCCGAGTACGGCAACGTCCGCGTCGAGGCCTTCCACGGCCTGCTCGTCGACTTCTGCAAGCAGCGCGACATCCCCGCCATCGTCAAGGGCCTGCGCGCGGTCAGCGACTTCGACTACGAACTGCAGATGGCCCAGATGAACAACGGCCTGTCGGGCGTGGAGACCCTCTTCGTCCCCACCAACCCCACCTACAGCTTCCTGTCCTCCTCGCTCGTCAAGGAGGTGGCGGCCTGGGGCGGCGACGTCGCCCACCTGGTGCCGCCGGAGGTCCTGACGGCCCTCACCGAACGCCTGCGTCGGGACTGACCGCCCGTACCGGCCGTCCGGTGTCCACCGGACGCCCCGTGGCCTTACAGTCGTCCCGTCCGTCTCCAACACAGCTGTAGAGAGTGGCGAGCACACGGTGGACGTGCAGAAGAAGCTCGATGAGATCGTCGCCGCGGTCTCCAGTGCCCGGTCGATGCCCATGTCGGCCTCGTGCGTGGTCAACCGCGCCGAGCTGCTCTCGATGCTCGAAGAGGTGCGTGCGGCGCTGCCCGACTCCCTCGCCCAGGCCCGGGAACTGATCGGCGGCCGGGAGCAGATGGTCGAGCAGGCCCGCCAGGAGGCCGAGCGGATCATCGAGGGCGCGCACGCCCAGCGCGGCTCCCTGATCTCCGACACCGAGATCGCCCGCCGTTCCCAGGCCGAGGCCGACCGGATCCTCGAAGAGGCACGCAAGGAGGCCGAGGAGATCCGCGCGGAGGCCGACGACTACGTCGACTCCAAGCTGGCCAACTTCGAGGTCGTCCTCACCAAGACGCTCGGCTCCGTCGGCCGCGGCCGCGAGAAGCTGCTCGGCACCGGCCCCGGCCTCGACGAGCAGGGTTACGAGGACGAGGACGCCCCCGAGCGCAGCCACGACCCGGAGACCCTGCGCCGCAGCGCCGACGAGTACGTCGACGTCAAGCTCGGCGCCTTCGAGGCGGTCCTCGCCAAGACCCTGGAGGCGGTGGGGCGGGGCCGGCAGAAGCTGCACGGCCGGATCGCCACCGACGACCTCGGCGCCCTCGCCGACGACCCGACGACCGTCCAGCACTCCAGCGACGCCGACTACCTGGCCGACCTCGCGTCCCTCGCCGAGCAGGACGCCGCCCGGGCCGGGCGGCCCGAGCCGCGGCAGCAGAGCTACGCCCAGCCGGAGCCCGCCTACTCCCCCGCCTCCGGTTACGCTCCGGCGGGAGGCGCCCCCGCCCAGCAGGCCGATCCGTACGCCGACTACCAGCAGCAGTACGGCGGACAGCAGGACGCCTACTCCTCCGTGCCCGGTTACGCTCCGGCGGGAGGCGCCCCCGCCCAGCAGGCCGATCCGTACGCCGCGTACCAGGGCTACGACGGGCAGGGGCAGGCGTACGCCCCGGGCCACGACCAGCAGGCCGGGCACGACCAGCAGGCCCGGCAGGGCTACGCCCTGGACGAGACCAGCCTCTTCGACACCAGCATGATCACGCCCGAGCAGCTGCGGGCCTACGAGCGCGAGCGGGGTCTGTAGGGGCGGATTGGGCCGGGAGCGAAAGGTCCAGTATCCTGGCTCTTCGGTCGCGCTTACGTCCGCGATCCACGCTGCCCGGGAACGTCGCGGGGCAGTAGTACCTCTGAGCTCGAAGACCGAAAGCAGGAATGGCCCTGAACGCCCGCCTCGACCACCGCAACCCCCTCGTGTTCGACACACACGAACTGGGGCGGCGTCCTGGTGCGCTGCAGCGCCTGAACCGTACGGTCGACGCTCCCCGCGATCTCGGTATCAAGGGGGTCATCGGAGTGCCGGAAGGCGCCCCGGTGGAGCTGGAACTCCGGCTCGAGTCGGTCATGGAAGGTGTGCTCGTCACAGGCACCGCCCGTGCGAAGGCCGAGGGGGAGTGCGTAAGGTGTCTGGAGCCGCTGGAGCAGGAGCTCGAAGCGGACTTCCAGGAGTTGTTCTCGTACCCTGACGCCGACGACCGGGGCCGTGTGATCGCGGAACCGGGCGACGACGCCGAGGACGACGAGGACAGGCTCTTCCTCGAGGACGGCCTGTTCGACCTCGAGCCCGTGCTGCGGGACGCGGTGGTGCTCGCACTACCGATGCAGCCGGTGTGCCGGGAAGACTGCCCGGGTCTGTGCGCCGAGTGCGGAGCACGGCTCGCGGACGACCCGGACCACCACCATGACGCCGTCGACATCCGTTGGGCGGCTTTGCAGGGACTCGCCGGCACCATGAAGGACGGCGAGAAGGACGAGATGAGCGGCGCCGAACCGGACGTCGACGAGAAGCAGGAGAAGTAGCCGTGGCTGTTCCGAAGCGGAAGATGTCGCGCAGCAACACGCGCCACCGCCGGTCGCAGTGGAAGGCTGCGGTCCCCACCCTGGTTGCGTGCGAGCGCTGCCACGAGCCCAAGCAGCAGCACATCGCCTGCCCGTCTTGCGGCACTTACAACAAGCGCCAGGTCCTCGAGGTCTGAGCGGCTGGTGAGAGGCACTGTGGCGACGCCGAAGAAGAACTCAGCGGACAACCAGGCCTCGTCCCACACGCTTCTGGAAGGGCGGCTCGGCTACCAGCTCGAGTCCGCCCTTCTGGTGCGTGCGCTGACCCACCGTTCCTACGCGTACGAGAACGGCGGCCTGCCGACGAACGAGCGGCTGGAGTTCCTCGGGGACTCCGTGCTCGGTCTCGTCGTCACGGACACGCTGTACCGCACCCACCCCGACCTGCCCGAAGGCCAGCTGGCCAAGCTGCGGGCCGCGGTGGTCAACTCGCGTGCGCTGGCGGAGGTGGGCCGCGGGCTCGAACTGGGCTCCTTCATCCGGCTCGGCCGCGGTGAAGAGGGAACGGGCGGCCGGGACAAGGCGTCCATCCTCGCCGACACCCTGGAAGCGGTGATCGGTGCCGTCTATCTCGACCAGGGCCTGGAATCGGCGGCGGAGCTGGTGCACCGCCTGTTCGACCCCCTGATCGAGAAGTCCTCGAACCTCGGTGCCGGCCTGGACTGGAAGACCAGTCTCCAGGAGCTCACCGCGACCGAAGGACTCGGCGTGCCCGAGTACCTGGTCACGGAGACCGGCCCCGATCACGAGAAGACCTTCACTGCTGCCGCCCGCGTCGGAGGCGTCTCGTACGGCACCGGCACCGGCCGCAGCAAGAAGGAGGCGGAGCAGCAGGCCGCCGAGTCCGCCTGGCGGTCCATCCGGGCCGCCGCGGACGAGCGCGCCAAAGCGGCGGCGGAGGCGGAGGAGGCCGTCCGGGTCGCCGAAGCCGACGTCTCCGAAAGGAGCGCCGAGGCCCCGTCGGCCTCCGCCTGACGAACCACGTGACCCGAGCGTCCGCCCCGCACCGGGGCGGGCGCTCGGTCTCGTCCACCGGTCCTGGGAGGGGACACCATGCCCGAGCTTCCCGAGGTCGAGGTCGTACGGCGCGGACTCGAGCGGTGGGTCGCCCACCGGACCGTCGCCGACGCGGAGGTGCTGCACCCGCGCGCGGTACGCCGGCACCTCTCCGGCGCCGACGACTTCGCGCACCGGCTCAGGGGACACCGCGTCGGCGTCCCCAGCCGCCGCGGCAAGTACCTGTGGCTGCCCCTGGAGGACACCGGTCAGTCGGTCCTGGCCCACCTCGGCATGAGCGGTCAGCTGCTGGTGCAGCCGCACACGGCGCCGGACGAGAAGCACCTGCGCGTCCGCGTCCGCTTCACCGACACCCTGGACACCGAGCTCCGCTTCGTGGACCAGCGCACCTTCGGCGGCCTGTCCCTGCACGACAACACCCCCGACGGGCTGCCCGACGTCATCGCGCACATCGCCCGGGACCCCCTCGACCCGCTCTTCGACGAGGAGGCGTTCCACCAGGCGCTGCGCCGCAAGCGGACCACCATCAAGCGGGCGCTGCTCGACCAGTCACTGATCAGCGGCGTCGGCAACATCTACGCCGACGAGGCGCTGTGGCGGGCCGGCATCCACTACGAGCGCCCGACGGCCGGCTTCACCCGCCCGCGCACCCTGCTCCTGCTGGGTCACGTCCGGGACGTCATGAACGCGGCTCTCGCCGTGGGCGGCACCAGCTTCGACAGCCTCTACGTCAACGTCAACGGGGAGTCCGGCTACTTCGACCGGTCCCTGGACGCGTACGGTCGCGAGGGCCTGCCGTGCCGCCGCTGCGGTACACCGGTGCGCCGACGGGCGTGGATGAACCGCTCCAGTTACTTCTGCCCGAGGTGTCAGCGGGCGCCGCGCGTCGTGTCGTAGCGCTCACGGGCCTGGAGCACGGCGTCCATGCTTCCCTCGACGCACTGGATGAGGGACAGCAGACGCCGGGCGACCTCGTGGCCCAGCGGGGTCAGCTCGTAGTCCACGCGGGGCGGGTTGGTGGGCTGGGCCTCTCGGTGCACCAGCCCGTCGCGCTCCAGCGCGTGCAGCGTCTGGGAGAGCATCTTCTCGCTCACCCCGTCGACCCGGCGGCGCAACTCGTTGAACCGGAGCGAGCCCTCGTGGAGCGCGCCGAGGGTCAGCGCGCCCCAGCGCCCGGTCACATGCTCCAGCGTCCCGCGGGACGGACACGCCTTGGCGAACACGTTGAAGGAAGACCCCTGCTCCTCCGGGCGCCGCACGGTCGTCATACGGGCAAGCCTACGTCAGGGCAGCGCTTACCATCGGATCGCGCTGACCGTAAGTCAGTACCCGAAGTTCTGGGTCCACCACGGACCGCCCGACCCCATGTGGACGCCCACGCCCAGCGTCTTGAAGTCGCAGTTCAGTATGTTCGCCTTGTGGCCGGGGCTGTCCATCCAGGCCTGCATCACGGCCTCGGCGTCGGCTTGGCCCCGGGCGATGTTCTCGCCGCCCAGGTTGCCTATGCCGGCTGTTCTGGCCCTGTCCCACGGGGTGTCGCCGTCGGGGTCGGTGTGGTCGAAGAAGCCCCGGTCGGCCATGTCGGCGCTGAACGCCGTGGCCAGATCGGTCAGCGAACTGCTCGCGACGACCGGGCTGCACCCCACCTTGGCCCGCTCCACGTTGACCAGCCGGAGCACCTCGGCTCCAGCGACGGCCTCCGCCGCCCCGGCCACCGGACTGCTCGCCTTCTTCTCCGGCTCCGGCTCCGGTTCCGGCGTCGCCTCACGGGACGGCGTCTTCTGCGCGGCCTCCTCCGGGGCCGCCGGGGTCTCCTCCTTCTCCGGAGTCCTTTTCTCCGGGGCCTTCGTCGGAGCGGCCGAGGCCGAGGCCGACGCGGCCGGCCCGGACGAGGCGGAGCGCTCGGCGTCACGGCTCGCCGGGGCGCCGGTGTCGCGGCTCGGGTTCTCCAGACTGCCGGACGTGCCGCCCTGCCCGCTGGGCGAGTTCGTCGGCACGTTTCCGGCCTGCACGTTGTCACCGGAGGCGCTGTCGCCGAGCCGGTAGTTCCCCAGACCGGGTACCGCGCCGGTGGTCACCGCCACCGCGCCGAGGGCCACTGCGGCGGAGACGCCGAGCAGGCCGGTACGGACCGGGGCCGCGGTCCTCTTCTTCCGGCGCCGGTGTCCGCCGGCGCCGGGCGTGTCGTCGGGCGCGAGTCCGTCATCGGTGAAGGCGTGGCCGATGCGGTCCGGGCCCGTCGAGAAGCCGGCGTCCCGGAAGCCGCCGCGGGTGAAGTCGCCGCCTCCGGCGCCGTTCGTCGCGTAGAGGTAGGCCTCGCTCTTCGCGTACGTCTCGGCGTACGCCTGCGAGTTCGGATACGGCGCGGTGCCCATCGTGGGCGGGCCGTCCCCCCGGTCACCCCTCGGAAGCGAGCCGTCGTCGTGAGTGATCCCGGTGGCGCGGCCCGTGGCGGCGCGGCCGGCGGCGGAGCGTCGGTGGCGTCCCATGTCCTGGCCTTCCTCGTCCTTGCGGTCGACTCGTGCTGGCGACCAACCCGAAACGCGACGATCACGAAACTCACACGAACGAGCGAGTTTCCTATGAGATTTATGGCTGGGGACGCTACCGCATGGCGCAAGGGGGCGGTGTGCCCCTGGTGACTTTGTCCGGTTAGGTTGCAGCCATGAGCGAGGATGTGCGACTGGTCGCCTGGGTGCGGGGACGTGTCCAGGGTGTGGGTTTCCGCTGGTTCACGCGCGCCAAGGCGCTGGAGATCGGCGGTCTGAGTGGTTTTGCTCTCAATCTGGGCGACGGCAGGGTCCAAGTGGTCGCCGAAGGTGCCCGCGAACGCTGTGAGGGGCTGCTCGACTGGCTCCAGGCCGGCGACACGCCCGGACACGTGGACGGAGTCACCGAGATCTGGGACACACCGCGCGGCGGGTACGAGAGCTTCGCCATCCGCTGAGCCCGTCCGCTCCGGCGGCCCGGAACGCCCCGGGCGGGCCGCGCGGCGAGCCCTCCTCGGAGGAAAAGTCCTGGTGGTTGCGGAGAAGGGCTTGCCGTGGGCGGCGTCGGCGGCCAAGATGATCGCCACGTCCCCAGGACCCGTGAGACCCGCGCCGCCACCGTCCGCCGGCCGCGCGCGCCCGGTCGTCCGCCGATACGGGGTGTGATCGTGTTGACCCTCAAACTTTTTGGTGAGACGCTGAAAGCCCCGCGCACCTTAGCTGTTTGGCATGGCTGAACGGCAGCACAACTCCAGCCTGCCAAGCACCGCGGGTGCGAATCCCTCACGACCCACACCGCATCGGTCGGTCACTCATTGTGGAGGACCATCCATCATGGCAAAGGCGCTTCTCGGTTACGTCGGCGGCTCCGACCCGCGACTCCTCGCCGAGATGCGACGGCTCCAGCAGCGCGTCCAGGACCTGGAATCCGAGCTCGTACGGATCCAGGCGGAGAAGGACGCGCTGGCGGCTGCCGCTTCTCAGGACAGGATCATGGAGAGCGTTGACGCACACGAGGCGGAGCCTGCGCTCACCTGATCACTGCACCGCTGATCTCTTCAGCGCTGTACGAACAGCACAGCAGTGATCGGGCCCGCCCGTCACACCGCCGAGCAGTCAGAACTGCAAGGGACGCCTCTGGCGTCCCTTCTTTCTTTTCCGCCCCCGCGGCCTCACTCCGGCACCTGCGCCCCCGGGCCCGGCGTTCGCTGTCCCGCGCATCCTTTCACCGTCTTCAACGTCTGGTGTGCCCTGCGCGTTCACCCGCGAAACCGTGCGTTCATGGAGTGGGATCCGCCCGGCGGGTAGAGTCCGGCGGCGTGCACCTCAAGGCCCTGACCCTCCGTGGCTTCAAGTCGTTCGCCTCCGCGACCACGCTCCGGTTCGAGCCGGGGATCACCTGCGTCGTGGGTCCGAACGGCTCGGGCAAGTCCAATGTCGTGGACGCGCTCAGCTGGGTCATGGGCGAGCAGGGCGCCAAGTCGCTGCGCGGCGGCAAGATGGAGGACGTCATCTTCGCCGGCACCACCGGCCGCCCCCCGCTGGGCCGGGCCGAGGTGTCCCTGACCATCGACAACTCCGACGGCGCCCTCCCCATCGAGTACTCCGAGGTCACCATCGCGCGGATCATGTTCCGCAACGGCGGCAGCGAGTACCAGATCAACGGCGACACCTGCCGGCTCCTCGACATCCAGGAACTGTTGTCCGACTCCGGCATCGGCCGTGAGATGCACGTCATCGTCGGCCAGGGCCGGCTCGACTCCGTTCTGCACGCCGATCCCACGGGCCGCCGCGCCTTCATCGAGGAGGCAGCCGGCGTCCTCAAGCACCGAAAGCGCAAGGAGAAGGCGCTGCGGAAGCTGGACGCGATGCAGGCCAACCTCGCCCGCGTGCAGGACCTCACCGACGAGCTGCGGCGCCGGCTCAAGCCGCTCGGTCGCCAGGCCGCCGTCGCGCGGCGGGCCGCCGTCATCCAGGCCGACCTGCGCGACGCCCGGCTGCGGCTGCTCGCCGACGACCTCGTACGGTTGCGCGAGGCGCTGCAGGCCGAGATCGCCGACGAGGCCGCCCTCAAGGAACGCAAGGAGGCGGTCGAGGCCGAGCTGGGGAAGGCGCTCCGGCGCGAGGCGCACCTGGAGGACGAGGTGCGCCGGCTCAGCCCGCGCCTGCACAGCGCCCAGCAGACCTGGTACGAGCTCTCCCAGCTCGCCGAGCGGGTGCGCGGCACGATCTCGCTGGCCGACGCGCGCGTGAGGAGCGCGACGTCCGCACCCGTCGAGGAGCGGCGCGGGCGGGATCCCGAGGACATGGAGCGCGAGGCCGCCCGCATCCGCGAGCAGGAGGCCGAACTGGAGGCCGCCCTGGAGGCGGCCGAGCGCGCCCTGGAGGGCACGGTCGCCCACCGCGCGGAACTGGAACGCGAACTCGC
Organism: Streptomyces pimonensis; assembly: GCF_041380215.1. Lineage (NCBI taxonomy): Bacteria > Bacillati > Actinomycetota > Actinomycetes > Kitasatosporales > Streptomycetaceae > Streptomyces > Streptomyces pimonensis. The sequence goes on from NZ_JAHWZY010000025.1 coordinate 13,199, forward strand.
CCAGGAGGAACGGCGCCTGAAGGACGCCGCGCGCGCCGTCGCCGACCGGCGCGAAGGGCTCGCCCGGCTCAAGGGACAGGTGGGAGCGGCCCGTTCGCGTGCCGCCGCGGCCCAGGCCGAGATCGAGCGGCTGGCCGCCGCGCGTGACGAGGCCCAGGAGAGGGCCGTCGCCGCCCAGGAGGAGTACGAGGCGCTCCGGGCCGAGGTCGACGGCCTCGACGCGGACGACACCGAACTCGCCGAGCGGCACGAGGACGCCAAACGGCGGCTCGCGGAGGCCGAGGCCGCCCTCACCACCGCCCGCGAGGCGGTCACGGCCGCGGAACGGAAGCACGCCGCGACCCAGGCCCGCCACGAGACGCTGGCGCTCGGCCTGCGCCGCAAGGACGGCACCGGTGTCCTGCTGGGCGCGGGGGACCGTCTCACGGGGCTGCTGGGTCCGGCGGCGGAGCTGCTGACGGTGACGGCCGGCTACGAGGTACCGCTCGCGGCCGCGTTCGGCACGGCGGCGGACGCCCTGGCGGCGACCTCACCGTCCGCCGCGGCCGACGCGATCCGCCTGCTGCACACACGGGACGCGGGCCGGGCAGCCCTGCTCCTGACAGGAGCACCGGACCTCCGAAGGGACCGGGAGGACCGCGCGACCGGCCACGACGGCCCAGGCTCCCCCCTTCCCGCCGAGCGCCTCGTGAGCGGGCCTCCCGACCTCATGCCGGCCGTACGACGGCTGCTGCGCGACGTCGTCGTCGTCGGCACCCTGGAGGACGCCGAGGAGGTCGTCGCCGCCCACCCCCACCTCACCGCCGTCACCGCCGAAGGCGATCTGCTCGGCGTCCACTTCGCGCGGGGCGGTTCGGCGAGCGCCCCCAGCCTGCTGGAAGTACAGGCATCCGTGGACGAGGCCGCCGCCGAGCTGGAGGAGCTGGCCGTGCGGCGCGTGGAGCTGGCCGAGGCGCAGGAGGCGGCGGCCGGCCGGCGCCGGGAGTGCGCGGGCCTCGTCGAGGAACTCGGGGAGCGGCGCCGGGCAGCGGACCGGGAGAAGTCCTCCGTCGCCCAGCAGCTCGGCCGGCTCGCGGGACAGGCACGCGGTGCCGCCGGGGAGGCCGAGCGGGCCGGAGCCGCCGCGGCCCGGGCCCAGGAAGCCCTTGACAGGGCGCTCATCGGCGTCGAGGAACTCGCCGAGCGGCTCGCCGTCGCCGAGGAGGCGCCGTTCGAGGAGGAGCCCGACACCGCCGTACGCGACCGGCTCGCCGCCGACGGGGCCAACGCCCGCCAGACCGAGATGGAGGCCCGGCTGCAGGTCCGTACGCACGAGGAGCGGGTCAAGGCGCTCGCCGGACGGGCCGACTCACTGGACCGCGCCGCCCGTGCGGAACGCGAGACACGCGCGCGTGCCGAACAGCGCCGGGCCCGGCTGCGCCACGAGGCCGCCGTCGCCGGGGCCGTCGCCGACGGCGCCCGGCAGCTCCTCGCGCACGTCGAGGTCTCCCTCGCCCGCGCCGACCGGGAGCGCACCGCCGCCGAGGCCGCCAAGGCCCGCCGCGAGCAGGAACTCGCCCGCGCCCGCACCGAGGGACGCGATCTCAAGGCGGAACTCGACAAGTTGACGGATTCAGTTCACCGCGGCGAGGTACTGGGAGCGGAGAAGCGGCTGCGGATGGAGCAGCTGGAGACCAGGGCGTTGGAGGAACTGGGTGTCGAACCGGCCGGGCTGGTGTCGGAGTACGGCCCGCACCAGCCGGTGCCGCCCTCGCCCCCCGCCGAGGGCGAGCAGCTGCCGGAGGAGCCCGAACACCCGCGCCACCGGCCCCGCCCCTTCGTCCGGGCCGAGCAGGAGAAACGCCTGAAGGCCGCCGAGCGCGCCCACCAGCAGCTCGGCAAGGTGAACCCGCTCGCCCTGGAGGAGTTCGCGGCGCTCGAGGAACGCCACCAGTTCCTCAGCGAGCAGCTGGCGGACCTGAGGAGGACCCGCGCGGACCTGCTCCAGGTCGTCAAGGAGGTCGACGCACGCGTCGAACAGGTCTTCACCGAGGCCTACCGGGACACCGCGCGCGAGTTCGAGGGCGTCTTCTCCCGGTTGTTCCCGGGCGGCGAGGGCCGTCTGGTGCTGACCGACCCCGGCAACATGCTGACCACGGGCGTGGATGTCGAGGCGCGGCCGCCGGGCAAGAAGGTCAAGCGGCTCTCCCTGCTCTCGGGCGGTGAGCGGTCGCTGACCGCGGTGGCGATGCTCGTGTCGATCTTCAAGGCGCGGCCCAGCCCGTTCTACGTCATGGACGAGGTCGAGGCCGCCCTCGACGACACCAACCTCCAGCGGCTGATCCGGATCATGCAGGAGTTGCGGGAGGTCTCGCAGCTGATCGTGATCACGCACCAGAAGCGCACCATGGAGGTCGCCGACGCGCTCTACGGCGTCTCCATGCAGGGCGACGGCGTGTCCAAGGTCATCAGCCAGCGGCTGCGTTAGAGCGGCATATAACCTTCAAGTCCTGAACGATCTTCACTTCGGTACGTCTGTAAAGTCACAACACACGACCTATTGACTTCAAAAGTTGAAGGCATAGTCTCTGCAATGTTGCTTTTACCTTCAGGTACCTTCAGCTGGACCTCGAAGGGCTGACCCCCCCATCCGGCGATGTTGCCGGTGGCCCGAGGAGTACAACGTGACCAGCACAGCGCAGGCACAGCAGTCAGGAGCCAAGACGGCTCACCCCGAACATCTCGGGCATGTCATCTTCATCGCGGCGGCGGCCGCCATGGGCGGTTTCCTCTTCGGCTACGACAGCTCCGTGATCAACGGCGCGGTCGAGGCCATCCGTGACCGCTACGACATCGGTTCCGCCGCGCTCGCGCAGGTCATCGCCATCGCCCTGATCGGCTGTGCGATCGGCGCCGCGACCGCCGGCCGCATAGCCGACCGCATCGGCCGCATCCGGTGCATGCAGATCGCCGCGGTCCTGTTCACCGTCAGCGCCATCGGCTCCGCGCTGCCCTTCGCGCTGTGGGACCTCGCCCTCTGGCGCGTCGTCGGCGGCTTCGCCATCGGCATGGCCTCCGTCATCGGCCCGGCCTACATCGCCGAGGTCGCCCCGCCCGCCTACCGCGGTCGGCTCGGCTCCTTCCAGCAGGCCGCGATCGTCGTCGGCATCGCCGTGTCCCAGCTGGTCAACTGGGGCATCCTCAACGCCGCCGACGGCGACCAGCGCGGCGAGCTGATGGGCCTGGAGGCCTGGCAGGTCATGCTCGGCGTCATGGTGATCCCGGCGGTCCTCTACGGTCTGCTCTCCTTCGCCATCCCCGAGTCCCCGCGCTACCTGATCTCCGTCGGCAAGCACGAGCGCGCCCGGCAGATCCTCGAAGAGGTCGAGGGCAAGGACATCGACCTGACCGCCCGCGTCACCGAGATCGAGTCGGCGATGCACCGCGAGGAGAAGTCCAGCTTCAAGGACCTGCTCGGCGGCAGCTTCTTCTTCAAGCCGATCGTCTGGATCGGCATCGGCCTGTCGGTGTTCCAGCAGTTCGTCGGCATCAACGTCGCGTTCTACTACTCCTCGACGCTGTGGCAGTCGGTCGGCGTCGACCCGACGGACTCGTTCTTCTACTCGTTCACCACGTCGATCATCAACATCGTCGGCACCGTCATCGCGATGATCTTCGTCGACCGCGTCGGCCGCAAGCCGCTCGCGATCATCGGATCCGTCGGCATGGTGATCGGTCTCGCCCTCGAGGCCTGGGCCTTCTCCGCCGACCTCGTCGACGGAGCGCTGCCGGCCACCCAGGGCTGGGTCGCCCTGATCGCCGCGCACGTCTTCGTCCTCTTCTTCGCCCTGTCGTGGGGCGTGGTCGTCTGGGTCATGCTCGGCGAGATGTTCCCCAACCGGCTCCGCGCCGCCGCCCTCGGCGTCGCCGCCGCCGCGCAGTGGATCGCCAACTGGGCCATCACCGCGAGCTTCCCCTCGCTGGCCGACTGGAACCTGTCGGTCACCTACGTGATCTACACGGTCTTCGCCGCGCTCTCCATCCCGTTCGTCCTGAAGTTCGTGAAGGAGACGAAGGGCAAGACGCTGGAGGAGATGGGCTGAGCAGCCCTCCCAGTCCGGGGAGGAGGGCTCACGTCCCCGCTGCCCCTCTCCCCGTACCATCGCCGCCGCCCTCACCCGGGTCACCCGGGCGAGGGCGGCGGCGTGCTCTCCCGGGGCACGCGGGCATCGGGCGCGGGCCCTCGCGGGCCCCGCGCGTACAACGAACGGCCTCGTGGGAGGTCGCGCCATACTGGGGCTGTTATGGACATCGTCATCCTTGCTGTAGTCATCGCCGTGGTCGTGCTCGGCGCGCTCGGCGGGCTCGTCGTCGGCAGTAGGCGCAGGAAGCCGCTGCCCCCGCCGCCGCCCGCCGCGCCCGACATCACCGCCCCTCCGGCCGAGCCGCACGTCGGCGAAGAGGCCGAGACGCCGCGGGAGGAACCGCGGCGCACCATAGAGGAGGTTGATCTTCCGGCGGGCGCCGGTCCCGTCGTCATCGAGGAACCGCCCGCCGCCGAGGCTCCGGAGATCGAGATCCCGGAGCCCACCGCCGGCCGTCTGGTCCGGCTGCGCGCCCGGCTCTCCCGTTCGCAGAACGCCCTGGGCAAGGGCCTGCTCACCCTGTTGTCCCGTGAGCACCTCGACGAGGACACCTGGGAGGAGATCGAGGACACCCTGCTCACCGCCGACGTCGGTGTGCAGCCCACCCAGGAGCTGGTCGAGCGGCTGCGTGAGCGCGTGAAGGTGCTCGGCACCCGCACCCCCGAGGAGCTGCGCGGACTGCTCCGCGAGGAGCTGATCACGCTGGTCGGCCCCGAGATGGACCGCACCGTGCACACCGAGAACGCGGCCGGCGGCCCCGGCGTCGTGATGGTCGTCGGCGTCAACGGCACCGGTAAGACCACCACCACCGGCAAGCTCGCCCGCGTCCTGGTCGCCGACGGCAACACGGTCGTGCTCGGCGCCGCCGACACCTTCCGTGCCGCAGCCGCCGACCAGCTGCAGACCTGGGGCGAGCGGGTCGGCGCCCATGTCGTGCGCGGCCCGGAGGGCGGTGACCCGGCCTCCGTCGCGTTCGACGCGGTCAAGGAGGGCAAGGAGATGGCCGCCGGCGCCGTGCTCATCGACACCGCGGGCCGGCTGCACACCAAGACCGGCCTCATGGACGAGCTCGGCAAGGTCAAGCGGGTCGTGGAGAAGCAGGCCCCGCTGGACGAGGTGCTGCTCGTGCTCGACGCCACCACCGGTCAGAACGGTCTGGTGCAGGCGCGGGTCTTCGCCGAGGTCGTCGACATCACCGGCATCGTGCTCACCAAACTGGACGGCACGGCCAAGGGCGGCATCGTGATCGCCGTCCAGCGCGAGCTGGGCGTGCCGGTCAAGCTGATCGGGCTCGGTGAGGGCGCGGACGACCTGGCGCCGTTCGAGCCGGACGCGTTCGTGGACGCCCTCATCGGGGAGTGACCCCGGCGCCCGAGAAGAGCCCGGCGGACGCGAGAAGCGCCCGTCCCCCGCACCGGTCGGGGGGCGGGCGCTTCACCGTGCCGGGGCTACGCACCCGACCGGTGCGCCACGTACGCCAGCGTGCCGAGCAGCAGACGCGCCCCGGGCGGGCGGGACGCCGAGTCCAGGGCGGGGGAGCGGAGCCAGCGCACCGGGCCCAGGCCGGCCCGGTCGGACGGCGGTGCCGTGATGTGCGTACCCGGTCCGAGACCGCGCAGGTCCAGGGCGGCCGGGTCGTCCCAGCCCATGCGGTAGAGCAGCTCGGGCAGTGCGGCGGCGGCGCCGGGGGCGACGAAGAAGTGGGCGCGGCCGTCCGGGGTGGCGGAGACCGGGCCGACCGGCAGGCCCATGCGCTCCAGTCGGGTCAGGGCGTGGCGCCCGGCGGCCTCCGCGACCTCGATCACGTCGAACGCCCGCCCGACCGGCAGCATCAGTGAGGCCCCCGGGAACTCCGACCACACCGCGGTCACCTCGTCCAGCGGCGTCCCGGCGCGGATCACCGGCGCGTGGTCCAGCGGATGCGCGCCCGGCGCCCGGCACTCGGTGCGCCCGCAGGAGCAGACGCCCGCGGCGGCCCGGACGCCCGGCACCACGTCCCAGCCCCACAACCCGGTGTACTCGGCCGCGGCGGTGCCGTCCGAGGAGCGGCTCCGGCGACGCGAGCCGGACCGGATGTCGCGGATGCCCCGACCGATACCGATCGTGAAGCCCATGCCCCCTCCAACGGGTCCGACGCGAGAACGGTCACCCAGAGAACGCGGAAAGTGACTCTCTGTTTCCGACTTCCCGATGTCCGTCCCCTCAATCGGCGCTCCGGAGCGTCCGGGGTGGCGCGTGCGACAGCATGCGCCCCTCGGCGCGCCGCTGCATCCGCTTCTGCTGTCTCGTGTCAAGTGAATCGTGGGGCGGCGGCGGTGGGTTCATTCGAAGGGGTGGCGAATGGTGGCGATTGCGGTTCCGTCGCGGTGGGGCGGGTGATCATAGAGTTACTGTGTGTGTACGGCTTCTTGGGGCGCACGCACGTGTGGGTATGCCGGAGGCAACTCGGCTTTCCGTTCGAGGGGTGACAATCGTCGGACGGGCGGCCCCGACGACCGGCATTCTGATAGGGCTTGGCGCACTCGGCGACAAGTGGTCTTCAGGGATGGGGGCGTTCCAGTGAGCGGCAACGGCGGTGGCGGGACGAACGCTGCGAGTGCGGAGAAACGCCCGAACGAGCTGCTCGCGTCGTGGTTCGTCCGCAGTGGCTGGTCCAAGGGCGAACTCGCCCGCCAGGTCAACCGCAGGGCACGCCAGTTGGGCGCCCACCACATCTCCACCGACACCTCGCGCGTGCGCCGCTGGCTGGACGGCGAGAACCCGCGTGAGCCGATCCCCGGAATCCTGTCCGAGCTGTTCTCCGAACGCTTCGGCCTCGTCGTCTCCGTCGAGGACCTGGGCCTGCGCACCACTCGTCCGGCGCCCTCCGCGACCGGCGTCGACCTGCCCTGGACGGGCCCGCAGACCGTGGCCCTGCTCAGCGAGTTCTCGCGCAGCGACCTGATGCTGGCACGGCGCGGCTTCCTCGGGAGCTCACTGGCCCTCTCCGCGGGCCCGTCCCTCATCGAGCCCATGCAGCGCTGGCTCGTCCCCTCTCCGTCCACCCCGCCGGCCCGGCCCGAGGCCGAACCGGCGTTCTCCTCCGCACGCGCCCGCGGCCGGCTCTCCAGGCCGGAGCTGGACCTGCTGGAGACCACCACCGTGATGTTCCGGCAGTGGGACGCCCAGTGCGGCGGCGGCCTGCGCCGCAAGGCGGTCGTCGGACAGCTGCACGAGGTGACCGACCTGCTCCAGGAGGCCCAGCCCGAGGCCACCACCCGGCGCCTGTTCAAGGTCGCCGCCGAACTCGCCGAACTGGCCGGCTGGATGTCGTACGACGTCGGGCTCCAGCCCACCGCGCAGAAGTACTTCGTGCTCGCCCTGCACGCCGCCAAGGAGGCCGGTGACCGGCCGCTCGGTTCGTACGTGCTGTCCAGCATGAGCCGGCAGATGATCCATCTCGGCCGGCCCGAGGACGCCCTGGAGCTGATCCACCTCGCGCAGTACGGCAGCCGGGACTGCGCGAGCCCGCGCACCCAGTCCATGCTGTATGCGATGGAGGCCCGCGCCTACGCCAACATGGGCCAGCCCGGCCGGTGCAAGCGGGCGGTGCGGATGGCCGAGGACACCTTCGCCGAGGTCGACGAGTGGGACGAGCCCGACCCCGACTGGATCGGCTTCTTCTCCGAGGCCGAGCTGTACGCGGAGAACTCCCACTCCTACCGCGACCTCGCCTACGTCGCCGGCCGCAGTCCCACCTACGCCTCGCTCGCCGAGCCGCTGATGCGGCGGGCCGTGGAGCTGTTCGGCCGGGAGAGCGGCGAACACCAGCGCTCCTACGCCCTCAACCTGATCGGCATGGCCACCGTCCACCTGCTGCAGAGAGAGCCCGAGCAGAGCGCGGTCCTCGCCACCGACGCCATCAAGGCGGCCAGGAAAGTCCGTTCCGAACGCGTCAACACTCGTATCCGAAAGACGGTCGACACCGCCGTACGCGACTTCGGGGATCTCGCCGAAGTCGTCGAACTCGGCGAGCGGCTCGCGATCGAGCTGCCCGAGACCGCAGAGGCGGTCTGACACCCCCGAGACACCGCCAGGCCCCGGCCGCGGCCGGCCCTCCCGAACTGCCCGACTCGGCTCCCCCACGCCAGGTCATTCGGAGGCCGGCCGCGGCCGGTCGTGTGTCTCCCCGGTCACGGCTCACCGCCGCCCGCCGAAGGTCGCGCCACGACAACGATCGGTGCTGTTCGGTTCCGGCGGTTCACCGACCCGTAACACGCCGGGCGCCTTCGTCACGGCGGCGAAACAACGAGGGGCTTCCACCGAAACGGCGCTGCGCCAATCTCATGGCGCATAACCGGCCCACCCCGCAATCCGCTCAAGGCTTCGCCCGCACGGGGCCGTACCAACGACGAGGAGACGCCGATGGCACCAGCCATCACCCTGGCCGCAGACGCGCCCGCGCTGTCCGCCGCCAACACAGGGTTCATGCTCATCTGTTCCGCCCTGGTGATGCTCATGACCCCGGGTCTCGCCTTCTTCTACGGAGGCATGGTCCGCGTCAAGAGCACGCTGAACATGCTGATGATGAGCTTCATCAGCCTGGGGATCGTCACCGTCCTGTGGGTGCTGTACGGCTTCTCCATGGCGTTCGGCGACGACTCCGGCAGCGTCATCGGGTGGAACTCCGACTGGGTCGGCCTGAGCGACATCGGCCTGACCGAGCTCTGGGACGGCTACACCGTGCCGGTCTTCGTCTTTCTGGTCTTCCAGCTGATGTTCGCCGTCCTCACGCCCGCGCTGATCAGCGGAGCGCTCGCGGACCGCGTGAAGTTCACCGCGTGGGCGGTGTTCGTCGCCCTGTGGGCCACCGTCGTCTACTTCCCGGTCGCTCACTGGGTCTGGGGTGCCGGCGGCTGGGCCTTCGAACTGGGCGTCATCGACTTCGCCGGCGGTACGGCGGTCCACATCAACGCCGGTGCCGCCGCACTCGGTGTGATCCTGGTGATCGGCAAGCGGATCGGCTTCAAGAAGGACCCGATGCGCCCGCACAGCCTCCCGCTGGTCATGCTCGGCGCCGCTCTGCTGTGGTTCGGCTGGTTCGGCTTCAACGCCGGCTCCTGGCTCGGCAACGACGACGGCGTCGGCGCGCTGATGTTCGTCAACACCCAGGTCGCCACCGGCGCCGCAGTCCTCGGCTGGCTCGCCTACGAGAAGATCCGCCACGGCGCGTTCACCACGCTGGGCGCCGCCTCCGGCGCGGTCTCCGGTCTGGTCGCCATCACGCCGGCCGGCGGCGCGGTCTCCCCGCTCGGCGCGATCGCCGTCGGCGTCATCGCCGGTGTGCTGTGCGCCATGGCCGTCGGCCTGAAGTACAGGCTCGGCTACGACGACTCCCTCGACGTCGTCGGCGTCCACCTCGTCGGCGGCATCCTCGGCTCGCTCCTCGTCGGCTTCTTCGCCACCGGCAAGGGCCAGTCCGACGTCGCGGGCCTCTTCTACGGCGGCGGCCTGGACCAGTTCTGGAAGCAGTGCGCCGGTGTCTTCGGCGTCCTCGCCTACTCCCTGGTCGTCTCCGCGGTCCTCGCCCTCCTGCTCGACAGGACCATCGGTATGCGAGTCTCCGAGGACGACGAGGTGGCCGGCATCGACCAGGCCGAGCACGCCGAGACCGCATACGACTTCAGCGGCGCCGGTGGCGGCGCGGCCCGCACCGCAGTCACCGCCCCCGCCGCCCCGGCCGAGAGCAAGAAGGTGGACGCATGAAGCTCATCACCGCCGTCGTCAAGCCGCACCGGCTCGACGAGATCAAGGAGGCCCTGCAGGCCTTCGGAGTGCACGGCCTGACCGTCACCGAGGCCAGCGGCTACGGCCGCCAGCGCGGCCACACCGAGGTCTACCGCGGCGCCGAGTACACCGTCGACCTGGTGCCCAAGATCCGCATCGAGGTGCTGGTCGAGGACGACGACGCCGAGCAGCTGATCGACGTCGTGGTCAAGGCGGCCCGCACCGGCAAGATCGGTGACGGCAAGGTCTGGTCGACCCCGGTCGAGACGGCCGTACGGGTCCGGACCGGCGAGCGCGGCCCGGACGCGCTCTGAGACACGAGGACGGGAGTCACCGGGTGACGAGTGCGAACGTGACGGAAGAAGCAGAGGACTCGGGACCCGGCGGCTACGCGGCGGCCCGGCTGCGCCTCCTCACCGAGGAGGCACGGTCCGGGCCGCCGCGCCGTACCGCCCTGGCGGACCTCACCGACGACTGGCTCGGCGGGCTGTTCGCGGCGGGCGCGCAGGGCGCGCGGGGGGTGTCCCTGGTCGCCGTGGGCGGCTACGGGCGCGCGGAGCTGTCCCCGCGCAGCGACCTCGACCTCCTCCTGCTGCACGACGGCGGCGACCCCGAGGCGGTCGCCGCGCTGGCGGACCGCCTCTGGTACCCCGTCTGGGACCTGGGGATCGCCCTCGACCACTCCGTCCGCACCGCCGCCGAGGCCCGCAGGACCGCGGGCGAGGACCTCAAGGTGCAGCTCGGTCTGCTGGACGCCCGGCACATCGCCGGCGACCCGGCCCTGACCGCGTCACTGCGCACGACGGTGCTCGCCGACTGGCGCAACCAGGCACCGAAACGTCTCCCCGTCCTGCGGGAACTGTGCGAGGAGCGCGCCGAGCGCCAGGGCGAACTGCAGTACCTCCTGGAGCCCGATCTCAAGGAGGCCCGCGGCGGACTGCGCGACGCCACCGCCCTGCGCGCCGTCGCCGCCTCCTGGCTGGCCGACGCCCCGCGCGAGGGCCTGGCCGACGCCCGCCGCCGGCTCCTCGACGTACGGGACGCCCTGCACCTGGCGACCGGGCGTGCCACGGACCGGCTCGCGCTCCAGGAACAGGACCAGGTCGCGGCCGAACTGGGCGTGCTCGACGCGGACGCGCTGCTGCGGCAGGTCTACGAGGCCGCGCGGGTCATCGCCTACGCCGGGGACGTCACCTGGCGCGAGGTGGGACGCGTCCTGCGCTCCCGCGCGGTGCGGCCCCGACTGCGCGCCGTCTTCGGCGGCGGGAAACCGGTACCCGAGCGGTCCCCGCTGGCCGAGGGGGTCGTGGAACAGGACGGCGAGGTGGTGCTCGCCCGCGCCGCGCGCCCCGACCGCGATCCCGTGCTTCCGTTGCGCGCCGCGGCAGCCGCCGCCCAGGCCGGACTCCCGCTCTCCCTGCATGCCGTACGGCGCATGGCGGCCGTCGCCCGCCCGCTGCCCGTGCCCTGGCCCGCCGAGGCCCGCGAACAGCTCGTCACCCTGCTGGGCTCGGGGCGTCCCACCGTCGAGGTCTGGGAGGCGTTGGAGGCGGAGGGCCTGGTCAGCCTGCTGTTGCCGGACTGGGACCGGGTGCGCTGCCGCCCGCAGCGCAACGCCGTACACCTGTGGACCGTCGACCGGCACCTCATCGAGACCACCGTGCGCGCCTCCGCGTTCACCCGCCGCGTCGGCCGCCCCGACCTGCTGCTGGCCGCCGCGCTGCTGCACGACATCGGCAAGGGCTGGCCAGGCGACCACTCGGTGGCCGGTGAGGTCATCGCCAGGGACGTGGCCGCCCGCATCGGCTTCGACCAGCGCGACGTCACGGTGATCGCCACCCTCGTACGCCACCATCTGCTGCTCGTCGAGACCGCCACCCGGCGTGACCTGGAGGATCCCGCCACCGTACGCGCGGTCGCCGACGCCGTCGGAGCCCAGGGCACCCTCGAACTGCTGCACGCCCTCACCGAGGCGGACGCCCTCGCCACCGGCCCGGCCGCCTGGTCGTCCTGGCGCGCCTCGCTCGTCGCGGACCTGGTCGAGCGGGTCCGTGCCGTGCTGTCCGGAAAGGCCCCGGACGGGCCCGAGGAAGCCGTGCCCACCGCGGAACAGGAGCGCCTCGCGATCGAGGCCGTCGCCACGGGCGCGCCGGTGCTGTCCCTGCGGGCCCGGGCCGAGCCGCCCACCGAGCCCTCCGGCGACCCCGAACCTCTGGGCGTGGAACTGCGCATCGCCGTACCCGACCAGGCGGGCGTGCTGCCCGCCGTGGCCGGGGTGCTCGCCATGCACCGGCTGACCGTACGGACCGCGGAGCTGCGGGCGGTGGACCTCCCGGACGGCGTGGACGGCTCCGTGCTGCTGCTGGACTGGCGGGTGGCCGCCGAGTACGGCTCCCTGCCCCAGGCCGCCCGGCTCCGCGCGGACCTCGTCCGCGCCCTCGACGGCACCCTGGACATCGTCGGCCGGCTCGCCGAACGGGACGCCGCCTACCCGCGCCGCCGGGGCGTGGTGGCGCCCCCGCCGCGCGTGACGGTCGCTCCGGCCGCCTCCCGGCACGCCACGGTGATCGAGGTCCGGGCACAGGACGCCCCCGGGCTGCTGTTCCGCATCGGGCGGGCGCTGGAGGGCGCGGCCGTGCGGGTGCGCAGCGCGCACGCGAGCACACTGGGCGCGAACGCGGTCGACGCCTTCTACGTGACCTCTCCGGACGGCTCGCCCCTCCCCGGCGCGGAGGCGGTGTCCATGGCCCGGAAACTGGAGGAGACGCTGCGGGCGTGACCTCGTGGTCGTTCCGTGCGCCGATCGGACGCGCTCCCCGTTCACCCGGGGAACCGCCCCCGTCCACCGACTGCGGTGGGCGGGGGCGATTTGCTCGCCGGGCCGGATACCCTGGAGGGCAGCCCAGAACCGCCCCCGACCCCGAGGACCGACGCCGCCGTGTTCGATACTCTCTCCGACCGCCTCAGCGCGACCTTCAAAAACCTCCGCGGAAAAGGCCGGCTGAGCGAAGCGGACATCGACGCCACGGCGCGTGAGATCCGCATCGCTCTGCTGGAAGCGGACGTGGCCCTGCCGGTCGTCCGGACGTTCATCAAGAACGTCAAGGAGCGTGCGCTCGGCGCCGAGGTCTCCAAGGCGCTGAACCCCGCCCAGCAGGTTCTCAAGATCGTCAACGACGAGCTCGTCACGATCCTGGGCGGCGAGACCCGCCGGCTGCGCTTCGCCAAGCAGCCGCCGACCGTGATCATGCTGGCCGGTCTGCAGGGTGCCGGTAAGACCACCCTCGCGGGCAAGCTCGGCCGCTGGCTGAAGGAGCAGGGCCACTCGCCGGTGCTGGTCGCCGCCGACCTCCAGCGTCCCAACGCCGTCAACCAGCTGAGCGTCGTCGCCGAGCGCGCGGGCGTCGCCGTCTACGCGCCCGAGCCGGGCAACGGCGTGGGTGACCCGGTGAAGGTCGCCAAGGACTCCATCGAGTTCGCGAGGACCAAGGTCCACGACATCGTGATCGTGGACACCGCCGGCCGCCTGGGCATCGACCAGGAGATGATGCAGCAGGCCGCGGACATCCGCGACGCCGTCTCCCCGGACGAGATCCTGTTCGTCGTCGACGCCATGATCGGTCAGGACGCCGTCAACACCGCCGAGGCGTTCCGCGACGGCGTCGGCTTCGACGGCGTGGTGCTCTCCAAGCTCGACGGCGACGCCCGCGGTGGTGCGGCCCTGTCGATCCGGCAGGTCACCGGCAAGCCGATCATGTTCGCGTCCAACGGTGAGAAGCTCGACGACTTCGACGCCTTCCACCCGGACCGGATGGCCTCCCGCATCCTCGACATGGGTGACCTGCTCACCCTGATCGAGCAGGCGGAGAAGACGTTCAGTCAGGAAGAGGCCGAGAAGATGGCCTCCAAACTGGCGTCGAAGAAGGGCCAGGACTTCACCCTGGACGACTTCCTGGCCCAGATGGAGCAGGTCCGGAAGATGGGCAGCATCTCCAAGCTGCTCGGCATGCTCCCCGGCATGGGACAGATCAAGGACCAGATCAACAACCTCGACGAGCGGGACGTCGACCGCACCGCCGCGATCATCAAGTCGATGACCCCGGGCGAACGCCAGGACCCGACGATCATCAACGGCTCGCGCCGTGCCCGTATCGCCAAGGGTTCCGGTGTCGAGGTCAGCGCGGTGAAGAACCTGGTCGAGCGGTTCTTCGAGGCCCGCAAGATGATGTCCCGGATGGCTCAGGGCGGCGGCATGCCGGGGATGCCCGGGATGCCGGGCATGGGTGGCGGTCCGGGCCGGCAGAAGAAGAAGCAGAAGCAGGCCAAGGGCAAGCAGCGCTCCGGCAACCCGATGAAGCGCAAGCAGCAGGAGCAGGAGGAGGCCGCGCGCCGCGCCGCCGCCGCGGAGGGCGGCAACGCCTTCGGGCTGCCGCAGCAGGGCGGCAAGGACTTCGAACTGCCCGACGAGTTCAAGAAGTTCATGGGCTGAGAACCCGCCGTACGGCACCGGGGCGCCCCCTCGTCGGAGGGGGCGCCCCGGCGTCGTGTCCGCCGTGCCCCGTGTCCCCGTGTCTCAGGGAACGCGGGCGACGAGGTACCGGAACACGTTCGGCATCCACACGGTCCCGTCCTGCCGCCGGTACGGATGCAGGGCCTCCGCCAGCTCCTTGTCGACCTGTGCCTGGTCGGTGGCCGTGACCGCCGGGTCGAACAGTCCGGTCGACTTCAGGCCCCGTACCGCGCTGTCCGCGTCGGCGTATCCGAACGGGCAGGCCACTCGTCCGGAGCCGTCCGGCCACAGCCCCGCCCGCGCGGCGACCCGTTCCAGGTCGTCGCGGTCCGTGGGGCGCCAGGCGCCCGTGCCGCCGCGCAGCGGTTCCGCCGGCCCGGCGGCCACCCGGAGCACGGACGCCGTGGCGCACCGCTCCGGCGGTCCCCAGCCGGTCAGCACCACGGCCGCTCCGCGCCCGGCGAGCGGCACCGCCTCGGCGAGCAGGTCGCCCAGCCGTTCCGTGTCGCCCGCGAGGCAGCCGATCGGCTCGAAGGCGGTCACCACGGTGTACGCGGGCGCGTCCGCGCGGGCGGCCTCTCCGGGGGAACCCCGCACGATCCGGGTGTCGTCACGCACGTGTGCGTCCCGCTCGTCGGGCAGCAACCGCTCCCGAGCGAGGGCCAGCCGGTCGGCACAGGTGTCGACGCCGGTGACCGCCGCACCGCGCGAGGCCGCCATCAGCAGGGCCAGTCCCGAGCCGCAGCCGAGGCCGAGCAGTCGTGTCGTGGGGCTCACGTCCAGTCGCTCGTAGACGGCCTCGTAGAGCGGTACGAGCATCCGCTCCTGGATCTCGGACCAGTCACGTGCGCGTGCACGCAGGTCCGCACGGGGAAGGGCCCCCGTGCGAGGCGGGTGCTGTCGCACGAGCGTAGATGTCATAGGTAAGCGCCCCAATCAGCCGAGAGTTGCCGTAGTGCCCGATTCCCTGGCCCCCCGTGCAGTGCGCCCCGCACATCCCCCGTATGCCAGGAAACTCCGCCCTCGTCGTGGCGTCCAGTGGAATGCGGCGGCGGCTTGGTGGTCGCCTGTGCCCGTGGCAAGAATTCACATTCCGGTAATCCCGGCCCGCCCGATCCGTCACGACGGAGGCACCCGTACGCCGGTTCCGGCCAAGGTCGACGAAACAGGGAGCGGCTTGTAGCGGGGCGGTGCGCGTCCGCGGGGGGCGGACCCGGTAACCTCGCGCCCGTGGCGTGCCCGCGGAGGCCGGAGGCCGTGTGCCCGCGAGAGCGACCGAAACGCCTCTTGCGCATCCGTGAGCCTCACACACCGGCGCGCGGAGACCGCTTGCACGCGGGGGCGTACGTCAGCCTACGCACCACCTTGAGATGAGCTGCGAGGCTTTTCCGCAGATCAGCGCACCCGTACTCGTCAGGACGCATCAGCGGCAACTGACTGGTACGTGCAAATTATTTGGGATGCCCCGGAATCGGAACACGGAGGCACCCAGGCTCGTTGTCGTTACGTGAGCACGACACAGACACCACCTGTTCTCGCCGCAGAGCTGGCGCAGGCGTGGGCCGACATTCAGCGGTACCACCCCGAGCTGCCGGATCTTGCCGCGCCCGAGTCCCTGATCGGGGAGTCGTCGTCCGCGTGCGGTCACGAACTCTCCTTCGAACGACTGCTGCACGAGGCAGTCCACGGCGTCGCCGCCGCGCGCGGCGTACGCGACACATCCCGCGCCGGCCGCTACCACAACCGCAGATTCCTCGCGATCGCCGAGGAGATGGGCCTGAACCACCCCGAGGAACCGCACCCCAGCAGCGGCTTCTCACTGGTCACGCTCACCCCCGAGGCGAAGCGCCGCTACCGCCCGACGACGGAGCGCCTCCAGCGCGCCCTGAAGGCGCACTCCGCGGCGACCGCGGGTGACACCGCCCGCAGCTTCCGCGGCCCGGCCGCACGGCACGGCTCCTCCGGGGGTGGTGTCCGCGTCAAGGCAGTCTGCGACTGCGGACGCAACGTCCGCGTCGTCCCCTCGGTCCTCGCCCAGGCCCCCATCGTCTGCGGAGGCTGCGGCAAACCCTTCCAGATCCCGGAAGTGGTGGCGGCCGCAAGCTGACAGCCCCGGCATCTCGTGGATGCCGGGTCCGCCCCGCCACCCCGCCGTCACTACGGGCAGTCGTGCCTCCCCCCCCCCCAGAGCCCGAACGGGCCCGGGAGGTGCCCTCGGCCGGGCGGCGCGGGTGCGCCGCCCGGCGTCTCGCCAGCACCGGGCGGCGCACCCGCCGTGCGGTCACCGGGACGCCGGGCACCTCTTCAGGGCGCCCACCTCCCCGTACCCCCTCGGTGAAGCGCGTCCCGCAGGCTGTGGCACAATGGCTAGCTGTACTCGACAGTCGCACAGGACCCCTCTCTCCTCCGGCTGACGCGTCCATCGGGCACTCGGGTACCGCAACCCCACGCGGCACATCTCGCCGTGCCCAACCACGTCAATTTCAGGAGAACCCACTCCCGTGGCAGTCAAGATCAAGCTGAAGCGTCTGGGCAAGATCCGTTCGCCTCACTACCGCATCGTCGTCGCCGACTCCCGTACCCGCCGTGACGGCCGGGCCATCGAGGAGATCGGCAAGTACCACCCGACGTACAACCCGTCGGTGATGGAGGTCGACGCCGAGCGCGTGGCGTACTGGCTCGGCGTCGGCGCCCAGCCGACCGAGCCCGTGCTCGCCATCCTGAAGAAGACCGGCGACTGGCAGAAGTTCAAGGGCGAGCCCGCCCCGGCTCCGCTGCTCCAGCCCGCCGAGAAGTCGGCCCGCCCGTCCTTCGAGGCGCTCGGCGGCGACGACGAGGGCAAGGGTGAGGCGATCACCCAGAAGAAGAAGGCTGAGAAGAAGGACGAGGCCGCCGCCGAGTCCACGTCGACCGAGGCCTGAGCATGCTCGAGGAGGCTCTCGAGCACCTCGTGAAGGGCATCGTCGACAGCCCTGACGATGTGCAGGTCGCCTCGCGCAACCTGCGTCGCGGGCGTGTGCTCGAGGTCCGGGTCCACCCGGAGGACCTCGGCAAGGTGATCGGCCGCAACGGCCGCACCGCGCGCGCCCTGCGCACCGTCGTGGGCGCCATCGGCGGTCGCGGTGTCCGCGTCGACCTCGTCGATGTGGACCACGTCCGCTGACGCCGAACGCAGCACCGGCTCGGGCCGGGGAAGGCCGCTGGGCCGTCCCCGGCCCGCAGTCGTACGAGCCGTGAGTGGGCTCGTCGCAGTTCGACAGGAGATCAAGCACAGTGCAGCTGGTAGTCGCTCGCATCGGCCGTGCCCATGGCATCAAGGGCGAGGTCACCGTGGAGGTCCGCACCGACGAACCGGAGCTGAGGCTCGGGCCCGGCGCCGTCCTGGCCACCGACCCCGCCTCCGTCGGGCCGCTCACCATCGAGACCGGCCGTGTCCACAGCGGCCGCCTCCTGCTGCGCTTCGAGGGCGTCCACGACCGCAACGGCGCCGAGGCCCTGCGCAACACCCTCCTCATCGCCGACGTCGACCCGGACGAACGGCCCGAGGACGAGGACGAGTACTACGACCACCAGCTGATCGACCTCGACGTCGTCACGGAGGACGGCGAGCAGGTCGGCCGGATCACCGAGATCTCGCACCTGCCCTCCCAGGACCTCTTCGTGGTCGAGCGCCCCGACGGCAGCGAGGTGTACGTGCCGTTCGTCGAGGAGATCGTCACCGGGATCGACCTGGAGGAGCAGCGCGCGGTCATCGACCCGCCGCCCGGCCTGATCGACGACCGTGCCGAGATCGCCTCCGCGCGGGACGCCGCCGGGAAGGAGGCGTGATGCGGCTCGACGTCGTCACGATCTTCCCCGAGTACCTGGAACCGCTGAACGTCTCCCTCGTCGGCAAGGCACGCGCGCGCGGCCGACTGAACGTGCATGTGCACGACCTGCGTGACTGGGCGTACGACCGGCACAACACCGTGGACGACACCCCGTACGGCGGCGGCCCCGGCATGGTCATGAAGACCGAGCCGTGGGGAGACGCGCTCGACTCGGTCCTGGCGGACGGTTACGAGGCCGGCTCCCGCGAGCCTGCCCTGATCGTCCCCACCCCCAGCGGCCGGCCCTTCACCCAGGAACTGGCCGTCCGGCTTTCCGAGCGCCCCTGGCTGATCTTCACCCCGGCCCGCTACGAGGGCATCGACCGCCGTGTCGTCGACGAGTACGCCACCCGGATGCCCGTGTACGAGGTGTCCATCGGTGACTACGTCCTGGCCGGCGGCGAGGCGGCGGTCCTCGTCGTCACGGAGGCCGTCGCCCGGCTGCTCCCCGGAGTCCTCGGCAACGCAGAGTCGCACCGCGACGACTCCTTCGCGCCCGGGGCCATGGCGAGCCTCCTGGAGGGCCCCGTCCACACCAAGCCGCCGCAGTGGCGCGGGCGCGGCATCCCGGAGGTGCTGCTCAGCGGCCATCACGGGAAGATCGCCCGCTGGCGGCGCGACGAGGCGCTGCGCCGGACCACCGCCCACCGGCCCGACCTCATCGAGCGCTGCGCCCCCGCGGCCTTCGACAGGAAGGACCGCGAGATGCTGTCCATCCTGGGCTGGGAACCGGACCCCGCCGGAGAGCCGTACGGCCGATTTTGGCGCAGGACCGGCGGCATGGAAGAATAGGCCGCTGCTGTGCGTGGTCCGGCGCGCGCCCCTGCCGCAGGGGGACACGACGCCCGCCCTGAACCGCACGGCATCGGTCCCAGCCTCCAGTTGCCGTTGATGACCTGCGGCATCAGCGAAGAAAGCAGACGAAATGTCTCACCTGCTCGAGTCCGTCGACTCCGCGTCGCTGCGCAGCGACGTCCCCGCCTTCCGCCCCGGCGACACCGTGAACGTCCACGTGCGCGTCATCGAGGGCAACCGCTCCCGTGTGCAGCAGTTCAAGGGCGTGGTCATCCGCCGCCAGGGCGCCGGCGTGCGCGAGACCTTCACGGTCCGCAAGGTCTCCTTCTCCGTCGGCGTCGAGCGCACCTTCCCGGTGCACACCCCGATCGTGGAGAAGATCGAGCTCGTCACCAGGGGCGACGTCCGCCGCGCCAAGCTGTACTACCTGCGCGAGCTGCGCGGCAAGGCGGCGAAGATCAAGGAGAAGCGCGAGAACTGAGCGCTTCACCGGCATCATGTCGCGGCCGGATAGCATCTGGCCCCGATGGACGCCGAAGCACAGCCGACGGAGCGCGACCGCTCCCTCCCCCCGGCCGGACCCGAGGACACCTCGGGGACGGCGGGGCCGGAGGGGCGGTCGCGCTCCGCGTTGGTGCCGCGTCCCACGCACCGGCTGCCCGGCGGACGGATTACCCTGACCCTGCTGCTCTGCCTGGTGTTCCTGCTGGCGGTGAACACGTTCGCGGCGCAGCCGTTCCAGATCCCCAGCGGATCGATGGAACAGGGACTGAGGGTCGGGGACCGCGTGCTCGTGAACAAGTTGGCGTACCGCTTCGGCGCCGGGCCGCAACGCGGTGACGTGGTGGTGTTCGACGGCACCGGGTATTTCGGTGCCGCCGACTACGTCAAACGGGTCGTCGGGGTGGGCGGGGACCACGTGGTCTGCTGTGACGGGGAGGGGAGGATCCGGGTGAACGGCAGGTCGGTCGACGAGTCGGGCTTCCTGCACCCCGGCGACAGCCCCTCCACGGTGGCCTTCGACGTCGTCGTGCCCGACGGGCGCCTGTTCGTCCTCGGGGACCACCGCAGCCGCTCCAGCGACTCCCGCGACCACCTCGGCTCGCCCGGCGGCGGCATGGTCCCGGTCGACAGCCTGATCGGCCGCGCCGAGGGGATCGTCTGGCCCTTAGGCCACGCCACCCGGCTGCACCGGCCCGACGCCTATGCGCGCGTGCCCGCCCCGGCGACGAACGCGGCGGAGGGCGCCCATGGGTAACCGCGGCAAACCGCGCGGTGTCCCGGGCAGCGCCGCGGAGAACCCGCTGCCCACCGGCTCCCGCCGTGCGGCCGGCCCGGCCCCCGGACGCAGCCGGGCGGAGCGGCGCAAACTCCAGCGCAAGGTCAAGCGGCGCCGCCGGCGCAGCGCCGTCAAGGAGATCCCCCTGCTCGTGGGGGTCGCCGTCGTGATCGCGCTGGTGCTGAAGACCTTCCTCGTCCAGGCCTTCGTCATCCCGTCCGGCTCCATGGAGCAGACGATCCAGATCGGTGACCGGGTGCTGGTCGACAAGCTCACCCCGTGGTTCGGCTCCAGGCCGCAGCGCGGGGACGTGGTCGTGTTCAAGGACCCCGGCGGCTGGCTCCAGAACGAGCAGGCCACGCCGAAGAAGGACGACCCCGTCGGGATCAAGCAGATCAAGGAGGGGCTCACCTTCATCGGACTGCTGCCGTCCGAGAACGAGAAGGACCTCATCAAGCGGGTCGTCGGCGTCGGCGGCGACCGCGTCCAGTGCTGCGACAAGCAGGGCCGGGTCACCGTCAACGGCGTTCCCCTGAACGAGGACTACCTGTATCCCGGCAACGCCCCGTCCACGACGCCGTTCGACGTCACCGTCCCCGAGGGGCGACTGTGGGTGATGGGCGACCACCGGGCGAACTCCGCCGACTCCCGCTCGCACCAGGACACCGACCACGGCGGCACCGTCTCCGAGGACGAGGTGGTGGGCCGGGCCGTGGTCATCGCCTGGCCGTTCGGCCGGTGGAGCACGCTGGAGGAGCCGGCGACCTACGCGTCCGTGTCGGACTCGGCGTCCGGGTCGGCCGCTGCCGCCCCGCTGTCGCATAGGGTTGCCCCGGACGGTCCCGATGGAATGGTCCAGCTCCCGAGCCCTGCGGAACTCCCGCTCGTTATGGGAGTGGTGGGTCTGCGCCGGGCATGGCGCGGGCGGCGGCAGAGAGTGAGGAGTTGGCGTGGGGGATGCGGCGGTTGGCGCACGGTCCGGGCGCGAGGGCGAGGAGCACCGCGGGCGCCCCGTGGAAGCGGCCGGTTCGGCGGCTGACGACTTCGTGACCTCGGGAAACAGCTCCCCGGCGGGTGACGGTGACGGGCCTGGGGACAAGCAGCCCCCCACGGCGCAAGGCGGTTCGGGCGACGGCGCCCCCCAGGCGAAGCAGCCCCGCTCCTTCTGGAAGGAGCTGCCGATCCTGGTCGGCATCGCGCTGGTGCTGGCGCTGCTGATCAAGACGTTCCTGGTGCAGGCGTTCTCCATCCCCTCCGACTCGATGCAGAACACCCTCCAGCAGGGCGACCGGGTGCTCGTGGACAAGCTCACCCCCTGGTTCGGTTCCGAGCCCGATCGCGGTGAGGTCGTCGTCTTCCACGACCCCGACAACTGGCTGGCGGGCGAGCCGGCCCCCGACCCGAATCCCCTGCAGAAGGTCCTCAGCTGGATCGGCCTGATGCCGTCCGCGGAGGAGAAGGACCTGATCAAGCGGGTCGTCGGGGTCGGCGGTGACACGATCGAGTGCAAGGGCACCGGCCCGCTGAAGGTCAACGGCATGGCGTTGAACGAGCCGTACGTGTATCCCGGTAACACCCCGTGCAGCCAGGACGACCAGGGCGGCCAGTTCAAGGTGAAGGTCCCCGAGGGCCACATCTGGGTCATGGGCGACCACCGCCAGAACTCCCGGGACTCGCGGTACAACCAGGCCGACGGGAACGACGGTTTCGTCCCCGTGGACAAGGTGGTCGGCCGCGCCGTCGTCATCGCCTGGCCGGTCGACCGCTGGACCAACCTGCCCGTCCCGGACACCTTCGACCGGCCCTGGTCGGCCGCCGGCTCGTCGTCCGCCGCGGTCCTGGCAGCCGCGCCCCAGGGACTCGCGCTCGCGGGCGCGGTGCCGCTGGTGCTCTGGCGGCGTCGGCGGTACGGCGCCGGAGAGGGCCGCCGGGAGGGCTGACCCGGTCCGGTACCGCCGGGTAGGGTGCCGCCCATGAGCGGTCAGAGCACGACGCGTACGGTCCCCGGCGACGGCGGTCCGGGCGCCGCCCGGGCGGGTGGCCGGACCGGGCAGCGGCTGTCCGGGCTGGCCGTGGCTCTGGGTACGGTGCTGTTCCTCGGCGGATTCCTCTGGGGAGCGGTGCTGTACCGTCCGTACACCGTGCCCACCCCCTCGATGGAGCCGACGATCGGCGCCGGTGACCGGGTGCTGGCCGAACGCATCGGCGGGGGCGACGTCCGCCGTGGTGACGTGGTCGTCTTCACGGACGCGACGTGGTCGGACCTCCCCATGGTGAAGCGGGTGGTCGCCGTCGGCGGTGACACGGTCTCCTGCTGCCAGGACGGCAAACTGGAGGTCAACGGCGAGGAGATCGACGAACCGTATCTCGCCGAGGGCGCGGCGGCCGGGTCCGGGGCCATCCCCGAGGTGACCGTGCCGAAGGGGCGTCTGTTCCTGCTCGGTGACGAGCGCTCCGGGTCGCTGGACTCCACGGCCCATCTGACGGACGCCGCCGGCGGCACCGTCTCCCGCGGTGCGGTCCGGGCCAGAATCGACGCCGTGGTCTGGCCGATGAACGGCATGCTCGAGGCGCCCACCGGCTTCGGACAGCTCGGTGCGCCCTCCTCGCCGGGCCCGCTCAGGACCGTCGTCGCGCTGGTGACCGCAGGTGCCGCGCTCATTCTCGGCGGAGCCGCGTACGGGCCCTTCGCCAAGCGGACGGGCGCGTCTCGGGGCCGGACCGACGCGGGGAGCGCCGATGCCCGCTGAGCCCCTCCCGGCGGTCGGGGGATCCGGTACGGACGGACCGCGCAGGGTCGCCCGGGTGGTCCTGCTCGACCCGCGGGACCGCATCTTGCTGCTGCACGGCCACGAACCGGACGACCCGGCCGACGACTGGTGGTTCACGCCCGGCGGCGGCGTGGAGGGCGACGAGACCCGTGAACAGGCCGCCCTGCGGGAACTCGTCGAGGAGACCGGCATCACCGAGGTCGAACTCGGGCCCGTGCTGTGGCGGCGGAGGTGCTCCTTCCCGTTCGCCGGCCGCCGCTGGGACCAGGACGAGTGGTACTACCTCGCCCGCACCACCCAGACCGCGACCGCGGCCACGGCGCTGACCGAGCTGGAGCGGCGCAGTGTCGCCGGAGCGCGCTGGTGGACGTGTCCGGAACTCGCTCGGGCGCATGAGACGGTGTATCCGACCAGACTCGCCGAGCTGTTGCGCACACTGCTCGACGAAGGCCCCCCGGCCGGGCCCGTGACCCTGGACACCGAAATCGTCCGGTGACTCCCGGGACTGGCGCACAATGGTGGGATCGCACGGCTGAAGGGGAACATGCCATGAGCGCCGAGGACCTCGAGAAGTACGAGACCGAGATGGAGCTGAAGCTCTACCGGGAGTACCGCGATGTCGTCGGTCTGTTCAAGTACGTGATCGAGACCGAGCGACGTTTCTATCTCACCAACGACTACGAGATGCAGGTGCACTCGGTCCAGGGTGAGGTTTTCTTCGAGGTGTCGATGGCGGACGCCTGGGTCTGGGACATGTACCGACCGGCCCGGTTCGTGAAGCAGGTGCGGGTGCTGACATTCAAGGACGTGAACATCGAGGAGCTCAACAAGAGCGATCTGGAGCTGCCGAGCGGGTGACCGGCCCACTCGTGCGGGTGACGGAGTCGTCCACAACCGCCGAGTTCTGCACCAAGATCCACTCCGTCGGGCGGAACGCGTGACCGTTGGTGCCGGAGGTGGTGCCGACATGAACGCACACCGCGCACGCAACGCGCTCGGCAGGTACGGCGAGGCACTGGCCGCACGGCGGCTGGCCCAGGCCGGGATGACGGTCCTGCAGCGCAACTGGCGCTGCGGCAGGACCGGCGAGATCGACATCGTGGCCCGGGACGGGGACGCCCTGGTCGTCTGCGAGGTGAAGACCCGCAGGGCAGGATCCTTCCAGCATCCCATGGAGGCGGTCACGCCGGCCAAGGCCGACCGCCTGCGGGGCCTCGCCGAACGCTGGCTCCAGGAACACGGGGGAGCGCCGCCCGGTGGGGTGCGCATCGACCTGGTCGGGGTGCTCCTGCCGGCCCGTGGCGCGCCCGTGGTCGAGCACGTCCGGGGGGTGGCCTGACATGGGGTTCGCGCGTACGTGCTCAGTGACGCTGGTGGGCGTCGAGGGTGTGGTCGTGGAGGTCCAGGCCGACCTGGAGCCAGGGGTCGCGGCCTTCGCCCTGGTGGGGCTGCCGGACAAGAGCCTGACGGAGAGCAGGGACCGGGTCAGGGCGGCCGTGGTCAATTCCGGCGGCGAGTGGCCGCAGAAGAAACTCACCGTGGGGCTCAGCCCGGCGTCCGTCCCGAAGGCCGGCAGCGGGTTCGACCTGGCGGTCGCCTGCGCGGTGCTCGGCGCCGCCGAACGGATCGATCCGCGGGTGCTCGGCGACATCGTCATGATCGGCGAGCTGGGACTGGACGGCCGGGTGCGGCCGGTGCGCGGCATCCTGCCGGCCGTACTGGCCGCGGCCGACGCGGGATACGAGCAGGTGGTGGTGCCCGAGTGCGCCGCCGCCGAGGCCTCGCTGGTGCCGGGCGTGTCCGTCCTGGGCATCCGCAGCCTGCGGCAGCTGATCGCGGTGCTCACCGACGAGCCCGTACCGGAGGAGGACGCCGAGGAGCAGACGCGGCCCGAGCCGCTGCTGGCGGGGCTGCGCGCCCCGGGCACCGGAGCGGACACCGGAATGCACGACGTCGGCGCGGCACCGCACGACCAGGGCCACGATCTCGCGGATGTCGTGGGCCAGCTCTCGGCGCGGACGGCCGTGGAGGTGGCCGCGGCGGGTGGGCACCACCTCTTCCTGGAAGGACCGCCGGGCGCCGGCAAGACCATGCTGGCGGAGCGGTTGCCGTCGGTCCTGCCGTCGCTGGACCGGCAGGCCTCGCTCGAGGTGACGGCCGTGCACTCGGTGGCGGGACTCCTGCCCCCGGACAAACCCCTGATCGACACGGCCCCCTACTGCGCCCCGCACCACTCGGCCACCATGCAGGCACTCGTCGGCGGCGGCCCCGGCACGGCCCGGCCGGGAGCGGTGTCGCTCTCCCATCGCGGCGTGCTCTTCCTGGACGAGACCCCGGAGTTCAGCAGCCGGGCCCTGGACGCCCTGCGGCAGCCGCTGGAGTCCGGGCACGTGGTCATCGCGCGCAGCGCGGGTGTCGTGCGCTTTCCCGCCCGCTTCCTGATGGTGCTCGCCGCCAACCCGTGCCCCTGCGGGCGGTTCTCACGGACGAACGACCAGTGCGAGTGCCCGCCCTCGGCGATCCGCCGCTACCAGGCCCGGCTGTCCGGGCCGCTGCTCGACCGGGTCGACCTGCGGGTCGAGGTCGACCGTGTCACGCGTGACGAACTGACGGCGGGCGGCGCCCGGGGCGAGAGCACCGCCACGGTCGCCGACCGGGTGCGCCGGGCCCGGGACCGTGCCGCGGCGCGGCTCGCCGGCACCCCGTGGCGCGCCAACAGCGAAGTGCCCGGACGGGAGCTGCGCAGCCGCTGGCACGCCGCCCCCGGCGCCATGGACGACGCCGAGCGGAGTCTGGAACGGGGCATGCTCACCGCCCGGGGGCTCGACCGGGTCCTGCGGGTCGCCTGGACCGTCGCCGACCTGGTCGGCCACGACCGGCCCGACGCCGCGGACGTCGCCCTCGCCCTGCAACTGCGCACCGGCGTTCCGCGCGGCGTGCCCATGGCCATCGGGGCGGGGGCGTGAGCGCCGTGGAGGGGCCCGGCGGCGAACTGCTCGGGCGGGTCCTTCTCACCCGGGTCATCGAACCCGGTGACGAGACCGGCGGGCGCTGGGTGCGGGAGCTCGGTGTGGACGCCGTGGCGCGACGGCTGCGGGAAGGGGGGGACCCGCTGCCGGGAGCGAGCGGCAAGCGGTGGGCCGGACTGCTGGCCCGGGCGGAGCGGGCCGAACCACGCCGTGACCTCGCCGCCGCGCGGGACGCCGGAGTGCGTTTCGTGGGCCCCGGAACCCCGCAGTGGCCCGGGCAGCTCGACGACCTGGGCGATGCCAGGCCGCTCGGGCTGTGGGTGCGCGGAGGAGCGGACCTGCGGATGTGGGCGCTGCGCTCGGTCGCCGTCGTCGGCGCCCGCGCCTGCACCGAGTACGGCGCGCACATGGCCGCCACCCTCTCCGCGGGCCTCGCCGAACGCGGCTGGATCGTGGTCTCCGGCGGTGCCTACGGGGTCGACGGAGCCGCCCACCGCGGCGCCCTCGGCGCGGGCGGCGCCACCATCGCCGTACTCGCCTGCGGAGTCGACCGGCCCTACCCGCGCGGTCACACCGGGCTGATCGACAGGATCGCGGAACAGGGGCTCGTCATCGGCGAGTTGCCGCCCGGCGACCATCCGACACCGAGCAGGTTCGTCCTCCGCAACCGGGTGATCGCCGCCCTCACCCGAGGCACCGTCGTCGTCGAGGCCGCCCACCGCAGCGGCTCCCTGGCGACCGCCCGGGCGGCCCGGCGGCTGGGACGCCACACGATGGGAGTACCGGGACCGGCCACCAGCGGGCTCTCCGCCGGGGTGCACGAACTGCTGCGACAGGACGCGGTGCTGGTCACCGATGCCGACGAGATCGTCGAACTCGTCGGCGACATGGGCGAACTCGCGCCGGAACGCCGGGGGCCGGTGCTGCCCCGGGACCTGCTCGACCCGGCCGGACAGCAGGTCCTCGCCGCGCTGCCGGGGTGCGGAACGGCCAGGCCGGAGGAGGTCGCACTCGCCGCGCAGACCACCCCGGACGACGCGGTCGCAAAACTGTACGAACTGCGAGCGCTCGGTCATGTCGAGCGACACGGCGACGGCTGGAAGTTGACGCGCCAGGCGGTGACCCCGGTCCGGGACGGCCCCGGACTCCGCTGACAGAGCGTGTTCGGCCGTTCGGGGAAGCCCCGGCATTCCTTGGAACCTCACCCGGTCGGGTTACCTCGATGATCACTCATAGTGACGGGTATGCCCTGGCGGGGCGGCATCCGGAACGAATCTGCGCACGGCCCCGCCTCACCCCTTCGCACACCGCGACGCCACAGTCACGCTACGCTCACGAGGGCCCCGACACGGACAGGCAAGGACGGGCAAGGACAGGCACTCAGACATCGGACGGACAGCGCACCCAGGCAGCACCAGTCCACGGCAGAACGGCACAAGGCGACGAATGCCCCAGCACACCTCCGGGTCCGACCGGGCGGCGATCCCCCCAGCCGCCCGCGACGGTGGCAGCGCGCGGCCGCCCGCTCCCTCGACACTCGACGAGCTGTGGCGGTCGTACAAGGCGACGGGGGACGAACGGCTGCGGGAGCAGTTGATCCTGCACTACTCGCCCTTGGTGAAATACGTGGCCGGCCGGGTCAGCGTGGGGCTGCCGCCCAACGTCGACCAGGCGGACTTCGTCTCCTCCGGGGTGTTCGGGCTGATCGACGCGATCGAGAAGTTCGACGTCGACCGCGAGATCAAGTTCGAGACCTACGCGATCACCCGCATCCGGGGCGCCATGATCGACGAGCTGCGGGCGCTGGACTGGATCCCGCGTTCGGTACGGCAGAAGGCGCGCAACGTGGAGCGGGCCTACGCCACACTGGAGGCACGGCTGCGGCGTACCCCCTCCGAGAGCGAGGTTGCCGGCGAGATGGGCATCGCCGTGGACGAGCTGCACGCGGTTTTCAGTCAGTTGTCGCTCGCGAACGTCGTCGCCCTGGAGGAGCTGCTGCACGCCGGGGGAGAGGGCGGCGACCGGCTGAGCCTGATGGACACCCTGGAGGACACCGCCGCCGACAATCCGGTGGAGGTGGCCGAGGACCGGGAGCTGCGGAGGTTCCTGGCGCGGGCCATCAACACACTGCCGGAGCGGGAGAAGACGGTGGTCACCCTGTACTACTACGAAGGGCTCACCCTCGCCGAGATCGGCAACGTGCTGGGCGTGACCGAGAGCCGGGTCAGCCAGATCCACACCAAGTCCGTGCTCCAGCTGCGCGCGAAGCTGGCGGGTTTCGGCCGTTGAGCCCTGCCGTCGGAGAGCCGGCCGATCCCCTGGCCGCCGCGGGCGGGGCGTCCGTAAAGTGGATGACGTGCCAAGGATTCGAGCGGCCTCCGTGGCCGAGCACCGGTCGATGCAGCGAGCCGCCCTGCTGGACGCGGCACGCTCCCTGCTGTCCGAGGGCGGTACGGAGGCGCTGACCTTCCCGGCCCTCGCCGAGCGCACCGGCCTCGCGCGTTCGTCCGTGTACGAGTACTTCCGCTCGCGGGCCGCCGTGGTCGAGGAGCTGTGCGAGGTCGACTTCCCGGTCTGGACGGCGGAGGTCGAGGCGGCGATGGCGGCCGCCGGCGGCGCCGGTGCCAAGATCGAGGCGTACGTCCGCAAGCAGCTGGAACTGGTCGGTGACCGGCGGCACCGCGCCGTGGTCGCGATCTCCGCGAGCGAGCTCGACGCCGGCGCCCGGGAGAAGATCCGCGCGGCCCACGGCGGACTCGTCGCGATGGTCGTCGAGGCCCTGGCCGACCTGGGCCACGCCGAACCCCGCCTCGCGGCGATGCTCCTCCAGGGCGTGGTCGACGCGGCCGTACGCCGCATCGAGCTGGGCGCGGCGGAGCACCCGGACGCGATCACGGAAGCGGCGGTGGCGATGGCCCTGCGCGGTGTACGGGGCTGACGGGCGTGTTCCCGGGAGCTCACTCCGGCACCGGCACCCCCAGCACCGGCAGCAGTCTCGACGGCCCCCGGTGCAGGAGCCACGGGGGCAGCAGGGTGAGCGGATCCAGGTAGACGTCCCCCCTCAGCAGGCCCCAGTGGACGCACGGGGCCGTGCAGTGGGAGCCCGTGGGGGCCACCGTGCCGACCACCTCGCCCGCCGCCACCTCGTCGTCCTCGGTCACCGACGCGCGGACCGGTTCGTAGGTGGTGCGCAGCGGAGGGTCGCCCGTGCCGGTGAGCTCCACCGAGACGACCTCCTTCCCGGCCACCCGGCCCGCGAAGGAGACCCGGCCCGCCGCCACCGCCCGTACCGGCGTCCCCGGCGGAGCCGCCAGGTCCACGCCCCGGTGCCCGCGTCCGTACACCGTCGCCGGCGGCTCCCAGCCGCGCAGCACCCGCGGCCGCACCCCCACCGGCCACGCCCGTCCGACGGCCGGCGTCCCGGCCTCCTCGCCCGTCGGCGCCCCCGCCTCCGTCCCCGCCGCCGACAGGCCCGACGGAGGCGGGGCCGACAGCGCCGCCAGGGTCAGGACCGCCAGAAGAACCAGCCGCGCACACGCTCCCGTGAATGCCCTCTTTCGCATGTCGCGGAGACTCCCGGACATCCGTGATCTCCGCCCGGACCTGTGGACCACCGGCCGTTTGTGGACAGCGGCGTCACCCGGCGCCCCGCGGGTCCCGTACACTTCTGGTGGCGATCCGGGTCACCGGGTCGACTTCGCACGCCCCGACATCAGGGCCGGTCAACCGCAGCCCTGATGTCAGCGCCCCTCGGTCCTTCGTGGCAACGGCGCGTCGCGGGCGTCAGGCGCGGGAGCCGTCCGGCATCCGCGGCACAACCGAGAAATTCGAGGAGATACGGCCATGGCCGTCGTCACGATGCGGGAGCTGCTGGAGAGCGGCGTCCACTTCGGTCACCAGACCCGTCGTTGGAACCCGAAGATGAAGCGCTTCATCTTCACGGAGCGCAACGGCATCTACATCATCGACCTGCTCCAGTCGCTGTCGTACATCGACCGCGCCTACGAGTTCGTCAAGGAGACCGTCGCCCACGGCGGCACGGTCATGTTCGTCGGTACGAAGAAGCAGGCGCAGGAGGCCATCGCCGAGCAGGCGTCCCGCGTCGGCATGCCCTACGTCAACCAGCGCTGGCTGGGCGGCATGCTCACCAACTTCTCGACCGTCTACAAGCGCCTGCAGCGCCTCAAGGAGCTCGAGCAGATCGACTTCGAGGACGTGGCCGCCTCCGGCCTCACCAAGAAGGAGCTGCTGGTCCTCTCCCGCGAGAAGGCCAAGCTGGAGAAGACCCTCGGCGGTATCCGCGAGATGCAGAAGGTGCCCAGCGCCGTCTGGATCGTGGACACCAAGAAGGAGCACATCGCGGTCGGCGAGGCCCGGAAGCTCAACATCCCGGTCGTCGCCATCCTCGACACCAACTGCGACCCCGACGAGGTCGACTACAAGATCCCGGGCAACGACGACGCGATCCGCTCAGTCACCCTGCTCACCCGCGTGATCGCCGACGCCGTCGCCGAGGGCCTGATGTCCCGTTCCGGTGTCGCCGAGGCCGGCAAGGGCGAGAAGGCCGCCGGCGAGCCGCTGGCCGAGTGGGAGCGCGACCTGCTCGCGGGCGAGAAGAAGGCCGACGAGGACAAGGCCGAGGAGGCCGCTCCGGCTGCCGCCGAGCAGCCGGCCGAGGCCCCCGCCGCCGAGGCCCCCGCCGCCGAGGCCGCTCCGGCCGCCGAGGCCCCCGCCGCTCCGGCCGCCGAGGCCGAGCAGGCCTGACCGTCCCGTCAGAGCTGATGACGGCGGGAGCGGTGACGTCACCTCCGCTCCCGCCGTCCACCTGTAGGTCGGCGGCGTGTCGGACACCTGCCGTCGATCAGGTCCCCTGACCCCGCAGATCTCCGAACCTCCAGACTTCGAGAAAGACTCACAGACTCATGGCGAACTACACCGCCGCCGACGTCAAGAAGCTCCGGGAGCTCACCGGCGCCGGCATGATGGACTGCAAGAAGGCGCTGGACGAGGCCGAGGGCAACGTCGAGAAGGCCGTCGAGGCGCTCCGTATCAAGGGCCAGAAGGGCGTCGCCAAGCGCGAGGGCCGCTCCGCCGAGAACGGCGCCGTGGTCTCGATCATCGCCGACGACAACTCCTCCGGCGTCCTCGTCGAGCTGAAGTGCGAGACGGACTTCGTCGCCAAGGGCGACAAGTTCCAGGCCGTGGCCACCACCATCGCCGAGCACGTCGTCAAGACCTCCCCGGCCGACCTCGAGGCCCTGCTCGCCTCCGAGATCGAGGCCGGCAAGACCGTTCAGGCGTTTGTGGACGAGGCCAACGCCACGCTGGGCGAGAAGATCGTCCTGGACCGCTTTGCCCAGTTCACCGACGGCTACGTGACGGCGTACATGCACCGCACGATGCCCGACCTGCCGCCGCAGATCGGTGTCCTCGTCGAGCTGGACAAGCCGAACGCCGAGGTCGCCAAGGGCGTCGCCCAGCACATCGCCGCCTTCGCGCCGAAGTACCTCTCCAAGGAGGACGTGCCGGCCGAGGTCGTCGAGTCCGAGCGCCGCGTCGCCGAGGAGACCACCCGCGCCGAGGGCAAGCCCGAGGCCGCCCTGCCGAAGATCGTCGAGGGTCGCCTCAACGGCTTCTTCAAGGACGCCACGCTGCTCGGCCAGCCCTACGCGCTGGACAACAAGAAGTCCGTCCAGAAGGTCCTGGACGAGGCCGGTGTCACCCTGAAGCGCTTCACGCGCATCAAGGTCGGCATCTGAGTCCGTACCGCGACGGGCGCGCGACCCCGATAGGGTCGACAGCAGTCGTTCGGACACGCGTCCACGCACGCGCGCGTGCCGGGAGACAGCAGATCTGACGAGGAGGCCATTGCCGCATGGGATGCGAACCACGCCCCACCGGCAATGGCCTCCTTCGTATGTGCAACACGTGAAAGAGGCGGGATCCCCGATGACCACCAAGGCTGAGAAGAGCGACGACGGCAAAGTACGCGGCCGGTTCCTGCTGAAGCTATCCGGAGAGGCCTTCTCCGGTGGCGGGGGCCTGGGCGTCGACCCCGACGTGGTGCACGCCATCGCGCGTGAGATCGCGGCCGTCGTCCGGGACGGCGCGCAGATCGCGATCGTCATCGGCGGCGGCAACTTCTTCCGCGGCGCCGAGCTCCAGGTGCGCGGCATGGACCGTGCCCGCTCCGACTACATGGGCATGCTCGGCACCGTGATGAACTGTCTCGCCCTCCAGGACTTCCTGGAGAAGGAGGGCGTCGACTGCCGCGTGCAGACCGCCATCACCATGGGGCAGGTCGCCGAGCCCTACATCCCGCTGCGTGCCGTGCGGCACCTGGAGAAGGGCCGTGTGGTCATCTTCGGCGCCGGTATGGGCATGCCGTACTTCTCCACCGACACCACCGCCGCCCAGCGCGCCCTGGAGATCGACGCCGAGGCGCTGCTCATGGGCAAGAACGGTGTGGACGGCGTCTACGACTCCGACCCGAAGACCAACCCGGACGCCGTGAAGTTCGACGCGCTCGGCTACGGCGAGGTCATCACCCGGGACCTGAAGGTCGCCGACGCCACGGCCGTCACGCTCTGCCGCGACAACAGCCTTCCGATCGTCGTCTTCGAGCTTCTGAAGGAGGGCAATATCGCCCGCGCCGTCAAGGGTGAGAAGATCGGCACGCTGGTGGGCGACCAAGCCGGCCGCAACTGACCGGGGGGTGGACAATGTCCTGCCGGTCGGAAACCGTGCAGGAAGAAGACGCGACGCAGCCGGCCGCCGCCCCTGATGAGGTACCGCGGCCGGGCCTACTCAAGACACGCAGGAGCAAGTGGTGATCGAAGAGACCCTCCTCGAGGCCGAGGAGAAGATGGAGAAGGCCGTCGTGGTCGCCAAGGAGGACTTCGCCGCGATCCGCACCGGCCGTGCGCACCCGGCGATGTTCAACAAGATCGTGGCCGACTACTACGGCGCGCTGACGCCGATCAACCAGCTGGCCTCGTTCTCCGTGCCCGAGCCGCGCATGGCCGTGGTGACGCCGTTCGACAAGAGCGCGCTGCGCAACATCGAGCAGGCGATCCGTGACTCAGACCTGGGCGTCAACCCGAGCAACGACGGCAACATCATCCGCGTGGTGTTCCCCGAGCTCACCGAGGAGCGCCGCCGCGACTACATCAAGGTCGCCAAGACCAAGGGCGAGGACGCCAAGGTCTCCATCCGCTCCGTGCGCCGCAAGGCCAAGGACGCCATCGACAAGCTGATCAAGGACGGCGAGGTCGGCGAGGACGAGGGCCGCCGTGCGGAGAAGGAGCTCGACGACACCACCACGAAGTACGTCGCCCAGGTGGACGAGCTCCTGAAGCACAAGGAAGCGGAGCTGCTCGAGGTCTGATGAACGACTCTTCCTGGGGGACGCCGCAGACCGGGTACTGGGGGCCGTCCGACCACGGGCAGGGCTGGGGGGCCGCTCCGGCGGGTCCCGCGTACGATGCGCACAACGCGCAGCACACGCGTCCCATGCCCTTCGTGCCCGGCGTACCCGAACACGGCGGAGACCAGGGCGCGGACTGGGGGGCCGCTCGGCCGAGCGGCCCCCCGGTCCGAGACGAGCCGACGCGGGCCCGACCCCTTCCGGGGGAGGTGCCGCAGAATCCGGAGCCCATGCCCGACGTCCCGCAGCCGGCACCCGTACCGCAGAAGAAGAGCGCGGGGCGGGATCTCGGGGCCGCGATAGGCGTCGGTGCCGGACTCGGCGTGGTGATCGTCGCGTCGCTGTTCGTCGTCAAGGCGGTCTTCGTCGGTGTGGTCGCCGTCGCCGTGGTGGTGGGCCTGTGGGAGCTGACGTCGCGGCTGCAGGAGCGCAAGGACGTCAAGGCGCCCCTGGTGCCGCTCGCGCTGGGCGGTGCGGCCATGGTCGTCGCCGGGTACGCCCGGGGGGCCGAGGGCGCGTGGGTCGCCATGGCGCTCACCGCGCTGGCGGTGCTGGTCTGGCGTATGGCGGAGCCGCCCGAGGGTTACCTCAAGGACGTCACGGCGGGCGTCTTCGCGGCGTTCTACGTGCCGTTCCTGGCGACCTTCGTCGCCATGATGCTCACCGCCGACGACGGCCCGTGGCGCGTCCTGACCTTCCTGCTGCTGACGGTCGTCAGCGACACCGGCGCGTACGCCGTCGGCTGGCGCTTCGGCAGGACCAAGCTCGCCCCGCGCATCAGCCCCGGCAAGACCCGTGAGGGCCTGCTGGGCGCGGTGGTCTTCGCGATGGCCGTCGGCGCGCTGTGCATGCAGTTCCTGATCGACGACGGCCTCTGGTGGCAGGGCCTGCTCCTGGGGCTCGCGGTCGCGGCCAGCGCCACGCTGGGCGACCTCGGCGAGTCCATGATCAAACGCGATCTGGGCATCAAGGACATGGGCACGCTGCTCCCCGGCCACGGCGGCATCATGGACCGCCTGGACTCCCTGCTGCCCACGGCACCGGTGGTGTGGTTGCTGCTGGTGCTCTTCGTCGGGTCCGGGTGACCCGTACCCACGTGGCCGGATCGGGCCCCCGTCCTCTCCGGACGGGGGCCCGCCGCCGTCCAGCAGGAAGCGAAGCCGTTCGGTGGCACAGGCGAGGCGGGGGACGACGGCAGGTACCACGGTGACACCTGCCCTGCCGGTGTGCGAGGCGCTCCTCGGCCAGCAGGGCCGCCGCAGGCCGCGTCGTCACTGCGGCCCGTGGCACCGTACGAGGACCTACGCCTCCGGCCTCCTCGTCATGACCGCCGGTCCGTGCCGAGCCCGACCGGGTCACCCGAGTGGATCTGCGACACTGGTAGAGCCATGCCTAAGCCCGGAGAACTCACCTTTGTCGCGCCGCGCGGAGCCAAGAAGCCGCCGCGGCACCTCGCCGATCTCACGCCCGCCGAGCGCAAGGAGGCGGTCGCCGCGGCCGGTGAGAAGCCGTTCCGCGCCAAGCAGCTGTCGCAGCACTACTTCGCGCGGTACGCGCACGAACCGGAGCAGTGGACCGACATCCCCGCCGGTTCCCGCGCCACACTGCAGGACGCGCTGCTTCCGGAGCTGATGACGGTCGTACGGCACCTGTCGACCGACCAGGGAACCACCCGCAAGACGCTGTGGAAGCTGTTCGACGGCACGCTCGTCGAGTCCGTGCTGATGCGCTACCCGGACCGGGTGACCATGTGCATCAGTTCCCAGGCGGGCTGCGGCATGAACTGTCCGTTCTGCGCGACCGGGCAGGCCGGCCTCGACCGGAACCTGTCCACCGCCGAGATCGTGCACCAGATCGTGGACGGGATGCGGGCGCTGAGGGACGGAGAGGTACCCGGTGGTCCGGCGCGGCTGAGCAACATCGTGTTCATGGGCATGGGTGAGCCGCTCGCCAACTACAACCGGGTCGTCGGAGCCATCCGTCGCCTCACCGACCCCGAGCCGGACGGGCTCGGGCTGTCGCAGCGTGGGATCACCGTGTCGACCGTCGGTCTCGTGCCGGCGATCCACCGGTTCTCCGACGAGGGATTCAAGTGCCGGCTCGCCATCTCGCTGCACGCCCCCGACGACGAACTGCGCGACACCCTCGTCCCCGTGAACACGCGGTGGAAGGTGCGTGAGGTGCTGGACGCCGGGTTCGAGTACGCGGCCAGGTCGGGGCGGCGGCTGTCCATCGAGTACGCGCTCATCCGGGACATCAACGACCAGGCCTGGCGGGGCGACCGGCTCGGCCGGATGCTCAAGGGCCGGCCGGTGCACGTCAACCTCATCCCGCTCAACCCCACGCCCGGCTCCAAGTGGACCGCCTCCCGTCCGGAGGACGAGAAGGCGTTCGTGGAGGCGATCGCCGCACACGGTGTGCCGGTGACGATCCGGGACACCCGTGGTCAGGAGATCGACGGGGCGTGTGGTCAGCTCGCCGCGAGCGAGAGGTAATGTGACCCGCGCAAGCACATCTTCATATTCCGACAGGGGAGCGCCACAGCGCTGAGAGTGCGGCACCGGCCGCAGACCCTCCGAACCTGGCCCAGGTCATTCTGGGTAGGGAGATCGGTCATCACTCGAGCTGTTGCGCCCTGCCCGGGACTCCGCAGAGGGGTTCCGGGCAGGGCCGCGTCTCTTCCTGGTCACTCCAGGAGGAACCAAGTGGGTATCACCAAGAAGGCCGCGGCCCTGGCCGTCGGGCTGGGGCTGGTCACGCTGTCCGCGTGCGGGTCGTCCGGCGACGACGCCGAAGGCAGCGGGTCCAGGACCGTGACCCTCGTCAGCCACAATTCGTGGGCGGTGTCGAAGGACGTCGTCGCCGCGTTCGAGAAGCAGTCCGGCCACCGGCTGAAGGTCCTTGAGGACGGCGACGCCGGGCAGGCCGTGAACAAGGCCATTCTGACCAAGGACAACCCCCAGGGCGACGTCTTCTTCGGCGTCGACAACACCCTGCTGTCCCGCGCCCTCGACAACGGGCTGTTCCAGCCGTACGAGGCGAGGGGCGCGGATTCGATCCTGCCCGAGTACCGGGTCGACGAGGACAAGCACCGGGTCACCCCGGTCGACAGCGGCGACGTCTGCGTCAACTACGACAAGGCGTGGTTCGCCGAGCACGACCTGGCCCCGCCGAAGACCTTCGACGACCTGATCAAGCCCGAGTACAAGGACCTCCTCGTCGTCGAGAACGCCTCCACCTCCTCACCCGGCCTCGGCT
The DNA here is from genome assembly GCF_041380215.1 of Streptomyces pimonensis. Lineage (NCBI taxonomy): Bacteria > Bacillati > Actinomycetota > Actinomycetes > Kitasatosporales > Streptomycetaceae > Streptomyces > Streptomyces pimonensis. Next base: position 49,966 of record NZ_JAHWZY010000025.1, read on the forward strand.
TCCTGCTCGGGACGGCCGCCGCGTACGGGGACGAGGGCTGGCCGGACTACTGGAAGAAGCTCAAGGCCAACGGCGTGAAGGTGGTCGACGGCTGGGATCAGGCCTACAACGAGGAGTTCTCCGGCTCGGCCGGCGGCAAACAGGCCAAGGCCGACCGGCCGCTGGTGGTGTCGTACGCCTCCTCGCCGCCCGCCGAGGTCGTCTACGCCGACCCGAAGCCGGACACCGCCCCCACGGGAGTCGCCGAGGGCACCTGCTTCCGCCAGGTCGAGTACGCGGGGCTGCTGAGCAACGCGGAGAACCCCGAGGGCGGCAAGGCGCTGCTCGACTTCCTGATCAGCAAGACGTTCCAGGACGACATGCCGCTCAACATGTTCGTCTACCCGGTGCGGGAGGCCGCCCAGGTGCCCGAGGAGTTCGCGAAGTTCGGGCCGCAGGCGAAGGACCCGCAGACCATGGATGCGGAGAAGATCGCCGCCAACCGTGACCAGTGGGTCAAGTCGTGGACCTCGCTCGTACTGAGGTGACGCGCACCGCGGCGGGATGGCGCGGGAGCGCGGCACGGCTCGGTCTGATGGCCGTGCCCGTCGCGTTCTTCGCCGTCTTCTTCGCCTACCCCGTCACCGCGATCCTCGCGCGCGGGCTGAAGACCGGCGGGACCTGGCAGCTCGGGCGGATCGGGGACGTACTGGCGCAGTCCGGCGTCCGTCAGGTCCTGTGGTTCACCACCTGGCAGGCCCTCGTCTCCACCGTCCTGACCCTGCTGGTCGCCCTGCCCGGCGCGTATGTCCTCGCCCGTTTCGACTTCCCCGGCAAACAGGTGCTGCGGGCCGTGGTCACCGTGCCGTTCGTGCTGCCGACGGTCGTCGTCGGCACGGCGTTCATGGCGCTCGTCGGACGCGGCGGGCTGCTCGACGAACTGGGGGGCGTACGGCTGGACACCACGGTGTGGGCGATCCTGCTCGCGCACGTCTTCTTCAACTACGCGGTCGTCGTGCGCACCGTGGGCGGGCTGTGGTCCCAGCTCGACCCGCGGCAGGAGGAGGCCGCGCGGATGCTCGGCGCCTCGCGGTTCGCGGCCTGGCGCACCGTCACCCTGCCCGCGCTCGCGCCCGCCGTGGCCGCCGCCGCGCTGATGGTCTTCCTGTTCACCTTCACCTCCTTCGGCGTGGTCCAGATCCTCGGCGGTCCGACCTTCTCCACCCTCGAAGTGGAGATCTACCGGCAGACCTCCGAGATCTTCGACCTGTCCACGGCCGCCGTCCTGACGATGATCCAGTTCGTCGCCGTGGGTGCGATCCTCGCCCTGCACGCCTGGACCGTACGGCGCCGGGAGACCGCGTTGCGGCTGGTGGACGCCTCGGTGACCGCACGCCGGCCGCGCGGCGCCGGGCAGTGGGCGCTGCTGGGCGCAGTCGTCGGCACCGTCGCCGTGCTGGTCCTGCTGCCTCTCGCGGTCCTGGTGCAGCGCTCCTTCGGGGCCGCCGGCCTGGGCTACTACCGGGCGCTGACCGAGGACGACGGGGGAGTGTTCCTGGTGGCGCCGATCGAGGCGGTCGGCAACTCGCTGGAGTACGCGGTCGCCGCCACCGCCATCGCCGTGCTGGTCGGCTCCCTCGCCGCCGTCGCGCTGACCCGGCGGGACGCGGGACGGCTGGTGCGCGGCTTCGACGCGCTGCTGATGCTGCCGCTCGGGGTGTCCGCCGTGACCGTCGGCTTCGGTTTCCTGATCGCCCTCGACGAGCCGCCGCTGGACCTGCGCGCCTCCTGGATCCTGGTCCCGCTCGCCCAGGCGCTGGTCGGCGTCCCCTTCGTCGTACGGACCATGCTGCCGGTGCTGCGGGCCGTGGACGTACGGCTGCGGGAGGCGGCGGCGGTGCTCGGGGCGTCGCCGTGGCGGGCGTGGCGGGAGGTGGACCTGCCGATGGTGCGGCGGGCGCTGCTGATCGCGGCCGGGTTCGCCTTCGCGGTGTCGCTCGGGGAGTTCGGGGCGACGGTGTTCATCGCGCGGCCCGAGAACCCCACCCTGCCGGTCGCCGTGGCACGGCTGCTGGGGCGGCCCGGAGCCCTCAACTACGGCCAGGCGATGGCCCTGTCGACGATTCTGATGATCGTGTGCGCGGTGGCGCTGCTGCTGCTGGAGCGGCTGCGGACCGAACGGACCGGGGAGTTCTAGATGCTGCTGAGCCTTCAGGGCGCGACCGTACGCCTGGGCGGGCGGGCGGTGCTGGACGCCGTCGACCTGGGGGTCGCCGAGCACGAGATCGTCTGTGTGCTCGGTCCCAGCGGCAGCGGCAAGTCGACGCTGCTGCGGGCGGTGGCCGGACTGCAGCCCCTCGACTCCGGGCGGATCCGGCTCGACGGACATGACCAGGCGGGGGTGCCCGCGCACAAGCGCGGGGTCGGGCTGATGTTCCAGGACCACCAGCTCTTCCCGCAGCGGGACGTGGGCGGCAACGTGGCCTTCGGGCTGCGGATGCACGGTGCGTCGCGCACCGAACAGTCGGACCGGGTACGGGAGTTGCTGAACCTCGTGGGTCTGCCGGGGGCGGCCGGACGCGCCGTCGCCGCGCTGTCCGGCGGGGAGCAGCAGCGTGTCGCGCTGGCCCGCGCCCTCGCGCCGAGTCCCCGGCTGCTGATGCTCGACGAGCCGCTCGGGCAGCTCGACCGGTCGTTGAGGGAACGGCTGGTCGTCGAACTGCGGGAACTGTTCGGCCGGCTGGGCACCACCGTGCTCGCCGTGACCCACGACCAGGGCGAGGCGTTCGCACTGGCCGACCGGGTCGTGGTGATGCGGGACGGGCGGATCGCCCAGTCGGGGACGCCACTGGAGGTGTGGCAGCGTCCGGCCGACGCCTTCGTGGCCCGCTTCCTCGGCTTCGAGAACGTCGTCGAGGCGACGGTCGCGGACGGCGTCGCCGTGACCCCCTGGGGTGAGGCGCCCGTGCCGGACGGCGCCCCACGGGGCGCCCGCACGCTCCTCGTCCGGCCCGCCGGCGTCCGGCTGGTTCCGGCCGACGAGGGGCTGCGCTGCACGGTGGCCGCGCGCACCTTCCGCGGCACGCACGTCGCCGTCCGCCTCCAGCCGGAGGACGCCCCCTGCCTGGAGGCGGCCTGCGCGCTCAGGGCTGCGCCGGAGGTCGGGGACGAGGTCGGGGTGGAGTTCGACGCGACGGAAATCGTGGTGCTGGGATGAGCGCGGCTTCCTAGGGTGTGCGACATGACTCGACTCGCGCACGACCACTACTGCCGGGAGATCGCCCGACAGACGAAGCAGTTGCGGACCGTCGTCACATCCGGCGCCGACCTGTCCGGCACGGTGCCCACCACCCCCGACTGGTCCCTGGAGCAGCTCGTACGGCATGTCGGCGGCGCCCTGCGCTGGGCCGCGCTGATGGTGCGCACCGGGGCGGAGGAGCAGGTTCCCGAGGAGCGGGTGCCGGGATTCGGCGGGCCCGAGGTGCGGGGCGATCCCGGCGCGCTGGACGCGTGGCTGGCGGAGTGCGGCGAGCTGACCGTCGGCGCGCTGCGGGACGCCGGGCCGGACGCGAGGGTATGGAGCTGGGCGGGCGTCTGCGACGCCGGATTCTGGGCCCGCCGCATGACGCACGAACTGATCGTGCACCGCGCGGACGCGGCCCTTGCCGCCGGACTGCCCTTCGAGGTCGCACCCGACGCCGCCGCCGACGCGATCGACGAGTGGTTGGAGATCGTGGAGTGGGCGCAGCAGACGCTGCCGGAGGACACGGTGCACGAACTGCGCGGGCCCCGGCGCACCATCCATCTGCACGCCACCGACGCGGAGGCGGGGACCGACGCGGAGTGGCTGATCGAACTCGCCGAGGACGGTTTCTCCTGGCGTCGCGGCCACGAGAAGGCCACGGTCGCCCTGCGCGGTCCGCTCACCTCAGTGCTTCTGGCCTTCTACCGGCGGCTGCCGCTGGACGCGCCGCGGGTGGGGGTGACCGGCGAGCGGGAGGTGCTGGAGCAGTGGCTGCAGCGGGCGACGTTCGGCTGAGCGGCCGGCGACGGCGATGGCCCGCCCCCGGAGAGGGGACGGGCCATCGGTGTGTCCGTGAGGTGTCAGCTCCGGCTGTTCGCCCCGCGGCGGCGCATGCCGAAGAAGACGGCGCCACCGCCGACCACGACCAGGGCGGTCGCGACGCCGACGATCAGACCGGTGTTGGAGTCGGCACCGGTCTCGGCGAGGTTCGACCCACCGGCCGGGGACGGCGCGTTGCTCGAGGTGTCCGCCGGAACGGTGCTCCCGCTCGCCGACGGCGTCGGCGCGCCGGGCTCCTCGGCAGGGGGGGAGGAGGACTCCGACGGGGTCGGGGCGGGCTCCTCGTCGGCCGGGGGCTCCTCCTCCGTCTTGCAGGCCGTGGCCGGGGTGACCAGGTTCGGCTTGATGTCCTCGTCGACGTAGGGCTTCGCGTCGACGTGGATGCGGTATTCGGCGTTCGGCTTCCAGTCCTCCTCGAAGGTGATGGTGGTGCCCTCAGCGGTGCCCTTGACCACCTGCTCGCCGATCTGCTTGTCCTGCAGGAACACGGTGATGGTGGCGGGGACGCCGGCCGGGTCCTTGTCGGTGACGGTGATGACGCCCTTGTCGCCGACGCACTTGGCCTCGGCCGAGAACTCGGTGATGTCGCAGGCCACCGCGTTGCCGGCGACGCCGATCGCGAGGGCGGCGGACGCGGAGACGACACCGAGGGCGCGCACGGAGCGCGCGACGGTACGACGGGATACGGACAGAACTGCCACGTTTGTCCTTTACGGAAGAGTTCATATGCGGGGGGTTGAGGGAGAGCTGACGGAACATCAGCACCCCCGTGCGGCTCCCAGGTCTATAAGCGCCGCATAAGTAGTGTCAACGCATACGCCTGCAGTGGTACCGGGCTTTGCCTTCTTATTAACCGCCCAGACGTTTCAAGGCCTCCGGTGCCTCCTCGATCCGGTCGACCAGAGTGATGCGGGCCTCCATCGAGCGCTCCCGGGCGAGCGACCGCAGCAGCGGCCAGGCCGGCAGCTTCTCCGTCCAGTGCGCCCGGTCCACCAGCACCATGGGCGTGGGCTCGCCGCGCGACTCGTAGTAGTTCGGCGTCGCGTTGTCGAAGACCTCCTGTACGGTGCCGGCGGCGCCCGGCAGGAAGACCACGCCCGCGTTGCAGCGGGCCAGCAGCCCGTCCTCGCGGGTGGCGTTGGCGAAGTACTTCGCGATGTGCGAGGCGAAGACGTTCGGCGGCTCGTGGCCGTAGAACCAGGTGGGGATGCCGACCGAGTGGTCGCCCCTCGGCCAGCGGGTGCGCACCTCGAAGGCGGCACGCGCCCAGTCGGTGATCGACGGCGTGAACGAGGGTGCGGTCGAGAGGATTTCGCAGGCCTCGTCCAGCACGGCGTCGTCGTACGGGGCCGCGTAGGCGCCGAGGTTCGCCGCCTCCATCGCGCCCGGTCCGCCACCCGTCGCCACCGTGAAGCCGGCGTGGGTCAGCGCCCGTCCGAGCCGGGCGGCGCCCCGGAACTCCTCGGTGCCGCGGGCCATCGCGTGACCGCCCATCACACCCACGACCCTCGCTCCGCGCAGGAGTTCGTCGAGGGCGTCGGACATGGAGTCGTCGTGGACCGCGCGCAGCATGGAGGCGAAGATGTCGCCGTCCGCCTTGGTCCGCTGGAACCAGGCGTAGGCCAGCGCGTCCGGGGTCGCCTCGTACCCCTTGTCGAGCGAGGCGAACAGGTCGTCCGGCGTGTAGAGACGCCCCCGGTACGGGTCGAAGGGCAGGCCCGGGAGGGGCGGGAGGACCAGGGCGCCGTCGGCGCGGATCTTCTCCGCCGCGCCGGGGCGCATCCGGCAGCCGAGGAAGACGGCCCCGGTGGTGTCGTTGGTGAGCAACTCCCGTGTCCGATCGGTCAGGTCGACGGACTGGACACGGAATCCGGAGAGGGTGCCGCGGGACGAGACGATCGCGTCGAACTCCTCGAGCGTCTCTATCTCACGGTCCCCGTGGTGGACGGCATGGGCGGGACTCGTCTGCACCCGCCCATGCTAGGGGGGTGTCCTCTGGATCCTGCCGGGGGTGGGGGTCCGGTACGGCTTCCCGCGCGCGGCTTCGCCCGTGCGGGAGGACCCCCACCGCCGCGGTGCCGTCGGCCGCCAGGGCTCTCCGCCCCGGCGACCTCCTCCACCTCGCGGTGCACGGCACCGGCCCCCGCCCGGCCCGTCCGCAGGGCGCCGCTCACCGGAGCCGGTCCGACCCGAGCGGCACCCCCCGGGCCCGAGTGCGCGTCAGCCCTGCACCGCGGCCGGGTCCATCCAGATGACCTCCCACGTGTGGCCGTCGAGGTCGTCGAAGGCGCGGCCGTACATGAAGCCGTGGTCCTGGGTCTCGCCGGCAACCGAACCGCCCGCCGCGACGGCCTTCTCCACCAGCTCGTCGACCTTCTCGCGGCTCTCCGCGCTCAACCCCAGCAGCACCTCGCTGCTCTTCGCGGCGTCCACGATCTCCTTCCTGGTGAACTGCGCGTACTTCTGCCTGGTCAGCAGCATCGCGACGATCGTGTCGCTGATCACGACCGACGCGGCGGTCTCGTCGCTGAACTGCGGGTTGATCGAGTAGCCGAGCTCCGTGAAGAACTCCTTCGAGGCCTCGAGGTCGTCGACGGCCAGGTTCACGAAGATCATCTGCTGGTACATGGCGGGTCCTCTCCCCTTCGGTTCCGTGGTGTTCGTGGGGGTGGACCGGGCGCCCGCGCGGAACTCATCGGCCCGGGGAGATTTTTTCCGGACCGGTTTCCCGACAAGCTCAGCGGGCCAGCGGCCACGCCGACAGTTCGGCCACGACCAGGGTCAGCAGGCCGAACAGGGCGAGCAGTGCGCCCGCGCGGAGCGCGGCGGCCCGGCGCAGCGTCCCCGCGACCGCCCCGAGGCGCCGCAGCGCGGCGGTGGTGTCGGCGCGGGCCTGCTTGGCCTCGACGGCGGCCGTCAGCAGCGTCGCCGTCGTGCAGCCGGCCACCAGCAGAGCCCCGAGTACGACGAGCGGGCCGAAGGAGGCGTCCTCACGGTCGTGCAGCGAGGCCAGGGCGTACGCGGTCGACATCACCGCGCAGACCACGCCCAGCGGGCATCCGATGCGCGTGGCCTCGGCCATGAGGACCCGTCCGGCCAGCAGACGCGACGCGCCGGGCCGTGCCGTCTGGAGCAGCCTGCCGCACAGATGGGTGAGGCCGGGACCGGCCAGAGTGAGACCGACGGCGGTCAGGGCCAGACCGAGCAGCGCGGAGGGCCGGTCGCCCGGCGTGCTCCCGCCGCCCGTACGGCTCGCGAAGGCCTCCATGGCCAGACCGGCCGCCAGCACCGCGACACCCCACGGCAGCCCGGACGGCGACGCGAGCGGCACGGCGGGCGGGGCCTCGGCGGAGGTCTCGGGGGAGGTCTCGGGGGAGGTCTGGTCGGAGGTCTGGGGACCGTCCCCGTCCGGCTCCGGCTCCGGCTCCGGTGCCGGCCCGGCCGTACGCCGGCCGCGTGCCGCCGCCCCCAGCTGCCTGCCGAACCGGCCGTACGACCCGAACGACTCGCGCACCGCCGTGCGCCGGTACGCGCCGAACCGGCCGTACGTCCGTCCCGCGCGGGCCGCGTCCGCCGCAGAGCCACGCGGTCGCAGCGTCACCGCCACGGCCGCCGAAGCGCTCAGCGGAACCAGCGCCAGCAGGGTCAGGGCGGCAGGCAGCGGAAGCGGCCGTCCGGCGGCGAGGAAGTCCGTCGCGGCGCCGTCGAAGGGCGTGCCCGTGAGGTCGCCGCGCAGCTGGAGGAAGACCAGCAGGGCCAGCGTCGAGCCCAGTACGCAGGACAGCGCCGTGGTGGCCGCGGAGATCGCCATCAGCCGGGCGGGACCGAGCCCGATCGCCGACAGGCCGGGCCGGGGCCGGGTGGCCGGATCGGTGCGGGCGACCGCGACCGCGAAGTGCACGGTGGCCGCCAGCGGGACCGCGCACCAGGCCAGCCGGAGCGCCGAGGCGGACGGGTCGGGGTGGCTCAGCGCGTGCCCGAGGGCGCTGAGCAGCAGGAAGCCCGTGCCCGCGGACGCGGCCGCGACCAGGAGACGGCGCAGCTGGGCGGCGAGGTGGGCGCCTCGGGTCAGACGGAGAGCGAGCATGCCGCCCGGCCTTCCGACTCGGCCGCCCCGGAGACCGGCGGCAGGTGTACGGTGCGCACGTGCCGCCCGTCGAGCAGCGACACCGTGCGGTCGGCGAGGGCCACGGTCTGCGGGTTGTCGGTCGCGAGGACCACTGTGATGCCGTGCGAGCGGGCCGCGGTGGTGAGCGTGCGCAGCACGTGGGTGCGGTCGACGCGGTGCAGCGGGGCGGTCGGCTCGTCGGCGAACAGCACCGAGGGCGCCGGGGCGAGGGCGCGGGCGATGCACACCCGCTGCCGCTCGGCCTGCGTCAGCTCCCCGGGGCGCTTGCGGGCCCCGTCGCCGATGTCGAGGCGCTCCAGCCACTCCAGGGCCGTCGTCCTGGCGTGGCGTCGGCCGGTGCCACGCAGCATCAGCGGCAGGGCGGTGTTCTCCCAGACGTTCAGCTCGGGCACCAGCAGTGGGTCCGGGTCGATCCAGCCGAAGTGGTCCCGGCGCAGCCGCTCGCGGACGACGGGGCTCATGGTGTGCACGGGCACACTGTTGAACCAGACCTCGCCGCTGCGTGCGGGCAGCAGGCCGGACAGACAGCGCAGCAGGGTCGTCTTGCCGCTGCCGCGCGGGCCGCCGACGGCGAGGATCTCGCCCTCCCGGACACCGAGCGAGACCCCGCTCAGTCCGGGCGAGCCGTCGTCGTACCGGTAGTACAGGGCTCGCGCCCAGAGCACGTCGTTGTCCGGTGGGGCCACCATGGCGTACACCTCGGTTCGGATCGGAAATGCCGTGAGCGGTTCGGGTGAGTCCCCCGTCCGGGGGAACGAAGGCAGGGCCGATCGGTCACTCGCACGCTAGGCAGGCCGCGGCGGGAGGCTGGACAGCACACGGCCCCGGACGCCCGTTTCTCACTCGAACGGGCGACATCGGGGCCGGTGTTGATCATTCAGAAGGAAGATCGGAACCTCCAATGGCCTACAGCTTGGTCCAGGCCTCCGAGAGGGTCGCGCGCAGGATCTGCTCGATCTCGTCGAAGGTCTCCTGGTTCGAGATCAGCGGCGGGGCGAGCTGGACGACCGGGTCGCCGCGGTCGTCGGCACGGCAGTACAGGCCGTTTTCGAAGAGCTTCTTCGACAGGAAGCCGTACAGGACGCGCTCGGTCTCGTCGGCGTCGAAGGACTCCTTGGTGTTCTTGTCCTTGACCAGTTCGATGCCGTAGAAGAAGCCGTTGCCGCGGACGTCGCCGACGATCGGCAGGTCGTGCAGCTTCTCCAGGGTCGCGCGGAAGGCGCCCTCGTGGTCCAGCACGTGCTGGTTGAGGCCCTCGCGCTCGAACAGGTCGAGGTTGGCGATGCCCACGGCCGCCGAGACCGGGTGGCCGCCGAAGGTGTAGCCGTGCAGGAAGGTGTTGTCGCCCCGGTAGAACGGCTCGGCCAGGCGGTCGGAGACGATGCACGCGCCGATGGGGGAGTAGCCCGAGGTCATCCCCTTGGCACAGGTGATCATGTCCGGCAGGTAGCCGAACTTGTCGCACGCGAAGGTGGTGCCGAGCCGGCCGAAGGCGCAGATGACCTCGTCGGAGACGAGCAGCACGTCGTACCGGTCGCAGATCTCGCGCACCCGCTGGAAGTAGCCGGGCGGGGGCGGGAAGCAGCCGCCGGCGTTCTGCACCGGCTCCAGGAAGACGGCCGCGACCGTGTCCGGGCCCTCGAAGAGGATCTGCTGTTCGATCTGGTCGGCGGCCCAGCGGCCGAACGCCTCGGGGTCGTCGCCGTGGATCGGCGCCCGGTAGATGTTGGTGTTGGGCACCTTGTGCGCGCCCGGCACCAGGGGCTCGAACGGGGCCTTCAGAGCCGGCAGTCCGGTGATGGACAGGGCGCCCTGAGGGGTGCCGTGGTAGGCGACCGCGCGGGATATGACCTTGTACTTGGTCGGCTTGCCGACGAGCTTGAAGTACTGCTTGGCGAGCTTCCAGGCGGTCTCCACCGCCTCGCCGCCGCCGGTGGTGAAGAAGACCTTGTTGAGGTCGCCCGGGGCCTCGTGCGCGAGCCGCTCCGCGAGCTCCACGGCCTTGGGGTGGGCGTAGGACCACACGGGGAAGAAGGCCAGCTCCTGGGCCTGCTTGGAGGCGGTCTCCGCGAGTTCCTGACGGCCGTGGCCCGCCTGCACCACGAACAGGCCCGCGAGGCCGTCGAGGTAGCGCTTGCCCCGGTCGTCGTAGATGTGGGTGCCCTCGCCCCGGACGATGGTGGGGACGGGGGAGTTCTCGTACGAGGACATGCGGGTGAAGTGCATCCACAGGTGGTCGTACGCGGCCTTGCTGAGGTCCTCGGTGCTGCCGGTGCTCACGATTATCGGGTTCCCCACATGTAGGTCTGCTTCTTGAGCTTGAGGTAGACGAAACTCTCGGTGGAACGCACCCCGGGAACGGCCCGGACGCGCCCGTTGATGACCTCCAGGAGGTGGTCGTCGTCCTCGCAGACGATCTCGACCATGAGGTCGAAGGACCCCGCGGTCATCACCACGTACTCGCACTCGTCCATGGCGCTCAGCGCGTCGGCCACGGCCTCCACGTCGCCCTCGACGTCGATCCCGACCATCGCCTGGCGACGGAAGCCCACGGTGAGCGGGTCCGTGACGGCGACGATCTGCATCACGCCCTGGTCGAGGAGCTTCTGCACGCGCTGGCGCACGGCGGCCTCCGACAGGCCCACGGCCTTGCCGATGGCGGCGTACGGCCGGCGGCCGTCCTCCTGGAGCTGCTCGATGATGGCGAGGGAGACGGCGTCCAACGGGGGACGGTCGCCGTTCCTGGACTCGCGGGAGTCCTTCGGGTCTGCGCTTCGACTGGCCACGGTGCCACTGTGCACGACGTATCGACAGTTTCGCAAGGTTAGATCGATGAATTTCGTTGTCCTGGACGCCTCTGCTTGCGGATTTCGCAGGAGTGGGGTGGGTGGGGGTGTTGGAAACATCGGCTGTCGGTCTAGGGTGGGTGTCTCAGAGGCTGGACACTCGACATTTCTCGACACCCCAGACACCTCGGACACCCACGAGGAACACCAGGAGGGCCTGCAGTGAGCACCGAGCTGCGTCGTCTGCGCAACTACATCGGCGGTGAGTTCCGGGACGCCGCCGACGGCCGGACCACCGAGGTGGTCAACCCCGCGACGGGCGAGGCGTACGCGACCGCTCCGCTGTCCGGGCAGGCGGATGTGGACGCCGCGATGGCGGCCGCCGCCGAGGCGTTCCCCGGCTGGCGCGACACCACCCCGGCCGAGCGCCAGAAGGCCCTGCTGAAGATCGCGGACGCCGTCGAGGAGCGCGCCGAGGAACTCATCGCCGCCGAGGTGGAGAACACGGGCAAGCCCGTCGGGCTGACCCGCACCGAGGAGATCCCGCCGATGGTGGACCAGATCCGCTTCTTCGCGGGCGCGGCGCGGATGCTCGAGGGGCGCTCGGCCGGTGAGTACATGGAGGGCCTGACCTCCCTCGTGCGCCGCGAGCCGGTCGGCGTCTGCGCGCAGGTCGCGCCCTGGAACTACCCGATGATGATGGCCGTGTGGAAGTTCGCCCCGGCGATCGCCGCGGGCAACACGGTCGTCCTGAAGCCCTCGGACACCACCCCGGCCTCCACGGTCCTGCTCGCCGAGATCCTCGGCTCGATCCTGCCCAGGGGCGTCTTCAACGTCGTCTGCGGTGACCGCGACACCGGCCGCCTGATGGTCGAGCACCCCACCCCGGCGATGGCGTCCATCACCGGTTCGGTGCGCGCCGGCATGTCGGTCGCCGAGTCCGCGTCCAAGGACCTCAAGCGGGTCCACCTGGAGCTGGGCGGCAAGGCCCCGGTCGTCGTCTTCGAGGACACCGACATCGCCAAGGCCGCCGAGGGCATCTCGGAGGCGGGCTTCTTCAACGCCGGACAGGACTGCACGGCCGCCACGCGCGTCCTCGTGCACGAGTCGATCCACGACGAGTTCGTCTCCGCGCTCGCCGAAGCCGCCGCCGGCACGAGGACCGGCATGCCCGACGACGAGGACGTGTTCTTCGGTCCGCTCAACAGTGCCGGCCAGCTCAAGCAGGTCGAGGGCTTCATCGAGCGGCTGCCGGCGCACGCGCGCGTGGTCGCCGGCGGCAAGCGCGTCGGCGACAAGGGCTACTTCTACGCCCCGACCGTCGTCTCCGGCCTCGACCAGGACGACGAGATCGTCCAGAAGGAGGTCTTCGGCCCGGTCATCACCGTCCAGTCCTTCACCGACGAGGACCAGGCCGTCGCGTACGCCAACGGCGTCGAGTACGCGCTGGCCTCCTCGGTGTGGACCAAGGACCACTCCCGTGCGATGCGGATGTCCAAGAAGCTGGACTTCGGCTGCGTGTGGATCAACACCCACATCCCGCTGGTCGCGGAGATGCCGCACGGCGGCTTCAAGAAGTCGGGCTACGGCAAGGACCTCTCGGCGTACGGCTTCGACGACTACACGCGCATCAAGCACGTGATGACGTCCCTGGACGCGTAAGCGCCGTGGCGTCGGCCCCGGACGGTGGACCACCGTCCGGGGCCCGCTCGCGCTGATCTGCGGCCCGATCCGCGGCATCCCCCTCTGGCGGAGCGTCGTCGACATGGCGTTCGGCGTGTTCGGCGTGGTCCCGCTGTACGTCGTCCGCGAGAGGATCAAGCGTTTGGAGGCGCTCACGCCGAACACGGCGCCGGTGCTCACGACTTGAGGGCGGCCTCCCTGATGCGCTCGGCGACCGGGTTCGCCGTCGTGTCCTTCGCGTCGGTGTCGGAGAGCGAGTACACGAGGGTGAGACCCAGGTCCTCGGTCGCGGCGATCGCCGTGCTGCAGCCGGGGCGGGCGCCGCTCTTGAGCCAGTAGACCGTGCCCTCGTGTTCCCAGCGGGTCAGGCCCGCACTGTGGGCGGCGCCCTCGACGGTCGCCGGGACCGTGAACATCTCCCGCAACTGCGGTTCGGGCACGATCCGTCCGCTGAAGAGGGCCGTGACGAGCCGCTCCAGGTCGGCGGTGGTCGAGATCATGTCCCCGGCCGCCCAGCGGTCGGCCACGTTCCACTCGGTGACGTCGACGAGCCGGGTCGTCCCGTCCGGCTGCGGCACCGCCTGGTAGCCGCGGTGGTGCGGCCCCCGGACGCGGGGGTCCGTGCCGGGGAAGTACGTGTGCCGCATCCCGGCGGGGCGCAGCACGAGCCGGGCCGCCTCGGAGGCGTACGACCGTCCGGTCACCCTTTCGATCAGCATGCCGAGGATCGTGTAGTTGATGTTGAGGTACTGCTGCTCATCACCGGCGGCGAACGCCGGTCCCCGTGCGACCGCCGACTTCACGACCCGCCGCGGGGTGAGCGTGTCGTAGCGGTGTGCGTACTGCTCCTCGAAGGTGTCCCCCCAGCTGTCGCCGGGCTGGATGCCGCTGGTGTGGTTCAGCAGGTTCCGTACCGTGACGGGCTTCTTGAACTCGGGGCCGAGCAGGCCGGGCAGGTAGCGCTCGACCGACGCGTCGAGGTCGACCTCGCCCTGCGCCGCCAGCCGGAGGACGGCGGCGGCCGTCACCACCTTGGTCGTCGAACCGGCCCTGAACCGGGCGTCCGGGTCGGCCGCCCGGCCGCTCACCAGGTCCCGCACCCCCGAACTGCCCTGCCAGGAACCCCCGGTGCCGCCCAGCCGGACGAGTGCGGCCGTGGTGCTCTCGTCGGGCAGCCCTCCGACCGCCTCGCACAGCGCCTTGTTCGACGGTGCGGTACTGCACACGGGCGCCGACGGGGTGGGCGCGGCGAACGCGGGCGCGGCGAGCGGGCCCGCGCCCAGGGCGAGGACGAGGGAGGCGGCGAGAAGGGTGGTGCGACGGCGGGGACGCATCGGTTGCTCCTCGGGGGAGTTCGGCGAAAGGACGCGATCATCCTCCGGCCGTGCGGACCGCCTCCGGATCGTCGCCGGGGAGGGCGCCCGCCCTGGCGCATCCCCGATCGGCTCCCCTGGATGCGCGGGGGAGCCGTCAGGGGTCGCCCCTAGGGAGCCCGCCGCCCCGAACGGCCCCCGGCGTCACGCAGCGCGCACAGGACGTCGACGCGGTTGGTGGTGATCGAGTCGACGCCCAGGGCCAGCAGACGGCGCATGGAGCGGCGGGTGTCCGGGGTCCAGACGGAGAGCAGGTAACCGGCGCGGTGGACACGGTCCGCCAGGGCGCGGTCGACCAGGCCGAAACGGTAGTTCAGCCAGCGCGGACGGATCGTCTCCAGCAGACCGGCGCGGGCCGGTGCCAGGGTCGTGCGCGTGAGCGCGATCTCGGCGGACGGGTCCGCCGCCCGTACGGCGAGCATGGCGGGGGCGCCGGCGCAGTAGTGGACGCGGCCTTGGGCGTCCCGCTCGCGCACGGCGTCCACGACCCGGCGCACCGCGCGGACGTCCGGCGCGCCGGGCAGGTCGATCATCACCCGGCCGCCGTCCGCCGCCGCCAGCGCGTCGGAGAGCGTGGGCACCCCGTCGTCCGTGACCCCGCGCACCTCCTCCCACGACAGCGACCGCAGCGGACGGTCGTGTCCCCACAGCCGCTTCAGCGTGTCGTCGTGCAGCAGCACCGGGACGCCGTCCCGGGTGAGGCGTACGTCGATCTCCACCGCGTCCGCGCCCCGGAGGAGCGCGGACCGCAGCGAGGCGAGGGTGTTCTCACGGACGCGGTAGGGGTCGCCGCGGTGGGCCACGGCGGTCACGTTCTGCATGGCGGCCCTTCGCGGGTGGTCAGGAGGCGAGCCAGGACGAGGTGTGGGCGTCGATCTCGGCGGCCAGCCGCGCCTTGCCGGCCGGGTCCATGAACGACGCCTCGACCGCGTTCTTCGCCAGGTCGGCCAGCCCCCGCTCGTCGAGTTCCAGCAGCCGCGCGGCGACCGCGTACTCGTTGTTGAGATCGGTGCCGAACATCGGCGGGTCGTCGGAGTTGACGGTGACGATGACGCCGGCCCGCGTGAACTCCTTGATGGGGTGCTCGTCGAGGGTGGCCACCGCGCGGGTGGCGATGTTGGAGGTGGGGCACACCTCCAGTGGGATGCGCCGTTCGGCCAGGTACTGGAGCAGCTTGGGGTCGCGGGCCGAACTGGTGCCGTGCCCGATGCGCTCGGCGCCCAGTTCGCCCAGCGCGTCCCACACCGTCTCCGGACCGGTGGTCTCGCCGGCGTGCGGCACGGAGTGCAGTCCGGCGGCGATCGCGCGGTCGAAGTACGGCTTGAACTGCGGACGGGGCACCCCGATCTCGGGCCCGCCGAGACCGAAGGAGACCAGGCCCTCCGGGCGCAACCGGTCGTCGGTGGCGAGCCGCACGGTCTCCTCGGCGGACTCCAGCCCGGCCTCGCCGGGGATGTCGAAGCACCAGCGCAGCACGGTCCCGAACTCGCTCTCGGCCGCCTTGCGCGCGTCCTCGATCGCGTCCATGAAGGCACGCTCGTCGATGCCGCGCCGGGTGGAGGAGAACGGGGTGATGGTCAGCTCGGCGTACCGCACCCGCTGCCGGGCCAGTTCGCGCGCCACCTCGTAGGTCAGCAGCCGTACGTCCTCGGGGGTGCGGACGAGGTCGACGACGGACAGGTACACCTCGATGAAGTGGGCGAAGTCCGTGAAGGTGAAGTAGTCGGCCAGGACCTCGGGGTCGGTGGGGACCTTGGAGTCGGGGTGGCGGGCGGCCAGCTCCGAGACGATGCGGGGGGAGGCGGATCCGACGTGGTGCACGTGCAGTTCGGCCTTGGGCAGCCCGGCGATGAAGGCGTGCAGATCGCGTGGGACGTGCGGATCGACGAGACGGTCGGTCAAGGTTCCTCCCCGGAACGGCGCCCACGGGCCGTACGGGCGGCGGGGCGCGGGTGATCGGCTGATCGGTGACTCGAGGTCATCGTAGGCGGTGGGGAGCAGGGGGCGCGGGGCGGCACGGAGCGGTGGAGCCGTAGCATGGCCGGACGATCGAGGGCCAGGGGGGAACTCCAGATGACGGACGCGACACAGCCGAACGGGGACACGGGCGCCGATGACCCCTGGGCACCCCCGAAGGACAGCACCTCACCGGACAAGGACCGCGTGTCCGGCACCGGTCGGCCGCCGCAACCGCCGGCCACGCCGACCGTCGCCGGGGGACCGTCGGCGCCGCAGCCGCCGTCCGTGCACGACCAGCCCACCGTCGCCGGGATGCCGGGCGCCGGCTTCCTCCCGCCGGCCGGCACCACGCCCCCGGCCGGCACCACGCCGTTCGACACCCGGGGTGCCATGCTGCCCCCGCCGCCCGTCGCGCCCACCGGTCCCGGCGCACCCGGCGGCTACGGGTACCCCGGCTACCCGCCGGGCTACGGCTGGCCCGGCATGCCGGTGCAGCGGCAGAACGGCATGGGCACCGCCGCCATGGTGCTCGGCATCCTGGCCTGCTGCCTGTTCTGCGTGTACGGCGTGGTCTCCGTCGTCCTCGGCGTCCTCGCCATCGTCTTCGGCGTCAAGGGCCGTAAGAAGGCCGAGCAGGGCCTGGCCGACAACCACGGACAGGCCCAGGCCGGCCTGATCACCGGCATCATCGGCCTCGTCCTCGGCATCGCCGTGATCGTCCTGATAGCCGTCGGCATCACGGCCGCTTTCAACAGCGAGGAGGACAGCTGGGAGGACGAGGACTACTACGGCGCCCATCGCCCGGCCGCCGCCGCTCCCGCCCTCCGCTGACCGGACCGGTCGCCACGGACCGAAGACGCCGACGGCCCGGGCCCGCGCACGGCGGGACCGGGCCGTCGGCCTTCTCCGGACGGGTCAGAGCGCGAGGCCCGTCAGGACCATCACGCGCTCGTAGGTGTAGTCGTCCATCGCGAACCTCACGCCCTCGCGGCCCACACCGGACTGCTTGGCGCCGCCGTACGGCATCTGGTCGGCGCGGTAGGAGGGCACGTCGCCGATGACCACACCGCCGACCTCCAGGGCCCGGTGGGCGCGGAAGGCGGTCTGCAGGTCGTGCGTGAACACGCCCGCCTGGAGGCCGTACTTGGAGTCGTTGACGGCGGCGAAGGCCGCCGCCTCCCCGTCCACCTTCCGCACGGTCAGCACCGGCCCGAAGACCTCCTCGCAGGAGATCGTCGCCTCGGCCGGTACGTCGGTGAGCACGGTCGGCGCGTAGGAGGCGCCGTCGCGCTTGCCGCCGGTGAGGAGGGTGGCGCCCGCGGCGACGGCCTCGTCGACCCAGGACTCCACGCGCCGCGCGGCGGCCTCGCTGACCAGCGGGCCGACGTCGGTGGCGTCGTCGTTCGGGTCGCCGGTGACCTGCGCCTCGACGGCGGCGACGATGCGCGGCAGCAGACGGTCGTACACGGAGGCGTCGGCGATCACGCGCTGCACGGAGATGCAGGACTGGCCGCCCTGGTAGTTGGAGAAGGTCGCGATCCGCTGCGCGGCCCGGTCCAGGTCCTCGTCGCTCGCGAAGTCGGCGAGGACGACGGCCGCGCCGTTGCCGCCCAGCTCCAGGGTGCAGTGCTTGCGCGGCACCGAGTCCATGATCGCGTAACCGACCGTCTCGGACCCGGTGAAGGAGATCACCGGCAGCCGCTCGTCCTGGACCAGGGCGGGCATACGGTCGTTGGGGACCGGGAGGATGCTCCAGGAACCGGCGGGCAGCCCGGTCTCGGCGAGCAGTTCACCGAGGACCAGACCGGAGAGGGGCGTGGCGGGCGCCGGCTTGAGGATGATGGGCGCCCCCGCGGCGACCGCGGGGGCGATCTTGTGGGCGCACAGGTTCAGCGGGAAGTTGAACGGCGCGATGCCGAGGACGACGCCCTTGGGGAAGCGGCGGGTGAGGGCGAGCCGGCCCTGGCCGCCGGCGTCGGTGTCCAGGCGCTGGGCCTCGCCGCCGTTGAAGCGGCGGGCCTCCTCGGCGGCGAAACGGAACACGGAGACCGCGCGGCCGACTTCGCCGCGGGCCCACTTGACCGGCTTGCCGTTCTCGGCGGAGATCAGGCGGGCGATCTCCTCGGTGCGCTCGGCGAGTCGGCGGCTGACGTGGTCGAGGGCGGCGGCGCGGACGTGTGCGGGGGTGGCGGCGAAGTCCTCGCGGACGGCGTGGGCGGCGGAGACGGCCTCCTCGACCTGGGCGTCGGTGGGGACGCTCACCGTGCCGACGGTGTGGCCGTCCCAGGGGGAGGTGACGTCGAAGGTGGTCTCGCCGGTGGCCTGGCGGCCGGCGAGCCAGAAGGCGGTGGTGGAAGTCATGTGCGGGTTCCGGCCCTTCCGCGGTCGGGGTGTGGGTGCGGTGCTGGGTCCACGGTAGGGCGGGGGACGAGAGGCGGAGTTTGGCCGAGTCGTAGTGGTGGGGGTGTGCGGGTTCTACGGTTTGGCGGGGTGGGGTGCGGGCTTTCGGGTTCTCGTCCCCGACCGAACCTTCCCCTCCCCGGGGACCGCGCTCCCGCACCTCCCTGTCCTCGAACGCCGGACGGGCCGGTGGTGCCGGACGGACGGGCGCTACTCCGACGTCGTCGCCTTCAGGGCGAGCCACAGCTCCATGCGGGTGTCCGGGTCGTCGAGGGAGCGGCCGAGGATCTCCTCCACCCGGCGCATGCGGTAGCGGAGGGTGTGGCGGTGGACGCCGAGGTCGGCTGCCGCCGCGTCCCACTGGCCATGGCGGGAGAGCCAGGCGCGGAGGGAGGCGACGAGGTCGCCGCGGCCCGTCGCGTCGTGTTCGCGCAGGGCGCGCAGCAGTCCGTCGGCGAACGCCCTGACCGCGTCGTCGGCGAGCAGCGGCAGCACCGACCCGGCGGCCAGGTGCTCGTGCTCCACCAGCGCCCTCCCCCGCCGCCGTGCCACCGCAAGGGCCTGCTCGGCCTGTTTGTAGGCGGCGGACGCGGCTATCGGTCCGGCCGGCGCGGACAGTCCGACGACCAGCTCGTCGTCGGCCTTGCGGGCCGTCTCCCGCGCGGCGGCGTGGTCGCAGCAGGCCGCCACGGCGGTGCCGCCGTCGCTGGCCAGTACGACCAGCCGGTTTCCCTCCGGCACGACCAGGACCACCTCCCCGGAGCGGGCGGCGGCGGACTCCACGACCTCGGCGAGGGCTCCGAGGGCGTCGCCGTTCGTCCCGCCCCCGGCAGCCACGATGATCCGGAAGGGCGCGTCGAGCAGGCCGCCGTACAGGTCCCCGGCCACCGCGCGGGCGTGGTCCGGCTCCCCGGCGAGCAGCATCCGCAGGACGGCCGCGCCGATGCGCTGCTCGGCCGCGTGCAGGGAGCGGGAGCGCTCCGTGGTCAGGGTGAGCAGGGCGACCGCGGAGTGGACGGCGTACCGCTCGGCGGTGCCGAGGGCGGCGGCCGTGCCGACGGCGAGCGCCGCGCGGGGGCGCCGGCCGGTGCCGAGGGAGTGCAGTTCGACCCGGTCCTCGTTCTCCGGGCCGGCCACCACCGAGGAGGCGGGCGCGGGCCGTTCCCGCAGCCGGGTCACGTCCGGGGTGAGCCGCGCGGCCCGCCGGCCCGCCCACTCCGGCGCCGCGGCCACGACGGCGCCCGAGGCGTCGTACAGCGCGGCCCACCCGTCGACCTGGGCGGCGAGCGCGGCCAGCACGCCTTCCGGGCCCTCCACCAGGGCCTGCCTGGTCAGTTCCCGCTGGGCCGCGAAGCCCGCGGTCACCGCGCGGTACTGGTCGGCGGCGATGGCGGCGGACACGGCCTTGCTGATCGCGAGGAAGGGGGTGCGGCGCGGTACTTCCAGCAGCGGCAGACCGTCCTCCCGGGCGGCGTCGACGAGAGCGTCGGGGATGTCGTCGTAGTGGACGCCGACACCGAAACCGAGCCCGACGACCCCCGCCCCCACCAGCCGTCTCACATAGCGGCGCATCGCCTCCCGGTCCTCCGCGTCGAGTTTCAGCGCGGTGATCAGCAACAGCTCCCCGCCCTCCATGTACGGCACGGGGTCGGCGAGTTCACTGGCGTGTGCCCACCGGACCGGCGCGTCGAGGCGGTCCTCGCCCGCGCGCACGGTCAGTTTGAGCGCGGAGTGGTGGACGAGCGAGGCGAGCGTCGGGGGCATCGGAGCCTTGAGCCTTCGGGTCTGCGTCGGGTGGGTGGGAACGCGGTGATCTTTTGGCCGCAGCGTATGAACGACCTGTGCCGATTCTGCCTCACTGTACGGTCACCGGCCGCCCGGGCGGCTCACTCCCGCAGGTCCACCAGGAGCGGAGGGGCGTGCTCGCCCTCGACGGTCGTCAGCGAGAGCACCGCGTGCCCCGCGGGCACCGCGTGCGCGAGTTCGGAGGCGGACCACCGCTCCCGCTCGACCTGCCGTACCGTCACCGCCTCCGTCGTGACCGCCTTGCCCGTCACCAGCTTGCGCAACGCGTGCAGGGCACGGGTCATCGGCTGGTCGGCGAAGACGGTGTGCTGGGCGACCTCCGTCGTCTCCACCCACTCGGTGCCCCACGTCTGCGCGAACCTGTTGCCGTCCCAGGTGGTGACCCCGGAGAACGCCATGCGGCAGCCCACGGCTCCGTAGAGCGGGCCGTGCAGCGCCTCGGGGACGTCGGCGACGGTGCGCAGGGCGAGCAGCACGCCCGCGTTCTGCGACCGCAGCCGCTGGATGCGGCGCACCGACCCCGCGGTGACCGTGCCGGTCGCGTCGTCCAGGACCAGGCAGGCGAAGTGGGCGCGCCCGCCCTCCCGCACGACGGCGTGGAACTGGGCGAGGACCAGCCGCGTGATCAGCCGGCCGGCCTCCTCGTGGCCGCGCTCGGGCAGGTCGATCCGCACCCGCAGGGGGTGGTGGGCGATCGCGCGCAGGGAGAACGGCCTGCTCGGGCCGCCCCCGCCGAAGAAGCCCGCGAACACCGGCCGGCTGAGCAGGGCCAGCCGGTCGGCGAGGACCCGTCCCGTGTCGCCCGGCGCACCGGTCTGCCGGGCGCGCGCGTCGAGTTCGCGCCGCATGACCTCGTCCCCGCTCGCGGCGAGCGCCTCCCGCAGCCGCGTCAACGCCCCCTCGTCCCCCTCCAGCAGCCCGCGCAGCTCCGGCAGGGTGGGGAAGCGGCCGTGCACCGTCCGGAACGGGCCGAGCACCTGGGCCAGCGCGGTGGCGGCGCTCTGCGTGCCGGCCGTCTCGAGGTCGCCCGCCAGCGCCTCGGCGAGAACGGCGGCCGCCTCGTCCGGGTCGTCGGACTCGGCGTACGGGTCGAGGTCGTGGACGGAGGCCGGGTCACCGATCCGCACGATCACGTCGAAGGCGTCGTCCGCGCCGAGCGTGCTCCCGGCGGCCGAGACGGCGACCACGGCGCAGCGCCCGGTGAGCGCCTGCAGCGCGAGCGCCTCGGTCACCGGCTCCACGAGGGCGCGGGTCTTGCCGGACCCGGAGGGCCCGACGGCGAGCAGCGAGGTACCGAGCACATCCGGACCCAGGGCCGCCCCGGCGCCGTGGTAGGGCTCCGGGGCGCGGTCGGCCACCGCCCAGGTGCCGATCCGCACCTGCTCGGTGAGCAGGTCGTGGCGGGCGGTCCGGCGCGGCAGGTCGCGGGCGCCGGAGGGATGGGTCCAGGCGGCGCCGGCCTGCCGCAGGACGGTGTCGCGGAAGGCGGCGGGCGTGCCGCTGCGCCGGGCGACGGCGAAGGCGTGCTCGACGCGGGCGCAGTCGACGTCGTTCACACGGTCGCCGGCCACCTCGGCGGTGAGCAGGTCCGCGGCCTCCCGCAGACCCGCGTCGCGCAGGTGCGGCCACTGGGAGCGGGGGCGCTCGGGCACGGAGGAACTGAGGGCGGTGCTCCCCGCGCGGGAGGCGAGGAGTTCCTTCGCGTACGGCAGCCAGGCGCCGAGACGCGCGAACGGCCACACCACGAGCAGCGTGACGGCCGTGTACAGCGTGTTGGTGAAGAAGGACGACGCCATCAGGCCGTAGCCGTCCGTGATCAGCACGGTGAGGGAGAGCAGAGGGTCGACGATCGGCGCCGGCGACCATCCGACGAGCGGGAACGCGTCGGGGAAGACGAAGCCGAGGGCGACCAGGGCGAGGAGGGCCGCCACCAGGGCGCGCGCGGGCTGCGGCCGGCGGGCCACGTAGTGGCGGACGACGGCGCGCCAGCTGCCCAGTACGGCCACCGCCACGGCCAGCACGGCGAAGGAGACGCCTTCGTAGACCACGAGGGCTTCCGCCCCCGGGTACGGCACCGCCTCCCCCGGGAGCTCCTTGGGCGACATGACCGTGCCGGCCCACCACCATTCGTCCGGCGTGAAGGCGCGCAGGGGGGCCATCTGGTACGAGGTGACGCCACGCTGCCAGAGCGACCAGACGAGTGCCGCGAGGGCGAGCGGGATCAGCATGCCGGCGATCGTCACCGGTGCGAGCTTCTCCGGGGTCCGCTTGGGCGGGCGATAGCCGTACCGCCAGATCCCGGGCCGGGCGGCCGGCCTCGCCGTGTCGAGCCAGGCGGCGACGGCGGACGCGGACCGGGGAGCCTGCGCGGGTACGGGTGGCACACCCGGGGCGCTGCTCGGCCGCGGCGGAGCCGCCGGCACGTCCGGTGGTCCGGTCGGGCGCGGTACGGGGTCGGCATGCGTGCCCCGTGCGTCCTGGGTACCGTCGCTGTTCATCGCCCTTGCCCCCTGAGCTGCCGCTCCATCCGCCGTCAGCGAGTCAATCTAACGCCCCGGCAGGACGAGTTCACCGCTTACGTGGCCGGGACCGGCGGGGTGGGCTCCACTTGCTCGCGTTCACGGGTGCCGCTGCGCCCGCCCTCCACCGCTCGAGCGGGGCCCCATCGCCCTGGGGGGCGCCTCCCAGGCCCTTGAGGTGCCGGGGGAGGCACGGCTGCCCGCAGCCGGGTATGTCCATCACGGACAACCCCACCCCCCGGACAGCGCCCACATGGAGCATGCCCAGGCCACGTCAGCCGCCCTAGCCTGCGAGAAAGAACGCACGTGTCCGAAACACCCCCCAGGAGCCCCGCATGACCGCACTTCCGCAGGAGCGCCGTGTCGTCACCGCCATCCCCGGACCGAAGTCGCAGGAGCTGCAGGCCCGACGCACCGCCTCGGTCGCGCAGGGTGTGGGCTCCGTGCTGCCCGTGTTCACCGCTCGCGCGGGCGGCGGCATCATCGAGGACGTCGACGGCAACCGGCTGATCGACTTCGGCTCCGGCATCGCCGTGACCTCCGTCGGCGCCTGTGCCGAGGCCGTCGTCCGCCGCGCCTCCGCCCAGCTCGCCGACTTCACCCACACCTGCTTCATGGTCACGCCGTACGAGGGCTACGTGGCCGTCGCCGAGGCGCTCGCCGAGCTGACCCCGGGCGACCACGCCAAGAAGTCCGCGCTGTTCAACAGCGGCGCCGAGGCGGTCGAGAACGCCGTCAAGATCGCGCGTGCGTACACCGGGCGGCAGGCGGTCGTCGTCTTCGACCACGGCTACCACGGCCGCACCAACCTCACCATGGCGCTGACCGCGAAGAACATGCCGTACAAGCACGGCTTCGGCCCGTTCGCGCCCGAGGTGTACCGCGTCCCGGTCGCCTACGGCTACCGCTGGCCGACCGGTCCGGAGAACGCCGGACCGGAGGCCGCCGCGCAGGCCGTCGACCAGATCTCCAAGCAGGTCGGCGCCGAGAACGTGGCCGCGGTCATCATCGAGCCGGTGCTCGGCGAGGGCGGCTTCATCGAGCCGGCCAAGGGCTTCCTGCCCGCGATCAGCCGGTTCGCGAAGGACAACGGCATCGTCTTCGTCGCCGACGAGATCCAGTCCGGTTTCTGCCGCACCGGCCAGTGGTTCGCCTGTGAGGACGAGGGCATCGTCCCGGACCTGATCACCACCGCCAAGGGCATCGCCGGCGGTCTGCCGCTGGCCGCCGTCACCGGCCGCGCGGAGATCATGGACGCCGCGCACCCGGGCGGCCTGGGCGGCACCTACGGCGGCAACCCGGTCGCCTGCGCGGGCGCGCTCGGCGCCATCGAGACGATGAAGGAGCTGGACCTCAACGCCAGGGCGAAGGAGATCGAGGGCGTCATGAAGGCCCGGCTCACCGCCATGGCCGAGAAGTTCGACGTCATCGGCGACGTCCGCGGCCGGGGCGCGATGATCGCCATCGAGCTGGTGAAGGACCGCGCCACCAAGGAGCCGAACCCCGAGGCGACGGCCGCGCTGGCCAAGGCCTGCCACCAGGAGGGCCTGCTGGTCCTGACCTGTGGTACCTACGGCAACGTGCTGCGCTTCCTGCCCCCGCTGGTCATCGGCGAGGACCTGCTGGGCGAGGGCCTCGACATCATCGAGCAGGCGTTCGCGCGCATCTGAGCCGGCATCGGGGCAGGTGAGCCGCCTGCCCCGAGCTGCCGGGACGACGAGCGGCAGAGGGTGTGAAGAACGTGTGCGGGGTGGATGACAGGGGCCCGTCGGCCCTGTCGCGGGGCCACCCCCTGCCGTAGGTTTCCACCCGGATGAGAGATACACCCCGCCCGCGGGGGACCGCGGGTGGATCCGGGCCGGGGCCTCCCCAGCTTCGACCCGGTCGTGCCTCGCGCACACGAACCGGGGCCCGAGGGCTCCGGGTCTCCTCACGATCGGACGGTCGCCCGCCCCACCCCCCCGGGCGCGCGACGTTCCGGTCCGAACGGTCGTCCGGGCACCTCACACGGCAAGCCGTTCCCCGAAGGGCCGGCGCACTCCCCCCCTTGCGCCGGCCCTTCGGCGTGCGCCGGGCCTCCACCTGCGAAGCTGTGCACCATGCTGTTGCTCGGTCCGCCCGCCCTCCTCTTCGCGCTGATCACCTGGCAGGTCGTCGCCGACGGTCCGCTGGTCGGCCTCGACGAGCGGCTGAGCCGGGTGCTGGTCCATCCGGACCGGGCCTCCGAACTGCTCGCCGACCTCGGCAACGTGCAGGTCGCCGTGCCGGTCCTGCTGGTCGCGCTGGTGTACGTCGCCCGGCGCGGGCGCGCCACGGGCAGGGACCGCTGGTGGCTGCCGCCCGCCGCCGGGGCCCTGGCGATGGTGCTGGTGCCGGCACTGGTCGTGCCCCTGAAGGAGTGGACCGACCGCCCCGGCACCCCGGCCGTGCCCCCGGCGGTCGGCTACTACCCCTCCGGGCACACGACCACCGCCGTCGTGGCGTACGGCGCGGCGACGCTGCTCCTCCTCCCGCTGCTGCGTTCGCCGGCGGTGCGGCGCGCCCTCGTCGCGGCCTGTGCGGCCCTGGTCGCCGGTGCCTCGTTCGGACTGGTGCGCCGGGGCTACCACTGGCCGCTGGACGTGGCGGCCGGTTGGTGCCTCGGCGCGGTGCTGCTGACCGGCCTGTGGCTGCTGGCCGGCCGGGGCGGCGGCCGGAGGTCCGCCGGGGTCCCCGGCCTCCGGTCCGGTGGCAGTACCGGCTGACCGGCCCGGCGGTCCCGGTCCGCCGGCTCAGCTGTCGAAGCCGAGGCCCAGCCGGTCCATCGTCCGCAGCCACAGATTGCGCCGCCCGCCCCGCGCGTCGGCCCTGGCGAGCGACCACTTGGTGAGGGCGATGCCGGTCCAGGCGAACGGCTCGGGCGGGAACGGCAGCGGCTTCCTGCGCACCATCTCCAGCTCCGTGCGCTCGGTCCGTTCCCCCGCCAGCAGGTCCAGCATCACCTCGGCTCCGAAGCGGGTGGCGCCGACGCCGAGCCCCGTGTAGCCCGCCGCGTACGCCACCCTCCCCGCGTGCGCCGTGCCGAAGAACGCCGAGAAGCGGGAGCAGGTGTCGATCGCGCCGCCCCAGGCGTGGGTGAAGCGGACGCCCTCCAGCTGCGGGAAGCAGGTGAAGAAGTGCTCGGCCGGCTTGGCGTAGGTCTCCGGGCGGTCGTCGTGCTCGGCGCGCACCCGGCCGCCGTAGGGGTAGACCGCGTCGTAACCGCCCCACAGGATCCGGTTGTCGGCGGACAGCCGGAAGTAGTGGAACTGGTTGGCGCTGTCCCCGAGGCCCTGCCGGTTCTTCCAGCCGACCGACGCCAGCCGGTCGGCGGTGAGCGGCTCGGTCATCAGGGCGTAGTCGTAGACCGGGACGGTGTAGGGGCGGACCCGTCTGACCAGGTTCGGGAAGACGTTGGTGCCGAGCGCGACCGTACGGGCACGGATCCGCCCGTACGGGGTGCGCACGGTCATGCCGGCGCCGTACGGCTTCAGGGTGAGGGCGGGGGTGTGCTCGTGGACGCGCACGCCGAGGTCGAGGCAGGCCCGCTTCAGCTCCCAGGCCAGCCTGGCCGGATGGAGCATCGCCATGCCCCGGCGGTCGTACAGGCCCGCCCGGAAGGCCGGGGAGTCCACCTGCTCCCGTACGGCCTCGGTGTCCAGGTACTCGACGCCGTCGGCGAGTCCCTCGGCCCGGATCCTGTCGTACCAGCCCTTGAGCTCCCGGGCCTGGTAGGGCTCGGTGGCGACGTCGATCCCGCCGGTGCGCTCGAAGTCGCAGTCGAGGGAGTGGCGGGCGACCGTCTCCTCGATGGCGTCGAGGTTGCGGGCTCCCAGTCGCTGGAGGGTGTGGATCTCGTCCGGCCAGCGGGCCAGTCCGTTGGGCAGGCCGTGGGTGAGGGAGGCGGCGCAGAACCCGCCGTTGCGGCCGGAGGCGGCCCAGCCCACCTCGCGGCCCTCCACCAGCACGACGTCCCGTGCGGGGTCGCGCTCCTTGGCGAGCAGCGCGGTCCACAGTCCGCTGTAGCCGCCGCCGACGACCAGCAGGTCGCAGGTCCCGGCGCCGGTGAGGGCGGGCTCGGGTGCGGGCCGGCCGGGGTCGTCCAGCCAGTAGGAGACCGGTCGGGCCTCGGAAAGGGATTTCGTCCAGCGGCTCATGGCGCTCGGGGCCATGATTTCAACTCCCTACGGGGGACTGCGGCTGTGTCTCTACGCCTTCTGTCGGCTGCGGCGGCTGCCGACGGCCATGGAGACCAGCACCAGGAGGACGGCGACGACGAACATGGCCGTACCGATGACGTTGATCTGCACGGGGGTTCCGCGTTGTGCGGAGCCCCAGACGAACATCGGGAAGGTGACGGTCGAGCCGGCGTTGAAGTTGGTGATGATGAAATCGTCGAAGGAGAGTGCGAAGGCGAGCAGCGCGCCGGCCGCGATTCCGGGGGCGGCGATCGGCAGCGTGACCCGCAGGAACGTCTGGACCGGGCCGGCGTACAGGTCCTGAGCGGCCTGTTCGAGGCGGGGGTCCATCGACATCACGCGCGCCTTCACGGCGACCACGACGAAGCTGAGGCAGAACATGATGTGGGCGATCAGGATCGTCCAGAAGCCCAGCCGGACGCCCATGTTGAGGAACAGGGTGAGCAACGAGGCCGCCATGACCACCTCGGGCATCGCCATCGGCAGGAAGATCAGCGAGTTCACGGCGGAGCGGGCGCGGAAGCGGTAGCGGACCAGTGCGAAGGCGATCATCGTGCCGAGGAGGACGGCGCCGAGCGTCGCCCACAGCGCGATCTGGAGGCTGAGCGACAGCGAGGCGCACAGCCCTGAGACGCCGCAGGGGTCGCTCCACGCCTCCGTGGAGAACTCCTGCCATTCGTAGTTGAAGCGGCCTTTCGGATCGTTGAAGGAGAACACCGTGACGACGACGTTCGGCAGGAGGAGATATGCGAGGGTCAGCAGTCCCGCGATGACGACCAGACGGCGCTTGAGCCAGTCGGCGAAGGCCATTTAAACCAGATCCTCCGTCCCGGACCTGCGGATGTAGAGGGTGACCATGATGAGGATCGCGGCCATCAGGATGAACGAGAGCGCCGCGGCCGTCGGATAGTCGAGGATCCGCAGGAACTGCGACTGGATGACGTTGCCGGCCATGCGGGTGTCGGTGGAACCGAGCAGATCCGAGTTGATGTAGTCGCCGGACGCCGGGATGAAGGTCAGCAGCGTGCCGGAGACCACGCCCGGCATCGACAGCGGGAAGGTGACCTTGCGGAAGGTGGTCGAGGGTCTGGCGTACAGGTCGTTCGCCGCCTCGTGCAGCCGGGGGTCGATCCGCTCCAGCGAGGTGTAGAGCGGCAGGATCATGAACGGCAGGAAGTTGTACGTCAGACCGCAGACCACCGCGAGCGGGGTGGCGAGCACCCGGTCGCCGGCGGTCCAGCCGAGCCAGGCCGTGACGTCCAGGACGTGCAGCGTGTCCAGGGCGCCGACCAGCGGTCCGCCGTCGGCGAGGATCGTCTTCCAGGCGAGGGTGCGGATCAGGAAGCTGGTGAAGAACGGCGCGATCACCAGGACCATGATCAGGTTTCGCCAGCGTCCCGCGCGGAAGGCGATCAGGTACGCCAGCGGGTAGCCGAGCAGCAGGCACAGCACGGTCGCGGAGGCCGCGTAGAGCACCGAGCGGACGAACTGCGGCCAGTACTCGGACAGTGCGTCCCCGTAGGTGGCGAAGTGCCAGGTGACCCGGTAGCCCTCCTCCAGGGAGCCCGTCTGCACGGACGTGGAGGCCTGGTAGATCACCGGCAGCGCGAAGAACACGAACAGCCACAGCAGGCCGGGCAGCAGAAGCAGGTACGGTGTCCGGCGGCCCCGCCTGCGCGGCGGTTCCGGCTCCGGCGGGGCGGGCGCCAGGGGCGGTGCCTCGGTGACCGTCGTCATCGGGCGCCCTCTTCCTCGGCCGTCCCGACGCCCGCGTCGATGTTCTGCGCCGCGTCCAGGCCGAAGGTGTGCGCCGGGTTCCAGTGCAGGACGACCTCGGCGCCGGGCACCAGCCGGGCGTCCCGGTCGATGTTCTGGACGTAGACCTCGAAGTCGGTGCAGACCGGGCTGTCGACGACGAACTGAGTGGAGACGCCGATGAAGCCGGCGCCGGCGATCCGGCCGGTGATCCGGTTGCGGCCCTCGGGTATCTCGCCGGCGTCGTCGGCGTGGGTGAGGGAGATCTTCTCCGGGCGCACCCCGGCCAGTACTTTTCCACCGGTCGTCGTGGGCGCGCTGTTGCGGGCCTCGGGCAGCACGAGCCTGCCGCCGCCCGCCTTCAGCACGAGTTCTCCGCCGGACGCCGACTCCACCTCGGCCTCGATGAAGTTGGAGGTGCCGAGGAAGTCGGCGACGAAGGTGGTGCGCGGGTTCTCGTACAGGTCGGCGGGGGAGCCGAGCTGCTCGACCCGGCCGGCGTTCATCACGGCGATCGTGTCGGCCATGGTCATGGCCTCCTCCTGGTCGTGCGTGACGTGCACGAAGGTGATGCCGACCTCGGTCTGGATGCGCTTGAGCTCCAGCTGCATCTGGCGGCGCAGCTTCAGGTCGAGGGCGCCGAGCGGCTCGTCGAGCAGCAGCACCTTGGGGTGGTTGATCAGCGCGCGGGCCACCGCGACCCGCTGCTGCTGGCCGCCGGAGAGCTGGTGCGGCTTCTTGCGGGCCTGCTCGCCGAGCTGGACCAGCTCCAGCATCTCCTCGACCTGCTTCCGCACGCTCTTGATGCCGCGCCGCCGCAGACCGAAGGCGACGTTCTCGAAGATGTCGAGGTGCGGGAAGAGGGCGTAGGACTGGAAGACCGTGTTCACCGGCCGCTTGTACGGCGGCAGCGCGGTGACGTCCTGGTCGCCGAGGTGGACGGTGCCGCTCGTGGGCTCCTCCAGGCCGGCGATCATCCGCAGGGTGGTGGTCTTGCCGCAGCCGGACGCGCCGAGCAGGGCGAAGAAGGAGCCCTGCGGGACGGTCAGGTCCAAGGGGTGCACGGCGGTGAAGGAGCCGTACGTCTTGCCGATGCCGGTGAGGCGGACGTCCCCGCCGCGGCCGGCCGTGGTGGTGTCGTCGGTCGTCTTCATCTCGTCACGCCCCAGTGAGCTTCGCGAACTTCTCTTCGAACGCCGTCTCTTCCTCGGTGCTCAGGGAGCGGAAGGCACGGGACTTGGCCTGCATGGCCCGGTCGGGGAGGATCAGCGGGTTGTTCGCCGCGTCCTCGTCGATCTTCGCGAGCTCGTCCTTGACTCCCTCGACCGGGCAGACGAAGTTGATGTAGGCGGCGAGCTCCGCGGCCGCCCTCGGCTCGAAGTAGTAGTCGATCAGCCGCTCGGCGTTGGCCTTGTGACGGGCCTTGTTGGGGACCAGCAGGTTGTCGCTGGACATCATGTAGCCGCTGTCGGGGATCAGGAAGTCGACGTCCGGGTTGTCCGCCTTCAGCTGGACGACGTCCCCGGCCCAGGCCACACAGGCGGCGAAGTCGCCCTTGCTGATGTCCGCGGTGTAGTCGTTGCCGGTGAAGCGGCGGATCTGGCCCTTGTCGACCGCCTTCTGGAGACGGGCGAGCGCCGCGTCGTAGTCGTCCGCGGTGAACTTCTCCGGCTCCTTGTCCATGTCGAGCAGGGTCAGGCCCATGGTGTCGCGCATCTCGGTGAGCAGTCCGACCCGGCCCTTGAGCCTCGGGTTGTCCAGCAGGTCGGAGAGGGTCCTCACCTCGACGCCGTCGAGCGCCTTCCTGTTGTAGGCGATGACGGTCGCGATGCCCTGCCAGGGGTAGGAGTAGGCGCGGCCCGGGTCCCAGTCGGGGCTGCGGAACTGGGGCGACAGGTTGGCGAAGGCGTTCGGGAGGTTGGCCGGGTCCAGCTTCTGCACCCAGCCGAGGCGGATCAGGCGGGCGGCCAGCCAGTCGGTGAGGACGATGAGGTCGCGGCCGGTGTCCTGGCCCGCGGCGAGCTGCGGTTTGATCCTGCCGAAGAACTCGGTGTTGTCGTTGATGTCCTCGGTGTACTCGACCTCGATGCCGGTGCGTTCGGTGAACGCGTCCAGCGTGGGGTGCTCGCGCCCCGTCTCGTCGACGTCCATGTACTCGGTCCAGTTGGAGAAGTTGACCGACTTCTCCTCCTTCGAGCGGTCCTCCGCCGGGACACCGCCCCGGGTGTTGCCTGCGGCGGGGATGCCGCAGCCGCTCAGTGCGCCGAGTCCGCCGACCGCGAGCGTGCCGCCCGTGGAGGCGCGCAACAGGGACCGGCGGGACAGGGCCGCCCTGCCGTTGCGGAGGCTGCGCCGCACGGCGGCCACCTGGGCCGGGGAGAGGCGGTCGGGCTCGTACTGCTCCATGCGCGTGGTGCCCTTTCGGGAGGATGGCCGCGGGTCGGGCGGCCTGGCTGTCATCGGTCCCCGAAGACGGTGCGGTGCCAGTCCTTGCGAACCGCCGCGGTGTTGTCGAACATGACGTGCTTGACCTGTGTGTACTCTTCGAACGAGTAGGTGGACATGTCCTTGCCGGAGCCGGAGGCCTTGTAGCCGCCGTGCGGCATCTCGCTGATGATCGGGATGTGGTCGTTGATCCACACGCACCCCGCTCTGATCTCGCGGGTGGCGCGGCCCGTGCGGTACACGTCCCGGCTCCAGGCGGAGGCCGCGAGCCCGTACGGGGTGTCGTTGGCCAGCGCGATGCCCTCGTCGTCGGTGTCGAAGGGCAGGACGACCAGCACCGGCCCGAAGATCTCGGACTGCACGATCTCACTGTCCTGCGGCGCGCCGGCGATGAGCGTGGGGCGATAGTACGCGCCGTCCGCCAGCCCGCCCAGGGGCGCCTCGCCACCGGTCACCACGTGCGCGTAGGCGCGCGCCCGGTCGACGGAGCCGGCCACCCGGTCGCGCTGGGCGTGCGAGACCATCGGGCCCAGGTCGGTGCCGGGGGCGAAGGGGTCGCCGAGCCGGACGGTCTCCATCGGGGTGGCGGTGCGCTCGACGAACGCCTCGTACAGCGGGCGCTGCACGTACGCGCGGGTGGCGGCCGTGCAGTCCTGGCCGGTGTTGATCAGTGCGCCCGCGACCGCGCCGTGGACGGCGGCGTCGAGGTCGGCGTCGTCGAAGACGACGAAGGGGGCCTTGCCGCCGAGTTCCAGGTGGAGGCGTTTGACGGTGGCGGTGGCGATTTCGGCGACCCGCTTGCCGACGGCGGTGGAGCCGGTGAAGGAGGTCATGGCCACGTCGGGATGGCCGACCAGGTGCTCGCCCGCCTCCTTGCCGGTCCCGGTGACGATGTTGACCACACCGTCCGGCAGGCCGGCGTCGGTGGCGGCCTGCGCGAGGAGGAGCGAGGTCAGCGGGGTGAGCTCGGCCGGCTTGAGGACGACGGTGTTGCCCGCGGCGATCGCCGGGAGGATCTTCCAGGCGGCCGTCTGGAGCGGATAGTTCCAGGGCGCTATGGAGCCCACGACGCCGATGGGCTCACGGCGGACGTAGGAGGTGTGGTCGCCGGAGTACTCGCCGGCCGAGTGGCCCGTCAGGTGGCGGGCGGCCCCGGCGAAGAAGGCGATGTTGTCGATCGTGCCCGGTACGTCGAACCCGCGGCTCAGTTTCAGGGGCTTGCCGCACTGCAGTGACTCCGCGCGGGCGAATTCCTCCGCGCGGTCGGCGACCACGGCGGCGAACCGGTGCAGGGCGTCGGACCGCTCGCCGGGAGTGGCGCCGGCCCATGCCGGAAACGCCTCCCGCGCGGCGGTGACGGCCGTGTCGACGTCATCGGGGCCGGCGAGTTCGTAGGTGTACACCCCGGCACCGGTGGCCGGGTCGACGACCGCGTGGGTCCGGCCCGAGGTGCCCTTCGCCGGGCGGCCCGCGACGAACTGCGCGCCGTCCGCGAACCGTTCCTGGGCGGGAAACCGTTCCGGGGTGGTGCTGCCCGGGTCGTGCATGTCGCTCTCCTCCGTGGCCCCGAGAGGGCGGCGTGGCTCCAGCTCGATTTGAGTGCCGATCCTGACAGAGTGATGGGACTCCAACAAGTGATTCCGTTGTTTCCTTTTGGTTACGCGACGGAATCTGTCGACCAGGTGTCGAGCGGCCACAGAAAAGGCAGGGCGGAGTGTCGGTGGTCGCTGCCAGACTCGCGTGCATGGAGAGGAGCACGGGGGCGTTGTACTCGCGGGAGAAGCTGATCGAGGCGCTGCGGGCCGGGACGAGGATCAAGTACCTGCACTTCTGGGGACACCGGCCACTGCCCGGCGGCCGGATCGGGCCGAGTTGTCTGAGCCAGTGGTGGCCCTCGCCGTTCACGGTGGACGGCGTGCAGTACGCGACCGCCGAGCACTGGATGATGGCGGCCAAGGCCCGGCTGTTCGAGGACCCGGAGGGGGAGCGGCGGGTGCTGGCCGCGAGGCATCCCGCGCAGGCGAAGAAGGCCGGGCGGCTGGTACGGGGCTTCGACGAGGAGACTTGGCGGCGGGAGCGGTTCGGCATCGTCGTCGAGGGCAGCGTGCACAAGTTCGCGGCCCACGCGGACCTGCGGGGTTTCCTGCTGGGCACGGGCGAGCGAGGCAAGCCGGGGGCCGCCCCGGCCGAAGGCTGGGGGAGGGTGCTGGCCGAGGCGAGCCCGGTGGACCGGGTGTGGGGCATCGGCCTCGCGGCCGACGACGAGGGGGCGACGGACCCGGAGCGCTGGCGGGGCCCGAATCTGCTGGGATTCGCGCTGATGGAGGCCCGCAGGCGACTGCGCACCGGTTGAACGGAGGCCTGCGCACACGGCGGAGGGCCGGTCCGCACCGGACCGGCCCTCCGCCGTGACGAGCGTTCAGGAGTCGGTGCCGGTGCCTCCCATGGCGTCGGCGACCAGCAGGATGCCCGGCAGCGGCGGGATCACCGCGGCCGCGGTGCCGCAGATGAGCCCGGCGGTCGCCGCGCCCTTGCCGGTGGCCTCATCGCGGTGCGCCTTCCGCAGCGCGCCCCCGGGAAGCGCCCGCCCGACGGGAAGGGGCCCGGCACCGGTTCCCACCGGTGCCGGGCCCCTCGTCGCGCCGGCCGCCTCCGGACCCTCAGCCGGAGAAGCCGACGTGCGCGAGCCGCAGCGGGCCGCGCAGCCGCAGGCGCACGTCGTGCACACCGTCGACGACGGGGAGGGACGCGCGGAGCGTGGTGTAGTCGTACGGACCCGGCGTGGGCGCCTGCGGGGACAGCTCGGCGAGCACCGGTCCGCCGTCGAGGGACAGTTCGACCGTTCCCTCGCCGGAGACCTCGACGGTCGCCTCCGCCGCCCCGCCGCCGAAGTCGCAGCCCCGGAAGAGGAGCTCGCCCTCCTTGCCGGCCGCGGCGGTGACCGAGTCGCCCGCCTCCTTCGTCCGGTCGACGATCTCGATGCCGCTCTGCTCGTCGAAGTCGGCGCCGTCCAGACCGCGTGCGAGGACGGCGCGCGGAGCGGCCGGCTCACCCTCCAGCGTCACGGTGGCCCGTGCGCGCACGTCCTCGCTGGAGGCCCCGGCCAGCAGCTCGTACGCCCCCGGCTCCACCCGCCACCGGCCCACCGCCACGTCCCAGAACGCGAAGGCGGACAGCGGCAGCACGAAGGACAGCTCGACCGACTCCCCGGGCGCCAGCGTCACCCTCCGGTGCGCCAGCAGCTCGCGGCGCGGACGCGGGACCGAGGGGTCCACGGCCCGGGTGTAGAGCTGGGGCACCTCGTCGGCGGTGACGTCGCCGGTGTTGGTGACGGCGAAGGAGACGTGCACCGCCGGCCCGACGACGTCCGCCGTCAGCTCCCCGTAGGAGAAGCCCGCGTACGACAGGCCGTGCCCGAAGGGGAACAGCGGCGTGCCCTCGAAGTAGAGGTAGGTCTGCCGGCCGCCTATCACGTCGTAGTCGAGGAGGTCCGGCAGGTCGGCGTCGTCGGCGTACCAGGTCTGCGGCAGCCGGCCGGCGGGGGAGACGTCGCCGGCGAGCACGCGGGCCAGTGCGGTGCCCGCGGCCTGCCCGCCGTGCGCGGTCCACAGCAGCGCCGGGAGGTCCGCCGCGTCCACCGCGTACGGGTAGGCGGAGGTCAGCACCAGCACCGTGTTCGGGTTGGCGGCGCGGGCCGCGCGCAGCAGCCGCTCCTGCTGGGCGGGCAGCCGCAGCGTCGTACGGTCCTCGGTCTCGCGCCCGTTGATGTGCGGATCGTTGCCGGCGACCACCACGACCACGTCGGCGCCGGCCGCGGCGCGCGCGACCGCGTCCTGCCCGCGCTCGACGACGACCAGCTCGAAGACCTCGGGGTCCTCCTCGGCAACCTTCACGCCGTCGGCGGCGACCTGCACGTGGCGTCCCGTCCCCACATGCCGGAGGAGGTGACCGTCCCCGTGCGGTTCCAGCCGGAACGTCTCCTGCACGACCCAGCCGCCCGGCTGGTCGGCGGAGGCACGCACGTACCCGTCCTCGGCGACGGAGAGGTAGCGGCCGTCGGGCGCCCGCAGGGTGAGCACGCCCTCGCCCCAGTCGGCCAGCGCGAGGGCGGTGCCGTCCGCCCTGGCGGTGAGCGGCGGCAGGTCGGTGCGGCCCGCGAGCAGCGCCGGGTCGAGGGCGCCCTCGGCGCCGCGCGCCGTCTCGGGGGCCTCGGGGGCCGGCGGGACGTGCAGGAACGTACCGGAGGAGGTCTTCAGCAGCACCCGGTCCACGCCCTCGGCGAACTCCACGCGCTCGGCGCCGAAGCGCTCGTGGAGGCCCTCCAGTGGGGTGACGCGGTGGATGAGGCTGCCGCTGTACCAGTCGAGCTTGCACTCGTCGGCGAGCAGTCCGACGACCGCGACCCGGGTGTCCGGGGCGAGCGGCAGCGTGCCGTCGTTCTTCAGCAGGACGATCGCCTGCTCGGCGGCCTCCTGGGCGAGCGCCCGGTGCTCCGGGGTGTCGAAGGGCTGTTCCCCGGCGTACGGGTCCGCGCCCGGGTCGAACTCGCCGAGCCGGAACCGCACCGAGAGCTGACGGCGTACGGCCGTGTCGATGTCGGCCTCCGCGAGCAGCCCCCGCTCCAGCGCTCCCCTGATACGTCCGATGATCGTCGAGCTGTCGGTGCCGTGGTCGGTGAAGCTGTCGACCCCGGCCCGCAGGGCCGCCGCGGTGGCCTCCTCGTGGGTGTCGAAGTAGTGCTCGGAGTCGACCAGGTTGGACGGCGCCCCGGCGTCCGAGCAGACCAGCAGGTCCTCTTCGGTCCAGGCGCGCAGGTGCTCGCGCAGATACGGCGACACGTGGTTCGGACGGCCGTTGACCAGGTTGTACGCCGGCATCACGCCGGCCACCGTGCCGGCCTCGACTGCCTCGCGGAAGGCACGCAGGTCGTACTCGTGGAGCACGCGCGGGCGGACGGAGCTGGAGGTGGTGTCGCGCTCCGTCTCGTTGTTGTGCGCCAGCCAGTGCTTGAGGACGGGGGCCGTGCGCCAGTACACCGGGTGGTCGCCGCGCAGGCCGTGGGTGTAGGCGGTGGCGATCGCCGAGGTGAGCTTCGGGTCCTCCGAGTAGCCCTCCTCGTTGCGGCCCCACAGGGGGTGGCGCAGCAGGTTGACGGTCGGCGCCCAGACGTTGAGGCCGACGCGCTCGTCGCGGGTGCGCATCGCACGGGTCTCGCGGGACACCGCCTCGCCCACCCGGCGCACCAGCTCCTGGTTCCAGGTGGCGCCCAGGCCGACGGCCTGCGGGAACACCGTCGCCGGACCCATCCAGGCGACGCCGTGCAGGGCCTCCTGACCGGTGCGGAAGGCGGCGACGTCCAGACGCTCGACGGCCGGCGCGAACTGGTGCAGAAATCCGATCTTCTCGTCGAGGGTGAGCCGCGACAGGAGGTCGTCGATGCGCTTCGCGAACGGCAGGGCCGTATCGCGGAAAGGCGGCGTAGGCGGCGTTTGTGCGGTCACGTGGAGTTCCCCTCGGGATGGAGCGACGAGGCGCTTTCGAAGCGCTTCGATGCTCATTCGGGGCGGGGGTGGGTGTCAAGGGATCCGGGGCACCGGATCGAACGCCTCGTGGGTGACCCATGAACATGATGCCTGCATCGCGATCGTGCATACATCCGAGGAATCTTGGATGTGACCCTTGTGTGCCCCTGGGTGTTCACTTAACCTCGCAGCAACATCGAAGCGCTTCGACTGCGAGGCCCGCCTTTCCGGCGCACCTTCCGCCGAACCACCGCTTCGGCTCAGCCAGTTCCACTGAAGACACCGCAGCCGACGGCCACCTGCCGGGTGTCCCGGTGCGCCATGAAGGGTTGACGCAATGACGCCGAACGCCGCCCCCCACTCCTCCGGCCCGAGCCGGAGAAGCTTCCTCGCCTCCACGGCGGTCGCCACCGCAGCGGTGGCCGGGGGAATGCCGCTGCTCGCCGCGTGCGGCGGGTCCGACGGAGGTTCGCGGGACGGCACCACGTCGGGCAAGGACGCCAAGAAGATCCTCCCGGCGTACGTGGCGAGCAACGTGGTCACGCCCGACATCCCCAGCAAGAACGGTTCCGCGGTCGGCTTCACCAGCAAGCTCGACCTGGCGGACCTGGAGACGTCGGTGCCGAAGAAGCTCGGCAAGGGCAACAAGGTCACCGTCATGTCGCCGTTCTGGGGCTCCCCGCCCAAGGGCGGCAACGCCTACTACAGGTCGATGAACGACCTCATCGGCGTCGACGTGGTCTGGCAGAACCAGGACGGCAACACCTACGACCAGAAGCTCGGCGCCGTCCTCGCCTCCAGCGAGGTGCCCGACGTGGTGGTCGTGCCCGGCTGGAACATGACGGGCAAGATCCCCAGCGCCATCATCAGCAAGTTCGCCGACCTCGGCCCGTACCTGTCCGGCGACGCCGTCAAGGACTACCCGAACCTCGCGGCGATCCCCACCGACGCCTGGCAGCGGTCCATCTTCGGCGGCAAGCTGCGCGGCCTGCCCATGCCGTCCTCGTACGTCACCGGCATGGTCCCGCTCTACCGTCAGGACATCTTCGAGAAGGAGGGCTACGAAGTCCCCCGCTCGTGCGACGAGTTCATGGCGCTGGCCAAGGACGCCACCAACGCCAAGGCCAAGCGCTGGGCCTGCCTGGACATGAAGTGGACCGCCTTCAACGCCTTCGGCGTGCTCTCCGGCGAGGAGAAGTCGCTCGGCTGGAACCTGGTCGACGGCAAGCTGGTCTACCGCATCGAGACCGAGGAGTACCTCGAGGCCCTGGAGTGGACGCGCAAGCTGTTCGCCGCCGGAGTCGTGCACCCCGACGCCGAGCTGGGCAAGAGCAACGCCACCGACCCCGGACCCAAGTTCGCCGCCGGCGAGTTCCTCATCTACAACCAGGACGCCTCGCAGTGGTGGAGCCGCACCGCCGAACAGGCCACCCAGAACCCCGAGTTCAAGATCTGGGGCATGGACATCTTCGGCCACGACGGCGGCGATCCCACGCTGTGGGCGAAGAACCCGGCCGGCATCTTCGCCTTCGTCAACAAGAAGGCGTCCGAGGCCGTGATACGTGACGTGCTGGCCGTCGCCAACGTCACCGCCGCGCCCTACGGCACCAAGGAGTACATGGCCACCAACTACGGCGTGGAGGGCACCCACTACACCGTCAAGGACGGTGTGCCCACCAAGACCGACCAGGGCAACATCGACGTGATGAACGCCTACGTGATGATCGCGAGCCCCGCCGCGACCATCGCCCACCCCGACTTCCCCGAGGTCGCCAAGGGCCAGGTGGAGTGGCAGCAGCGGATGGGCGCCTTCACCAGGAAGTCGTCCTTCTACGGCATGCAGATCACCGAGCCCGCCCGCTGGACCAACCTCTCCAACGACTTCGAGCAGCTGGAGGACGACGTCATCCGCGGCCGCAAGAAGGTCAGCGACGTGCAGCAGGCCGTCTCCGACTGGAAGAGCAAGGGCGGGGACGAACTCCGCGACTGGTACAAGAAGATCCTCGACGAGAACGGTTCGGCGGCCGGCTGACCGGGCACCGAGGCAAGGAGAACCGCCGTGTCCCACAGCACGGTGCCTCGGACCGACACCGAGGCCGAAGCGAAGGAGAACCCCCCGGCGGCGCACGGCGGCGCCACCGGGGCCACCGGGAAACCGCCCGCCGGGAAGCTCAGCCTCCGGACGAGGTTCAGACGCGACCGCGTCCTGCTGCTGATGACGCTGCCGGCCATCCTGCTGGTGCTGCTCTTCAACTACGTGCCGATCCTCGGCAACGTCGTCGCGTTCCAGGAGTACGACCCCTACATCAGTGACAACGGGGTCGTCTCCATCCTGCACAGCCCGTGGGTGGGCCTGGAGAACTTCCAGCGCATCTTCGAGGACTCCGCCTTCTGGAACGCGGTGCAGAACACGCTGGTGCTGTTCTTCCTGCAGCTGGTGCTGTACTTCCCGATTCCCATCCTGCTCGCGCTGCTCATCAACAGCGTGGTCAGGCCCCGGGTGCGGGCGATCTCGCAGGCGATCCTCTACCTGCCGCACTTCTTCTCGTGGGTGCTGGTCGTCGCCGTCTTCCAGCAGCTGTTCGGCGGCGCCGGACTGCTGTCCCAGCTGCTGCGCGACCACGGGTACGACGGGCTCAGCCTCATGACCGACCCGGAGACCTTCAAGTTCCTGGTCACCGCGCAGAGCGTGTGGAAGGACGCCGGCTGGGGGATCATCGTCTTCCTCGCCGCGCTGGCCTCGGTCAGCCCCGACCTGTACGAGGCCGCCGCGATGGACGGCGCGAACCGCTGGCGCCGCATGTGGCACGTCACGCTGCCCGCGCTGCGGCCGGTGATCGCCCTGCTGCTGGTGCTGCGCGTCGGCGACGCCCTGACGGTCGGCTTCGAACAGATCCTGCTGCAACGCGGCGCCGTCGGACCGGGCGCCGCGGAGGTCCTCGACACCTTCGTGTGGTGGAACGGCGTGCGCAACCAGGACTTCGGCTACGCGGCCGCCGCGGGGCTCGTCAAGGGCGTCATCAGTCTCGGCCTGGTCCTGATAGCGAACAAGGTGGCCCATCTCATGGGCGAGCAGGGGGTGTACAAGAAGTGACCGCCGTCATCGACAAGCCCGTACGCGCGCCCGGCCGCTGGGCGGCCCCGCCCCGGCCGGTGTGGGAGGAGAAGCCCAGCCGGGCCGGGCTCGCGGGCAAGGGGCTGGTCCTGTTCCTCGCCTGCTTCGCCATCCTGTTCCCGTTGTGGATCGTCGTGGCCACCAGCCTGTCCACGCGCAAGGCCATCGACGAGGCCGGCGGGCTGGTGATGATCCCGACGGACATCACCTTCATCGCCTACCAGGAACTGCTCAGCGGCGGCCAGGTCACCCGGGCGGCGCTCGTCAGCATCGGCGTCACCCTCGTCGGCACCGTGTTCTCGATGGCGGTGTCGGTGCTGTGCGCCTACGGGCTGTCCCGCACCGGCTCCTTCGGCCACCGCTGGATCCTCATGGTGCTGCTGGCCACGATGTTCTTCAGCGCCGGCCTCATCCCCACCTACCTGCTGGTGCAGTCCCTGGGCCTGATGGACAGCTACCTCGCGCTGATCCTGCCCAGTGCGATCAGCGTCTTCAACATCCTGGTGCTGCGCGGCTTCTTCATGGGCATCTCGCAGGAGCTGATCGACAGCGCCCGCATCGACGGCGCCGGGGACCTGCGCATCCTGTGGCAGATCGTGCTGCCGCTCTCCCGCGCGGTCGTCGCGGTGATCACGCTGTTCTACGCCGTCGGCTACTGGAGCGCCTGGTTCAACGCCTCCCTGTACCTGAACGACCAGGACATGCTGCCGCTGCAGAACGTCATGATCCAGCTGGTGCAGAAGCAGGAGGCGCCGGTCGGCCTGGGCCAGGCGATCAAGACCGGTGAGCTGTCCGGTCTGGCCGTGCAGATGGCCGTGATGGTCATGGCCCTGCTGCCGGTGGCCGTGTTGTCGCCGTTCGTCCAGAAGCACTTCAAGAAGGGCATGCTCACAGGGGCCGTCAAGGGCTGACGTCCCCGGTTGTCCGGGGCTGCGCCGCTGTCCGGCCGCGGGTCCGTCGTGGTCGGCCGCGCCCACGCGGCGGAGCCGCGTACCGGCACGGCCCCGCCCCCCTTCAGGTTCCTCCACCCACCCCCCCCGCATAGGCGAGGTTCTGCCATGTTCGCGTCTTCCTTGAGCCGGCGTGCTGTTCTTGCAGGAGCGGCGGCCGCCACCGCTGTCGCCGGTGTTCCCGCCCTCGGCGGCCGGGCGAGGGCCGCCGGGGCCTCCGCCTACCGCTGGCGCAACGTCGTCATCGGCGGGACCGGGTTCATCACCGGTGTGCTGTTCCACCCCCGGGTGCGCGGGCTCGCCTACGCCCGGACCGACATCGGAGGCGCCTACCGCTGGGACGACCGGCGCGACCGCTGGGTCCCGCTGCTCGACCACATCGGGTGGGACGACTGGAACCTGCTCGGGGTCGAGGCGATGGCGGTCGATCCCGCGCACCCGGACCGGCTCTACCTGGCCTGCGGCACCTACGCCCAGTCGTGGGCGGGCAACGGCGCGGTGCTGCGCTCGGACGACCGCGGCGCCACCTGGCGGCGCACCGACCTCACCGTGAGGCTCGGCGCCAACGAGGACGGCCGGGGCGCCGGCGAGCGGCTCCTCGTCGACCCCCGGGACAGCGACACCCTGTGGCTCGGCACCCGGCACGACGGACTGCTCAGGTCGGCCGACCGGGGCGCCACCTGGGCGCCCGTGAACGGGTTCCCGGCCACCCCGTCCGCCACCGGTCAGGGCGTCATCCTCCTCGTCGCCGCCGGGCGCGCCGTCTACGCCGGCTGGGGCGACGGTGGCGGCGCGAACCTGTTCCGCACCTTTGACGGCGCCACCTGGGAGGCGGTCCCCGGGCAGCCGTCCGGCGCCGCCGCGCGCGTGCCGATCCGGGCCGCGTACGACCGGCACACCCGTGAGCTGTACGTGACCTACGCCGACGCGCCCGGCCCCAACGGCCAGTCCGACGGCAGCGTGCACAAGCTGCGTACCAGCGGCGACGAGTGGACCGAGGTCACCCCGGTGAAGCCCGACGCAGGCTCCGCGGACACCTTCGGCTATGGCGGGGTCGCCGTGGACGCCCGCCGTCCCGGCACCGTCGTCGTCTCCACCAACAACCGCTGGGCGGCGGTCGACACGCTGTACCGGTCCACCGACGGCGGACGCAGCTGGCGCTCGCTGAAGGACACCGCCGTCCTCGACGTGTCCGAGACGCCGTACCTGAACTGGGGCGAGGACACACCCAAGTTCGGCTGGTGGATCCAGGCGCTCGCCCTGGACCCGTACGACTCGGAGCACCTGGTGTACGGCACCGGCGCCACCCTCTACGGCACCCGGGACCTGCGCCACTGGGCCCCGCGGATCCGCGGCCTGGAGGAGGCGTCCGTGACCCAGCTGGTCTCGCCCCCGACCGGGAGGGCACACCTGATCAGCGGGTCGCGGGACATCGGCGTGATGTACCACGAGCGGCTCGCCTCGTCCCCGGCGCAGGGCATGGCGACGAACCCCGTCTTCGGGTCGGCGACGGGACTCGCGCAGGCCGCGCGCAGACCGGCGTACGTCGTCCGGACGGGCTGGGGCGAGAACGGCAACGGCGCGTACTCCCACGACGGCGGACGGACCTGGGCGCCCTTCGCGGCCCAGCCCTCCCTCGCCAAGGACGCACCGGGGCCGATCGCCGTCAACGCCGACGGCAGCGTGCTCCTGTGGTCCTTCGTGCACTGGGACGGAACGAAGTACCCGGCCCACCGCTCGGCGGACAACGGCGCCACCTGGTCCGAGGTCCCCTCCTTCCCGGAGGGCGCCGTGCCGGTCGCCGACCCGGCCGACCCGGCGCTCCTCTACGCGTACGACACCGGCACGGGAACGCTGCTCGCCAGCACCGACGGCGGCCGTTCCTTCACCGCCCGTGCGACCGGGCTGCCCTCCGGCGACAGCCAGTTCAAGCTGGTCGCGGCGCCCGGCCGCAGCGGCGACCTGTGGCTGAGCACCAAGGGGAACGGGCTGTACCGGTCCACCGACGGGGGTGGGAGCTTCGCCAAGGTGGACAGCTGCCACGCCTCCCACACCCTCGGCTTCGGCAAGGCCGCCCCCGGTGCCGGATACCCGGCGATCTACCAGGTCGGCTCCACCGGGGCGATCACCGCCGTGTACCGCTCCGACGACGAGGCGAGGACCTGGGTGCGCATCAACGACGACGACCACCAGTGGGGCTGGACCGGCGAGACCATCACCGGCGACCCGCGCGTGTACGGCCGGGTCTACCTCGCCACCAACGGGCGCGGCATCCAGTACGGGGAGCCCGTCTGATGCCGGACCTGAGCGATGTCACCCGCGGCCGCCTCCTCTACGGCGGCGACTACAACCCCGAGCAGTGGCCCGAGGAGGTCTGGCACGAGGACGTCCGGCTGATGAAGGAGGCCGGGGTCAACTCCGTCACCCTCGGCGTCTTCTCCTGGTCGAAGCTCGAACCCCGACCGGGGGAGCGGGACTTCGGCTGGCTGGACCGGCTGATGGACCTGATGCACGACAGCGGCGTCGGCGTCGTCCTCGCCACCCCGACCGCCTCCCCGCCGCCCTGGATGGGCCGGCTCCACCCCGACACCCTGCCCCGGGACGCGGAGGGCCGGACCGAGTGGTGGGGCGGACGCCAGCACTTCTCGCACTCCAGCGCCACCTACCGCCGGTACGCCGCCGCCATCACCGAGGACCTGGCCGCCCGCTACGCCGGCCACCCGGCCCTCACCCTGTGGCACATCAACAACGAGTACTGCACCTACGACTGGGGCGACGAGGCCGCCGCCCGCTTCCGCTCCTGGCTGCGCCACCGCTACGGCACCCTCGACGCCCTCAACACCGCCTGGGGCACCGCCTTCTGGAGCCAGGGATACGGCGACTGGGACGAGGTGCTGACGCCCCGACACGCGCACTACCTGAAGAACCCCACCCAGGTGCTGGACTTCAAGCGCTTCACGTCCGACATGCTCCTGGAGTGTTACACCGCCGAACGCGACATCGTCCGCCGGCACACCCCGCACCTCCCGGTCACCACCAACTTCATGCCGCTGTGGGCGGGGCAGGACGCCTGGCGCTGGGCCGAGGAGGAGGACGTCGTCTCCGTCGACCTCTACCCCGACCCGCGCGACCCGTCCGGCGCCCAGAGCGGCGCCCTGGTCCAGGACATGACCCGCTCCCAGGCCCGCGGCCCGTGGATGCTGATGGAACAGGCGGCCGGACCGGTC
The DNA here is from genome assembly GCF_041380215.1 of Streptomyces pimonensis. Classification (NCBI taxonomy): domain Bacteria; kingdom Bacillati; phylum Actinomycetota; class Actinomycetes; order Kitasatosporales; family Streptomycetaceae; genus Streptomyces; species Streptomyces pimonensis. The sequence goes on from NZ_JAHWZY010000025.1 coordinate 93,915, forward strand.
AACTGGCGGCGCGTGAACCCCCCCAAGCCGCGCGGTCTCAACCGCCTGTGGTCCCTCCAGGCCGTCGCCCGCGGCGCGGACGCCGTCTGCTACTTCCAGTGGCGCCAGTCCCGGCAGGGCGCGGAGAAGTTCCACTCCGGGATGGTCGGCCACGCCGGCGAGCAGGGACGTACGTACCAGGAGGTCAAGCAGCTCGGCGCGGACCTGGCCCGGATCGCCCCGCACGTCGCCGGCGGCCGGATCATCGCCGATGTCGCCGTGCTGCACGACTGGCACTCCTGGTGGGCCGGCGACCAGGAGGCCCGGCCCTCCCACGAGGTCGACTACCCACAGGTCCTGAGCGCCTGGCACCGCGCGCTCTGGCAGGCCCGTCTCACCACCGACTTCGCCCACCCCGGACACGACCTGTCCGGCTACCGGCTGGTCGTCGTCCCGCAGCTCTACCTCCTCACCGACGCGGCCGTCGACAACCTGCTCGCCCACGTGCGCGGCGGCGGCACCCTCGTCTGCGGGTTCCTGACCGGCGTCGCCGACCAGGACGACCGGGTGCGGCCCGGCGGCATGGACACCCGGCTGCGGGAACTCTTCGGCATCCGCACCCTGCACGAGTGGTGGCCGCTGGAGCCGGGGGAGACCGCCGACTGCGAGGGCGGTCTGCGCGGCACCCTGTGGTCCGAGGAACTGGAGCCCGACGGCACCGCCGACGAGACCGTCCCCTACAGGGGCGGGGAACTCGACGGGCTGCCCGCCGTGCTGCGCAAGGGCCGCGCCTGGTACGTCTCGACGCTCCCCGAACCGGAGGCGCTGCGCGCGCTCCTGACCCGCGTCGCCACCGGTGCGGGCGTGCGGCCGGTGCTCGACGGACTCCCGGACGGAGTCGAGGCGGTCCGCCGCGGGGACCTGCTGTTCCTGCTCAACCACGATCGCGAGCCGGTCACCGTGGACGTCCCGGGAGCCCACCACGACCTGCTGACGGAGGCGACCGTGACCGACCGGATCACCCTCGGCCGCTACGGCGCGGCGGTGCTGAAGCCATGAGCGCCACGCCCGTCCACGGAACCTGGGAGCCCTGCCCGGCCGGCCGCTGGGAGGACGCCTTCCTGAGCGGCAACGGCCACCACGGCGCCCTCGTGTTCGGCGATCCGGACGACGACCGGACCGTCGTCACCCATCACACCCTCGTCCGTCCGGGCGAGGGCGACGGCCACAACCGGCTGCCGCCCCGGCTGGCCGACGAACTGCCCGACCTCCAGGACCGGCTGCTCGCCGGTGACCCGGGCGCCGCCGAGGGCTTCACCGACGGCCGCCCGCTCCAGTGGGTGCAGCCCTTCCACCCCGCCTTCCAGATCCGGGCACGCCGCCCGGACCGCGACCCGGACCGGGGCGGATACCGCCGCACGGTCGACTTCGCCACCGGCGTCGCGGAGGCCGCCCGCGCCGACTGGACCAGCCGGGTCTTCGTCTCCCGCGCCGACGACGTGATCGTCCAGCACGTCACCGGCCCCGAACTCACCCTCGACCTCTCCCTGGACCACAGGCTCCCCGGCGCCCCCGCCGGCCTGGGCGTCGGCCACGGAGCCGTCCTCACCCCCGAGGGTGCCCTGCTGAGCCTGCGCGCCCGCTACCCGGGCAGCGACCTCGCCTGCACCGGCGTCACCCTGGTCGCCGTCACCGGAGGCCGGACGGCGCTCGCCCCGCCGGGGGTGCGTGTCGAGGACGCCCGGTCCGTGCTGCTGCTCACCCGGGTGCGGCGGCACACCGGGGAGGTGGACGTGGTCGCCGAGGGCCGCGCCCTGCGCGATCTGCTCGACTGCGCCCCCGGGACCCCGTACGACGGCCTCCTCGCCCGCCATCTGCCCCTGCACCGCACCGCCTACGAACGGGTCACCCTCGACCTGGCCGCCGATCCGGACGAACGCGCCATGCCGGGCTCCGAGTTGCTTACCCGGCCGCGCAGCGCCGCCCTGCTCGAGAGGCTCTTCGCGGCCGGCCGCTACCACCTGCTGTCCTCCAGCGGCCTGTTCCCGCCCCGCCTCACCGGACTGTGGACCGGTGACTGGGACACCGCCTGGTCCGGAGCCTTCACCAACGACGCCAATCTCAACCTCCAGACGGCCTCCGCCGCCGCGGCGGCCCTCCCCGAGGTCACCGAGGCCCTGGCCGCCCTGGTCCAGCGGCAGTTGCTCGACTGGCGGGACAACGCCCGCGCGGTGTTCGGCGCCCGGGGCGTCGTCGCGCCCGCGCACAGCGACGGCGAGTCGGGGCACTCGTACCACTTCAGCCGCGAGTACCCGCTGCACCTGTGGACCGCCGGCGCCGACTGGCTGCTCAAGCCCCTCGTCGACCACGACGAGATCCGTGGTGGACGCGACCCGCACACCGCCGCCGCGCTCGCCGAGGTCGCCCTGTTCTACGAGGACTTCCTCACCCGCACCGACAGCCGGGGACGGCTGGTCGTCGTCCCCTCCTACTCGCCCGAGAACCGGCCCGCCAACGCGAGCTGGGGCACCGTCAACGCGGCCATGGACCTCTCCGCGGCCCGGCACGCCCTGCGGACCGCCGCCGCGTACCACCCGGAGCACGCCCACCGCTGGCGGGCGCTCGCCGACCGGCTGCCCCCGCACCGGATCAACGCCGACGGCGCGCTCGCCGAATGGGCGTGGCCCGGCCTGGAGGACTCCTACGACCACCGCCACCTCAGCCACCTCTACGGCGTCTGGCCGCTGGACGAGATCACCCCCTACGACACCCCGGACCTGGCCGCCGCCGCCCACCGCGCCCTGGAACTGCGCGGCGCCGAGAACGACTCCGCGCACGGCCATCTGCACCACGCGCTGATCGCGGCCCGCCTCCGGGACGGCGAGCGGGTCGCCCACGCGCTCGGCCAGGTCCTCGACGGCGACTTCTTCCACGCCTCCCTGATGAGCGCGCACTACCCGCACCGCCACGTCTACAACGCCGACGCCGCCCACACCCTGCCCGCCGTGCTGATCGAGGCACTCGTCCAGTCCACCCCCGACCGGCTGGTCCTGCTGCCGGCGCCGCTCCCGGCGTACCCGAGCGGCGCACTGCGCGGGATCCGCACCCGCTTCGGCGCCTCACTCGACCTCACCTGGTCCCCGGACGGCGCCACCGCCGTCCTGCGGCCCACCCGCACCCACCGCGTCGACCTGTGGACTTCCGCCGGCGTCGAGCCGCTCGACCTGGTCGCCGGAGAAGACCGCGTCCTGACGCCGAAGACGCGGTGACCCCGCGATTCCCCCCACCCATGGAAGGAACCCCATGGCAACAAGCACCTCGAGCAGGATCACCAAGGTCCTGCTGGCACCCGCCCTCGCCCTCGGCGCGACGGTCGGCCTCGCCTCCGCCCCCGCGCACGCCGCCGTCTGGAACTCCTGCGACCAGTGGGGCAACACCAGCCTGAACGGCTACACCCTCTACAACAACATCTGGGGCTCCGGCGCCGGTGCCCAGTGCGTCTGGGCCAACTCCGGTACCGAATGGGGCGTGTGGGCCGACCACCCCAACACCGGCGGCATCAAGTCCTACCCGAACTCCAAGAAGGTGATCAACAAGTCGATCACCTCCCTGAACTCGCTGACCAGCAGCTACAACGTCACCGTCCCGTCCTCGGGCGCGTACAACACCTCGTACGACATCTGGGACACGGACTACGACTACGAGATCATGCTGTGGGTCAACCACAACGGGGCGGTGGGCCCGCTCGGCGGCTCACAGGGCACCGTGAGCCTCGGCGGTCACACCTGGAACGTGTACAAGGGGACCAACGGCGTCAACGAGGTCTTCTCGTTCCTGCGCACCTCGGACTCGGACTCCGGCACCGTCGACATCCTCCCGATCCTCGAGTGGATCAAGGACACCAAGGGCTGGATGGGCAACGAGACCATCGGTGACGTGCAGTTCGGCTACGAGATCACCTCGTCGGCCGGCGGGCTGGACTTCCGCACCAACAAGCTGACGGTCAGCGGCGGCTGACCCGCGCCCCGAGCGGCGAAGGGGCCGGTCCCGCCGGGACCGGCCCCTTCGCCGCTCGGGGCGGTTACTGGACGGGGGCCGGGCCCGAGCTCGCGCGGACCGTCAGTTCGGGCGCGATCAGCACGACCTCGTCGGCGCCCCGCCCGTCGAGCTTGGCGACCAGCTGTTCCACGGCGAGCCGGCCCATCTCCTGCGCGGGGACGGCGACCGACGTCAGCCGCACCGAGGCCTGTACGGCGACCTGCTCCGGGCAGATCGCGACCACCGAGACGTCCTCGGGAACGGCACGCCCCTGCTGCCGCAGCAGGGCGAGCAGCGGTTCCACCGCCGACTCGTTCTGCACGACGAAGCCCGTGGTGCCGGGGCGTTCGTCGAGGATCCTGGCCAGGGTCACGGCCAGCGCGTCGTACCCGCCCTCGCACGGCCGGTGCAGCAGCCGCAGTCCCAGCTCGCGGGCCCGGCCGCGCAGCCCGTCCAGGGTGCGCTCGGCGAAACCGGTGTGCCGTTCGTAGACCGCCGGGGCCTCGCCGATGACGGCGACGTCGTGGTGCCCCCGCTTCGCCAGGTGCTCCACGCACAGCGCGCCGGTGGCCTTGAAGTCGAGGTCGACGCAGGTCAACCCGGTGGTGTCGGCGGGCAGTCCGATGAGCACCGCGGGCTGGTCGGTCCCCCTGAGCAACGGCAGCCGTTCGTCGTCGAGTTCGACGTCCATCAGGATCATGCCGTCGGCGAGGCCGCTGCCCGCGACCCGGCGCACCGCGTCCGGGCCCTCCTCACCGGTGAGCAGCAGCACGTCGTACCCGTGGGTGCGGGCCGTGGTGGCCACCGCGATGGCGATCTCCATCATCACCGGCACGTACATGTCCGTGCGCAGCGGGATCATCAGCGCGATGATGTTCGACCTGCTGCTGGCCAGGGCGCGGGCCCCGGCGTTCGGGTGGTACCCGAGTTCGCGGATGCTCCGCTCGACCCGTTGCCGGGTGTTCACGGAGATGGACCGTTTGCCGCTGAGGACATAGCTCACCGTGCTCGCGGAGACTCCGGCGTGCTGGGCGACCTCGGCGAGGGTGACCATCCAGTCTCCAAGCTTATGAAGCGCTTCGACAATGCGCACATTGTATAGGGGCAGGTGAGGGTGGTTCGACAGTAGTCCCACAGGACAACGGGTGTCCATAGGCTGTCGAAGCGCTTCGACAGCTTTCCCCGGAGTCGAGTCGATCCAGGAGGGGCTCCGGAGGAATTGTCCCTCACCCCGCCGGCCCGCAGGAGTGCGGGAGCGTGCGGCCGTACGGCCGCACGAAGGGTGGCGGGGTGACTACGGATCGGGTACATACGAGCGAGTAGCACCCATCGGTCGTGCAATGACACCGTCCCCTTCGCGGCGAGGTGAGCCTCATGTCCGCAGTACCCGAGTCCCCGTCCCGGCCCACGGTCACCGAACGGGAGGCACGCCAGGTGGCGGAGGCCGCCCGGGAACAGGACTGGCGCAAGCCCAGCTTCGCCAAGGAACTGTTCCTCGGCCGCTTCCGGCTCGACCTGATCCACCCCCACCCCCTGCCCGCCGACGAGCACGTGCAGCGCGGCGAGGAGTTCCTCGCCAAGCTCCGCGACTTCTGCGAGACGAAGATCGACGGCGCCCGGATCGAGCGCGACGCCCTGATCCCCGACGACGTGATCACCGGGCTCAAGGAGCTCGGCGCCTTCGGCATGAAGATCGACACCAAGTACGGCGGCCTCGGCCTCACCCAGGTGTACTACAACAAGGCCCTGGCCCTGGTCGGCTCCGCCAGCCCGGCGATCGGCGCGCTGCTCTCCGCGCACCAGTCGATCGGCGTCCCGCAACCGCTGAAGCTCTTCGGCACGCGGGAGCAGAAGGAGACGTTCCTGCCGCGCTGCGCCCGCACCGACATCTCCGCCTTCCTGCTCACCGAGCCGGACGTGGGCTCGGACCCGGCGCGTCTGGCCACCACCGCCGTCCCCGAGGGCGACGAGTACGTCCTGGACGGCGTGAAGCTGTGGACCACCAACGGCGTGGTCGCCGACCTCCTCGTGGTCATGGCGCGCGTACCGGAGTCCGGGGGCCACCGGGGCGGCATCACCGCGTTCGTGGTCGAGGCGGCCTCCGAGGGCGTCACCGTGGAGAACCGCAACGCCTTCATGGGTCTGCGCGGACTGGAGAACGGCGTCACCCGCTTCCACCGGGTCCGCGTCCCCGCCGCCCACCGCATCGGCGAGGAGGGACAGGGTCTGAAGATCGCCCTGACCACGCTCAACACCGGCCGGCTCTCCCTGCCCGCGATGTGCGTCGGGTCCGGCAAGTGGTGTCTGAAGATCGCCCGCGAGTGGTCGGCGGCCCGGGAGCAGTGGGGCAAGCCGGTGGCGCTGCACGAGGCCGTCGGCTCCAAGATCGCGTTCATCGCGGCGACCACCTTCGCCCTGGAGGCCGTGGTCGACCTCTCCTCGCAGATGGCCGACGAGGACCGCAACGACATCCGCATCGAGGCCGCCCTCGCCAAGCTGTACGGTTCGGAGATGGCCTGGCTGATGGCCGACGAACTGGTCCAGATCCGCGGTGGCCGCGGCTTCGAGACCGCCGCTTCCCTGCGGGCGCGCGGCGAACGGGCGGTCCCGGCCGAGCAGATGCTGCGCGACCTGCGCATCAACCGCATCTTCGAGGGCTCCACGGAGATCATGCACCTGCTGATCGCCCGCGAGGCCGTCGACGCCCACCTGTCCGTCGCCGGCGATCTGATCGATCCGGAGAAGTCCCTCGGCGACAAGGCGAAGGCCGGCGCGGGCGCGGGCCTCTTCTACGCCAAGTGGCTGCCGAAACTCGTCGCCGGACCCGGGCGGATCCCCGGCGCGTACGGCGGGTTCAAGCACGGCGCCGACCTCTCCCCGCACCTGCGCTACGTCGAGCGCACCTCCCGCAAGCTGGCCCGCTCCACCTTCTACGCCATGTCCCGCTGGCAGGGGAGGATGGAGACCAAGCAGGGCTTCCTGGGCCGGATCGTCGACATCGGCGCGGAACTGTTCGCCATGAGCGCCGCCTGCGTCCGTGCGGAACTGCTGCGTGGCCGGGGCGAGAACGGCCGCGAGGCCTACCAGCTCGCCGACGCCTTCTGCCGCCAGGCCCGCCTCCGCGTCGAGGAGCTCTTCGGGCGCCTGTGGTCCAACACCGACGACCTCGACCGCAAGGTCGTCAAGGGCGTGCTCTCCGGCGCCTACGAGTGGCTGGAGCAGGGCGTCATCGACCCCTCCGACGACGGCCCCTGGATCGCGGACGCCACCCCGGGCCCCTCGCGGCGGGAGAACGCCCACCGCCCGATCCGCTGATCCGCGCGGAGGGCGGGCAGGGGAGGCCCCGGGAAACCGGGGCCTCCCCTGCCGGCGGGACACGTGCCGGGCCGCCGGGGCGGGGCCCCGGCCGTGCGCGCGACCGGACACAATGGGGTCCATGACCGACGCTCCAGCCCCCCTCGCCGACCCGCACCTCGTCCACGACCCCATGGCGGGAGACGGACCGAAGGACGTGGTGATCCTCGGCTCCACCGGGTCGATCGGCACCCAGGCCATCGACCTCGTGCTGCGCAACCCCGACCGCTTCCGGGTCACCGGCCTGTCCGCCAACGGCGGCCGGGTCGCCCTCCTCGCCGAGCAGGCCCGACGGCTGCGGGTGCGCACGGTCGCCGTCGCCCGCGAGGACGTCGTACCGGCGCTGCGCGAGGCGCTGTCCGCGCAGTACGGGGCGGGGGAGCCGCTGCCCGAGATCCTGGCCGGGAAGGACGCGGCCGCCCACCTCGCCGCCTCCCACTGCCACACCGTGCTCAACGGCATCACCGGCTCCATCGGCCTCGCCCCGACCCTCGCCGCCCTGGAAGCGGGCCGCACCCTCGCGCTCGCCAACAAGGAGTCGCTCATCGTCGGCGGCCCGCTGGTCAAGGCGCTCGCCAAGCCCGGTCAGATCATCCCGGTCGACTCCGAGCACGCCGCCCTCTTCCAGGCGCTGGCCGCCGGCACCCGCGCCGACGTCCGCAAGCTCGTCGTCACCGCCTCCGGAGGCCCCTTCCGCGGCCGCACCAGGGACCAGCTGGCGGACGTCACCGTCGAGGACGCCCTCGCCCACCCCACCTGGGCCATGGGTCCGGTCATCACGATCAACTCCGCGACCCTCGTCAACAAGGGCCTGGAGGTGATCGAGGCGCACCTGCTGTACGACATTCCCTTCGACCGCATCGAGGTCGTCGTGCACCCGCAGTCGTATGTCCACTCGATGGTCGAGTTCACGGACGGATCGACACTGGCCCAGGCGACGCCCCCCGACATGCGCGGACCCATCGCCATCGGCCTCGGCTGGCCCGAAAGGGTCCCGGACGCCGCCCCGGTCTTCGACTGGAGCAAGGCGTCCACCTGGGAGTTCTTCCCCCTCGACCACGAGGCGTTCCCCTCGGTGGGCCTCGCCCGGTACGTCGGCGAGCTCGCGGGAACCGCCCCGGCGGTGTTCAATGCCGCGAACGAGGAGTGCGTGGAGGCGTTCCGCGCCGGCACGCTGCCCTTCAACGGGATCATGGAGACCGTCACCCGGGTCGTCGAGGAACACGGCACCCCGGCGACGGGAACCCCACTGACCGTGTCGGACGTCCTCGAAGCGGAGACCTGGGCGCGGACGAGGGCCCGGGAACTGACCGACCGGACGGCGAGCGCGGAGGCGCGTGCATGACGATCCTGATGTTCATCCTCGGCATAGTCGTCTTCGCGGCCGGCCTGCTGTTCTCGATCGCGTGGCACGAGCTGGGCCATCTGTCCACGGCCAAGATGTTCGGCATCCGCGTGCCCCAGTACATGGTCGGCTTCGGCCCGACCCTCTGGTCGCGCAACAAGGGCGAGACCGAGTACGGCGTCAAGGCGATCCCGTTCGGCGGCTACATCCGCATGATCGGCATGTTCCCGCCCGGCCCCGACGGCCGGCTGGAGGCCCGCTCCACCTCGCCGTGGCGCGGGATGATCGAGGACGCCCGCTCCGCCGCCTTCGAGGAGCTCGGGCCCGGCGACGAGAAACGCCTGTTCTACACGCGCAAGCCGTGGAAACGGGTCGTGGTGATGTTCGCCGGCCCGTTCATGAACCTGATCCTCGCGGTGGCGCTGTTCCTCACCGTGCTGATGGGCTTCGGCATCCAGCAGCAGACCACCACGGTCAGCTCGGTCTCGCAGTGCGTGATCGCGCAGAGCGAGAACCGCGACGAGTGCAAGAAGTCCGACCCCCGGTCCCCGGCCGCCGCGGCCGGGATGAGGGCCGAGGACAGGATCGTCGCCTTCGACGGCGTCCGGACCGACGACTGGGACACCCTCTCGGACCTCATCCGCGACAGCGCCGGCGAGCAGGTGCCGATCGTCGTCGACCGCGACGGCCGGGAGGTGACCCTCCAGGCGACGATCGCGACCAACATGGTCCCCGAGAAGGACGGCAACGGCGCCTACGTCGAGGGCGAGTACGTCACGGCCGGCTTCCTCGGCTTCAGCGCGGCCACCGGCGTCGTCAAACAGGACTTCGGGGACTCCGTGGTCTGGATGACCGACCGGGTCGGCGACGCCGTCGACTCCCTCGCCGCCCTGCCGTCCAAGATCCCCGCCCTGTGGGACGCCGCCTTCGGCGACGGCCCGCGCGAACCCGACTCCCCGATGGGCGTCGTCGGCGCGGCCCGGGTCGGCGGCGAGATCGCCACCCTCGACATCCCCGCTTCCCAGCAGATGGCCATGTTCGTGATGCTGCTCGCGGGCTTCAACCTCTCCCTGTTCCTGTTCAACATGCTCCCGCTGCTGCCGCTCGACGGCGGACACATCGCGGGCGCCCTGTGGGAGTCGTTGCGCCGCAACCTGGCCAAGGTGCTGCGCCGCCCCGACCCCGGCCCGTTCGACGTGGCGAAACTGATGCCGGTGGCCTACGTGGTGGCCGGGATCTTCGTCTGCTTCACCGTCCTCGTCCTGATCGCGGACGTGGTGAACCCGGTGCGGATCTCCTAGCCCCCGGGCCGCGACACCCGCCGTTCACGACGGCCCGGAATCCTCGGGGTTCCGGGCCGTCGCCCTTTGGGCGGGTTTACGGGCGCGATGTGCCCGGGCGTCGGCCAGTACCGTAATCTCGGAGCGCGGAGCCCGCTGCTCACGGGGAGCCGGACCTTGATCCACGACTTGGGGTTGCACAGCAGATGACTGCGATTTCTCTCGGCATGCCGTCCGTTCCGACCAAGCTCGCCGAGCGCCGGAAGAGCCGGCAG
>NZ_JAHWZY010000026.1:0-104106 GCF_041380215.1 Streptomyces pimonensis
ACGGCGCGGAACCGCCTCCTCGGCGATGGCCTCCGCGGCTTCGGGCGCGGCCTTCAGGACTTCGGAGGCGGTCCCCGGGGCTTCGGCGGTCGCCGTCGGCGAGGTCACGCTGCGGGTCGCGCGACGCCGGGTACGGCGCGGGGCCGTGTCCTCGGACGTGGCGACGGCGGGCTGCTCGGGAGCCGGAGCGGCCTCGGGCGCGGCGGGCGACGCCGGCACGACGGTCTCGGCGGCCTCCGCCGACTCCGGTGCCCCGGCCGGCGCGGCCGCGCGGCGGACCACACGGCGGCGCCGGGGCGCGGCCGGGGTCTCGACGGGCTCGGCCTCCTTCTCGGTCTCGGCCTCGACGCCGTCCTGCTCCACGGGCTCATCGGGCCCGGGAGCCTCCGCGGCCGGTATGGCCGGCGCGACGGTCTCCGCCGTCGTGTCGGCCGCCCCGGCGGGCGGGCCCGCCGGGCGGGACGCGGCACGCCGCCGCCTCGGCGGCAGGGTGTCGCTGGGAGTCTTCAGTTCGGAACCCTCGGTGGGCTCGGTCGGTTCGAGCATGCGGGCGTTTCTCCCGTCAGGCTCCCGGGCGCCGCACCTGGTCCGGCGAAGCCGGTGACGTCCGCGGCTCGCGCAGTGCGCGATCGCCGCCGTCCGGGGCGCGGGCGCCGCACGGGAGCACTCTGTGTCCTGTCTCGCCGGTTCCGTACGCCGAATGCGCACGGCCTGGCGAAAGTCTTCTGGTCGGTGCGCTGCCCCACCCAGGTGGCTCCCGAGTTCGTGGGCGGCGCTTACGACGTCCGTCCCTTCGCGGGACCTTCCTTACGCCGACGCCGTCGCGGCGGCAGTGGCGCCGGCCGGTTGCGGCTCGGTCGCTGCTGCCTCGCGGTCGGGCGCGAGCGGGTCGGTCACCGTGCCGGTCTCTTCATCGAGCAGCCCCTGCGCCAGCCTGGTCACCGCTGCGGGGACCGGCGGCGCCAGGTCGGCCACGGCGCGGAGACCGGACAGGACGTCGTCGGGTCGTACGGCAGGCGTCACGTGCCGAACAACCAGCCGCAGTATCGCACAGGGGTGGTCGGTCGGCCTATCGGCCGACGACGAGTGCGTTTCCGCGCTCTCCAGCCCCACGACCGCCGAGCGGGCGTCGAAGGTGCGGACGCCGTTCTTGGTCCGGCGCTGGACCTCGACGGTCCCGGCCGCGTTGAAGGCGTCCACCGCACGGCGGGCGTCCTCGGGCCCGACGCCGTCCAGCCGCAGCTCCCACACGGAGGCCGTCAGCCGGTCGGCGAGACCCGATGTGCGGGCCTCGACCGCCTCGACGATGTCGAGCCCGGCAGGCATCGACTCGTCGAGCAGGACCCGGAGCCGCTCGGGGTCACGCGGCTCGGTGAGCGCGATCTCCAGATACTCCGCCTCACTGCCCGTGCCGGTGGGTGCGGCATTGGCGTACGACACCTTCGGGTGCGGTGTGAACCCCGCCGAGTACGCCATCGGCACCTCGGCACGGCGCAGCGCACGCTCGAAGGCGCGCTGGAAGTCACGGTGGCTGGTGAACCGGAGGCGGCCGCGCTTGGTGTAACGCAGTCGGATGCGCTGCACCGCGGGTGCGGGCGGCGGGCCTTCGGGCTGTCGCTTGCCCAGTGTCGTTCAGTCCTTCGTGAGAGCGGTCGTACTGCTACCAAGAGTACGTGCCCGCGGTCCGTTGGGTTCCCGTCGGTGCGTGAGCTGCGGTTCCCTCTCCGTACCGACCTGTTCGCCGAGCAGCGTCCGCCGGAGGCCGGCGCGTGCCCGCCGCACCGACGCGCGGGCGGCGGCGAGGGCCTGCCGGGTGACCCGGCCCACCGCGCGGGCGGCGTCCCCGAGAGGCCGCGGCACCACGTCGCACACCACATGCCCCACCGGGGGCAGCACCCTTCGGTACGCCCACCGCACCGGCTCCACGAACACCCACCGGAGGAGCGTCCCCAGACACCGCCCGGCGGCGAGTGGAACGTACCCGGCGACGCGCCAGGCATGCCCGAGGGCGTCCCCGCCCCCGCACGACGACCGCGAGCGCACGTCCCACGGGCGCCGGCACCCGGCGCCATACCGCGAGCGCGGGCAGCACCAGCACCAGCACCAGCACCACGATCCGCACGGGGACGCGGACCCCCACGACGAGACAGCCCGCGACCGCGGACGCGGCGGCGGGCGGGCCGGCTTCCCGAGAACCATGCCTGCGAAGACGCGGGTACGGCCCGTCCGCATCCCACGTCCGAGACGTCGCTCACCTCATACGCTGAACACCGATAGGACATAAGAATTCCGCGACTTATATAAAACAATTTTCTCTGCGGGCGTTCACTCATTCGCCACGCATCCCAGCACAACAGCCGCCGTTAGTCGCTATATGACGAAGGCAAGCATGCCCGGGCTCATCAGGCCCGACGGGGGGAATTCATGGAAATCCGGCCTCGCCGGCCGCCGGATCGGCGAGGCCGGCTGACATGAATCACGAACGCTACGACCCTCTCGTCTACGCGGAATCCATGGAATCGTCCGTACCGCACTGGGACCCGGCCGAGGAACTCGCCTATCTGCTCCAGGAAGCCCGCAGCGAGGAACCCTCCGGGGTCACCGTGCCGCAGCCCCGCGAAGAGGTCCCGGTCACCGCTCCCCCGGCCGGCAGCCCCCTGGGCAACCTGCAGGAGATCACGGCGGAACTGCCGCCCCTGCGCGCCGCGCCACGCGGCCACCGCAAACCCCCACGCCAACGCCCCGACGCGCTGCGCCTCGCCAGCTACACCACCGCCGCCCTGACAGCGGTCACCGTGTCGATGGTCAGCGTCCTCAGCGGCGTCGTCACCTACGACCCCCTGCTCCTCGTCACCACGGCCCACAGCAGCGGCAGTTCCTCCGCCTGGTGGCCCGTGCTGGTCTACGGCCCCTGGCTGGCGGGCTCGTTGTCCGTCCTCCGCGCGGCACTGCACCAACGGCGCGCCCTGCACTCGTGGTTCGTCGTCCTCTCCTTCTCGTTCTTCGCCGTCATGCTCTGCGTGGCCCAGGCCCCCCGGACGATCACCGACACAGCCGCCGCGGCTCTTCCGGGCGTGGCCGCCCTGGCCTGCTTCCAGCAACTCGTCCGCCAGATCACCCTCACCCGCCCGCCCCGCCGCGCCGCTCCCCGCCATCGCGTACGCCAGTACGGCCGTGACCTCCGGTGACCCCGGTGACACGCCGAAGCCCCCTCCGTGTGCGGAGGGGGCTTCGGCGTTCGTCACCGCTCAGGAAGCGGGTGCCGCGTTCTTGACCGTCAACGGCAGCAGCTTCTTGCCGGTGGGGCCGATCTGGATGGCCGTGTCCATCTGCGGGCACACGCCGCAGTCGAAGCACGGGGTCCAGCGGCAGTCCTCGACCTCCGTCTCGTCGAGGGCGTCCTGCCAGTCCTCCCAGAGCCAGTCCTTGTCGAGGCCGGAGTCGAGGTGGTCCCAGGGGAGGACCTCCTCGTAGGTGCGCTCGCGGGTGGTGTACCAGTCGACGTCCACGCCGAACTGTGCGAGGGCCTTGTCGGCGCAGTCCATCCAGCGGTCGTACGAGAAGTGCTCACGCCAGCCGTCGAAGCGGCCGCCGTCCTCGTAGACCGCGCGGATGACCGCGCCGACGCGGCGGTCGCCGCGCGAGAGCAGGCCCTCGACGATGCCGGGCTTGCCGTCGTGGTAGCGGAAGCCGATGGAACGGCCGTACTTCTTGTCGCCGCGGATCCTGTCGCGGAGCTTGGCGAGGCGTTCGTCCGTCTGCTCGGCGGAGAGCTGCGGAGCCCACTGGAACGGGGTGTGCGGCTTGGGGACGAAGCCGCCGATGGAGACCGTGCAGCGGATGTCGTTGGAGCCGGAGACCTCCCGGCCCTTGGCGATCACGCGGGTGGCCATGTCGGCGATCTGGAGGACGTCGTCGTCGGTCTCGGTGGGCAGGCCGCACATGAAGTACAGCTTCACCTGGCGCCAGCCGTTGCCGTAGGCCGTGGCGACGGTCCGGATGAGGTCGTCCTCGGAGACCATCTTGTTGATGACCTTGCGGATGCGCTCCGAGCCGCCCTCCGGGGCGAAGGTGAGGCCCGAGCGCCGGCCGTTGCGGGTCAGCTCGTTCGCCAGGTCGATGTTGAAGGCGTCGACGCGGGTGGAAGGGAGGGAGAGGCCGATCCTGTCCTCCTCGTAGCGGTCGGCGAGGCCCTTGGCGATGTCGCCGATCTCCGAGTGGTCCGCTGAGGAGAGGGAGAGCAGGCCGACCTCCTCGAAGCCCGTGGCCTTCAGGCCCTTGTCGACCATCTCGCCGATACCGGTGATCGAGCGCTCCCGGACCGGGCGGGTGATCATGCCGGCCTGGCAGAAGCGGCAGCCCCGGGTGCAGCCGCGGAAGATCTCCACGGACATGCGCTCGTGGACGGTCTCCGCGAGCGGGACGAGGGGCTGCTTGGGGTAGGGCCACTCGTCGAGGTCCATCACCGTGTGCTTGGAGACGCGCCACGGGACGCCCGACCTGTTCGGTACGACGCGGGCGATGCGGCCGTCGGGGAGGTACTCGACGTCGTAGAAGCCGGGGACGTACACCCCGCCGGTCCTCGCCAGGCGGAAGAGGAGTTCCTCGCGGCCGCCGGGGCGGCCCTCCTGCTTCCAGGCTCGGACGATCCGCGTGACCTCCAGGACGGCCTGCTCGCCGTCGCCGATGACCGCGCAGTCGATGAAGTCGGCGATCGGCTCGGGGTTGAAGGCGGCGTGGCCGCCGGCCATGACGATCGGGTCGTCGAGGCCGCGGTCCTTGGCCTCCAGCGGGATGCCGGCCAGGTCCAGGGCGGTGAGCATGTTGGTGTAGCCGAGCTCGGTGGAGAAGCTCAGGCCGAACACGTCGAAGGCCTTCACCGGGCGGTGGCTGTCGACCGTGAACTGCGGGACGTGGTGCTCCCGCATCAGCGCCTCGAGGTCCGGCCAGACGCTGTAGGTGCGCTCGGCGAGGACGCCGTCCTGTTCGTTGAGGACCTCGTAGAGGATCATGACACCCTGGTTGGGCAGTCCGACCTCGTAGGCGTCGGGGTACATGAGCGCCCAGCGGACGTCGCAGCTGTCCCACGGTTTGACCGTGGAGTTGAGCTCTCCGCCGACGTACTGGATCGGCTTCTGCACATGCGGGAGCAGAGCTTCGAGCTGCGGGAACACAGACTCGGCGGCTTCGGCAGGCATCTCGCGAACCTTTGTGTGCTGAGTGGGGTGACCATTCAGCGTAACGCGGCCGGAGGGGTGTTCCCTACGTCGTCCAGGGCCGGAGGCCCTTGGTGATCGCCTTCCAGGCTTCGGGGAGGGCGGCCTCGACGAGTTCCGCGCGGCGTTCCTCGCGGGCGTGGAGGACGCCGTAGGTGAAGGCGCTCTCGCCCGCGGCGTGGGCGACGGCGGCGAGCTCGCGGAGGGTCTTGCGGGCCATGACGCTGTCCTGGTGGTCGCCGAACAGGTCCTGGAGCGACTTCATGGCCTTGGTGAGGTCGTCCGCCGGTCGGCCGAGCGCGGGGGCGGCGGCCTCGGCGGCGTAGCGGGTGCGCTTGGTCTTCTTGCGGGCCTCGTGCAGGGCGACGTCGCGGTCGGTGCCGGGCGGGAGGTCCAGGGCGCGGGTGACCAGGCCGGTCAGTTTGTCGAGGTCCTTGCGCACGGCTTTGGTGAGGGCCTTCTCCGGTGCGGCTCCGGCCTTCTTGCGCAGGGGCGGGTCGGTGAGCAGGGCGTCCAGGGAGTCGAGGAGGGCGAGGTGGCGGCGGGAGTCGAGGATGCCGGTGAGGTGGCCGTGGGCGCCGGTGTGGCGGGCCTCGGCCCAGGTGGTGAGGCGGTGGCCGACGGGGCCGGCGACGAGGGGGGCGGGCAGGTCGGCGAGGGACGAGCGGAGGCGTTCGGCGAGCACTTCCTGGTCGCGGTCCAGGCCCAGCTCGGCGGCCAGCCATTTCAGGTCGTCGCCGATGGGGTCGGTCACCTCGCGGTCGAGGATGGTGCGGAAGGAGCGGAAGGTGCTGCGCAGGCGGCGGGTGGCGACTCTCATGCGGTGCACGGAGTCGGGGACGTCCTGGCGTACGGCGGGGTCGAGTTCGACGAGGGCGTCGCGCTGGGCGCGGACGTAGGCGAGGACGTGGTCGCCGGCGGTGACGGGTTTCCCGTCCGCCCTCGGCCGGTGTTTCCGCCGCGGGGCGGCCTCCGGTGCGGTGGCGGATGCGGCTGTCGCGGTCGTCGCGCTGTCCGGTGTCGTATCGGCCAGTGCCCTGGCGAGTTTGGAGGCGGACTTCGAGGGGCGTATGCCGGCTTTGCGCAGGCGTTTCTCGACCTTGTCGAGGAAGGCGGGGTCGCCGTCGTCGGCGAGTTCGACCTCGATCTCGGTCCACCGGGCGGTGCCGCCGTCGTCGGTGAGGCGTTCGGCGTGGACGGTGTCGACGCCGACCTCGGCGAGCAGTCGGCCGTCGGCGTCCACCAGATGGCGTACGTCGCGGTCGGAGCGCAGCCGGACGACGGGCAGCAGTGCGCTGCCGCGGACACGGGAGCGCACGAGGGCGGCGAGTTCGTCCGGGAGGGTGTCGCGGAGTGGGGCGTGGATCTCGTCGCGCACTCCGGGGGCGACGGGGAACTTCAGGTGCCAGCCGGCGTCGGAACCGCCGGTGCGGCGGCGCAGGGTGACGGAGGACGCGGCGAGGCGTTGGTCGGCGGTGTCGTGGTAGGTGGCGTCGAGGTGGGTGACGCCCTTGTCGACGACGGTCGCCACGCCGGGGACGCGCGTCAGGTCGGGCAGTTCGCTGTCGTCGGACTCGTACTTTCGCTCGATTTCACGCTTGGTATCCGCCATGAGGTGCGTCTATCCGTCATGCGTGGATCTAGTCGTCACGGGCGCGCAGCGGCGGTGGGCCGCCGCTGCGCGCCCGTGACGGTTCACGCGGACATCGGCCGTTGCATCCGGATGGACTGCAGCAGGCCCACGGCGAGCCAGACGGCGAACATGGAGGAGCCTCCGTAGGAGACGAACGGCAGGGGCAGACCGGTGACGGGCATGATGCCGAGGGTCATGCCGATGTTCTCGAAGGCCTGGAAGGCGAACCAGGCGACGACGCCGGCGGCGACGATCGTGCCGTACAGGTCGGTGGTGTCGCGGGCGATGCGGCAGGCGCGCCAGAGGATGACGCCGAGCAGGCCGATGATCAGTGCGCCACCGACGAAGCCGAGTTCCTCGCCGGCGACGGTGAAGACGAAGTCGGTCTGCTGTTCGGGGACGAACTGGCCGGTGGTCTGGGAGCCCTGGAAGAGGCCGGAGCCGGTGAGCCCGCCGGAGCCGATGGCGATGCGGGCCTGGTTGGTGTTGTAGCCGACGCCGGCGGGGTCGAGCTCGGGGTTGGCGAAGGCGGCGAAGCGGTTGATCTGGTACTCGTCGAGGATTCCGAGCTGCCAGACGGTGACCGCGCCGATCGCTCCGGCGCCGAGCAGGCCGAAGGTCCAGCGGTTGGAGGCGCCGGAGGCGAGCAGCACGCCGAGCACGATGATGACCATGACCATGACCGACCCGAGGTCGGGCATGAGCATCACGATCAGCATGGGGACGACGGCCAGCCCGAGGGCCTGGAGGACCGTGCGGTGATCGGGGTAGGGCTTGTCGCCGGCGTCGACGCGTGCGGCGAGCAGCATCGCCATCCCCAGGATGATCGTGACCTTCACGAACTCGGAGGGCTGGAGGGAGAAGCCGCCGGGGAGCTTGATCCAGGAGTGGGCGCCGTTGATGGTGGAGCCCAGCGGGGTGAGCACCAGCAGGATCAGGAAGACGGAGGCGCCGTACAGCAGGGGTACGGCCGTGCGCAGGGTGCGGTGGCCGAGCCAGAGGACGCCGATCATCAGGGCGAGTCCGATGCCGGTGTTGAGCCAGTGCCGGACCAGGAAGTAGTAGGGGTCGCCCTGGTTGAGTTCGGTGCGGTTGCGGGTGGCCGAGTAGACCAGGAGCGAGCCCAGCAGGGACAGGGCGAGCGCCGAGAGCAGTATCGGCCAGTCGAGGCGGCGGGCCGGGGAGTCGCGGGCGAAGACCCGTGTCCAGCCGGCCCGCTCCGGTCCGTATCCGGAGACCTGGAAGCTGTTGACGCCGCCGGTCATGACGCCGTCCCCCGTGCTCCGGTACGGCCGCACCGGTGGCGTGCGCGGCAGCGGGGGCGGGTGTCGCCGCGTCGTGGTCCGCCGCCGCCCCGCCGTCGCTCGCGGCGGCGGGTGTCGCGGTTGGTGTTCTCCGGTGAGGGGACCGTGCCGGTCTGCTGGAGGTCGGCCGGGTCGCCCTGCGGGGTGGTGGCCTGTGCGCCGGGCGAGGGGGTCGCCCGGTCCTTGGCGGGGTCCTTGGAGATCTTCGGGGACGTGATGGTGCCGTCCGCGCGGACCTTGGGGAGGTTCTTCTGCGGCGTGGACAGCAGCGCCTTCTTCTTGTCGATCTCGCCGTCCTCGGAGACGCCGTACAGGGCGTTGTAGATGTTGCGCACGGCGGGGCCCGAGGCTCCGGAGCCCGTACCGCCCTGGGAGATCGTCATGACGATCGAGTAGTCCTTGGTGTACGTGGCGAACCACGAGGTGGTCTGCTTGCCGTGGACCTCGGCGGTACCGGTCTTGGCGTGCATCGGGATCTCGTCCTGCGGCCAGCCCTCGAACCGCCATGCGGCCGTACCGCGGGTGGCGACTCCTTCGAGGGCCTCGTCTATCTGGCTGAGCGTCTTCTTCGTCATCGGCAGCTTGGCGTGCGCCTGGGGCTCGATCTCCGTGACCGTCTTGCCGTCGGGACTGATGACGGCCTTGCCGACGGTGGGTTCGTAGAGGGTGCCGCCGTTGGAGAGGGCCGCGTAGACGGTGGCCATCTGGATGGGGGTGACGAGCGTGTCGCCCTGGCCGATGGAGTAGTTGACGGAGTCACCCGCGCGCAGCCGGTTGCCTTCGAGGCAGTTCTCGTAGGCGATCTTCTCGGCGTAGGTGCCGTCCTTCTTCCCGTACTTGCACCAGGCGTCCTTGTTGGCCGTCCAGTAGTCGAGCTTCCACTGGCGGTCGGGGACGCGGCCGGTGACCTCGTTGGGCAGGTCGATGCCGGTCTCGGCGCCGAGGCCGAACTGGTGGGCCGTCTTGTAGAACCAGTCGTTGGCGTCCTTCTTCGGCTTGTTGCCGCCGTCGCGCTTCCACTCCTCGTGGGAGAGGGCGTAGAAGACGGTGTCGCAGGACACCTCCAGGGCGCGGCCGAGGCTGATCGCGCCGTGGTCCTGGGACTCGAAGTTCTTGAAGACCTGTCCGCCGATGGAGTACGAGCTGGAGCAGTCGTAGGGGCCTTCGAAGGAGTAGCCGGCGTTGATCGCGGCGGCCGTGGGGATGACCTTGAAGATGGAGCCGGGGGCCGACTGGCCCTGGATGGCGCGGTTGAGCAGCGGGTAGTTGGACTTCTTGCCAGTAAGGGCGGCGTAGTCCTTGGCGGAGATGCCGCCGACCCAGGCGTTGGGGTCGTAGGTCGGGTTGGAGGCCATGGCGACGACACGGCCGGTCTTGGCCTCCATGACGACGACGGCCCCGGAGTCGGCCTCGTAGTTGCGGTTGGTGTTGCGGTCGTGCTGCTTGCGGGCTTCCTTCATCGCCTCGTTCAGCTCGTACTCGGCGATGCGCTGGACGCGCGCGTCGATGCTGGTGACGAGGTTGGCGCCGGGCTCGGCGGGGTCGGACTCGGCCTCGCCGATGACGCGGCCGAGGTTGTCGACCTCGTAGCGGGTGACGCCGGCCTTGCCGCGCAGCTGCTTGTCGTACTGGCGCTCCAGGCCGGAGCGGCCGACCATGTCGGAGCGCAGGTAGGGCGAGCTGGTGTCCTGGGCCTTGGTGATCTCCTCGTCGGTGACGGGTGAGAGGTAACCGAGGACCTGGGCGGTGTTGGCCTTGCCGGGGCTCGGGTAGCGTCGCAGGGCCTGCGGCTCGGCGGTGATGCCGGGGAAGTCCTCGGCGCGCTCACGGATCTGCAGGGCCTGTTTGGCGGTGGCCTCGTCGGTGATGGGGATGGGCTGGTACGGCGAGCCGTTCCAGCAGGGCTGGGGGGTCTCGGCGTCGCAGAGGCGGACCTTCCGGAGGACTTCCTCGGCCTCCATGCCGAGGACTCCGGCGAGTTTGGTGAGGACCGCCTTGCCGTCGTCCTTCATCTTCAGCAGGTCGGTGCGGGAGGCGGAGACGACCAGGCGGGTCTCGTTGTCGGCGAGGGGCACTCCGCGGGCGTCCAGGATGGAGCCGCGGACCGCGGGCTGGACGACCTGCTGGACGTGGTTGCCGGAGGCCTCCTTGGCGTACTGGTCGCCCTCGCGGATCTGGAGGTACCACAGGCGCCCGCCGAGGGTGCCGAGGAGGGAGATGACGAGGACCTGGATGACGACGAGCCGGATCTGGACCCGCGGGCTGCGGCCGGTCTCGGGGATGTTGGTCACGCGGTTTCCTCCTCTCTCAGAGCGCGTACGCGGATGCGGATACGAGTGGTGAACGGCCGGGCCGTGGGCCCGCGTTCCGTCGTCGTTCACTCGTTCCGGTGAAGTTGTGCGAGGTCACAGGCGCTTGACCCCCTTGATGCGTCCGGCACGGGCCACCCGGGCACGGGCCGCCTTGACCCGCAGTCCGTTGCGCTGCCCTCCGATGCGCAGTCCGGTGCCGCCGGAGAGCCAGCCGGAGGCGACGTCGCCGGACTTGGCGGGGTTGGTCTCGGCGAGCGGGTCGTTCTCGGCGCGCCGGGCCAGGGCCATGACGCCGGGGACGACGAACGGCGCGAGCAGCAGGTCGTACAGAGCGGCGGTGAACAGCAGTCCGCCCAGGCCGACATGGCGGGCGTCGGTGTCGCCGACGAGGGCGCCGACACCGGCGTAGAGCAGGGTGGAGCCGACGGCGGCGGCGACGACCACGACCATCGGGCCGGTCGCCGACCTCACCTGGCCGTTCTCGGGCTTGACGAGTCCGGCGAGGTAGCCGATGACGCACAGCACGAGGGCGTACCGCCCGGCGGCGTGGTCGGCGGGCGGGGCGAGGTCGGCGAGGAGTCCGGCGGCGAAGCCGACGAGGGCGCCGCCGACGTGGCCGTAGACCAGGGCGAGGCCCAGGACGGTGAGCAGCAGCAGGTCGGGGACGGCGCCCGGGAGGTGGAGCCGGGCGAGGACGCTCACCTGGACCACCAGGGCGACGACGATCAGCGAGCTGGAGAGCAGGATCCGGTTGACGCGCATGGTGTGACAGCTCCTACTGCTCTTGCTGGTTCAGGCCGTCGGCAGAGGCGGGGGGCGTGACGGTCACCGTCACGGTCGGCGTGGGGGCCGGCTTCGGCTTCTTGGGCAGCACCGTGTCGCGCGGGTCCTTCTCGGGGGCCTGGACGACGACGCCGACCACGTCGAGCTTGCTGAAGCTGACGAACGGCGTGACGGAGAGGGTGCGGGTGAGACCGCCGCCGGAGGGGTCGACGCGGGAGACGACGCCGACGGGAACGCCGGGCACGAACGGCTTGTCCGCCTGGGAGCCGAAGGTGACCAGACGGTCGCCCTTCTTGATCTCGGCCTTGCCGTTGAGGAGTTCGACGCGCAGCGGACGGTCGCCCTGGCCGGAGGCGAAGCCGAGCTCGTCGGTGGTCTCCATACGGGTGCCGACGGTGAAGTCGGGGTCGGTGGCGAGCAGCACGGTGGCGGTGTCGGGGCCGACGGTGGTGACGCGGCCGACGAGTCCGTCGCCGTTGAGGACGGTCATGTCGCGCTCGATGCCGTCGTCGGCTCCGGCGTCGATGGTGATGGTCCAGGAGAAGCCCTGGGCCGCTCCTATGGCGATGACCTGGGCGCCCTTGATGCCGTACTGGCCCTGGCCGGAGATCTTCAGCAGGCCGTCGAGCTGCTTGAGGCGGCTGCGGCTGCGGTCGTCGCTGCCGAGTTCGGCCTTGAGCGCGGTGTTCTCCCGCTCCAGCTCGGCGAGCCGGTCGTGCCGGTCGCCGGACTCGCGGACGGCGGAGACGGCGTTGCCGATCGGGTCGACCGCGCCGGACAAGCCGTTCTCGATCGGGCCGAAGACGGTCGCCGCGGCCTGTCGGGCACCGTCGACCGGTGAGTCCTCCCCGCCACGGATGTCCACCGTGATCAGTGCGAACGCGATGGCGATCAGCAGCACCAGGAGCAGCCGGCTCTCTCGTGTGTCCCTCACGTGCGGCGGCCGTGCCTTCCTCGTCGAGAACGGGTATGAGGTGGGGGTCTGTTCAGGTGTGGTGAAGGCGCTTCGAACGGTGTTTCGAGGCGTGGTGAGGAGATTATGCCTCTATATCAACGATCCGCCGTACGGAGGGTGTTCATCCCGTACGGCGGAACCGAAGCGTCACGTCATCTGCGCGGCTGGGCGTCGAGCACCTGCTGAAGCGCCTCGAACTCCTCGACGCACTTGCCGGAACCGAGCGCCACGCTGTCCAGCGGGTCCTCGGCGATGTGGATCGGCATGCCCGTCTCCCGGCGCAGCCGCTCGTCGAGGCCGCGCAGCAGGGCCCCGCCGCCGGTCAGCACGATTCCCCGGTCCATGATGTCGCCCGACAGCTCCGGCGGGCACTTGTCGAGGGTCGTCTTGACGGCGTCCACGATGGCGTTGACCGGCTCCTCGATCGCCTTGCGCACTTCGGTGGCGGAGATCACCACGGTCTTCGGCAGTCCGGAGACGAGGTCCCGGCCGCGGATCTCGGTGTGCTCGTCGGTGTCCAGGTCGTACGCCGAACCGATCGTGATCTTGATCTGTTCGGCCGTCCGCTCACCCAGCAGGAGGGAGTACTCCTTCTTGATGTGCTGGATGATCGCGTTGTCCAGCTCGTCACCCGCGACGCGGATGGACTGGGCGGTGACGATGCCGCCGAGGGAGATGACCGCGACTTCCGTGGTACCGCCGCCGATGTCCACCACCATGTTGCCGGTGGCCTCGTGGACCGGCAGTCCGGAGCCGATGGCGGCGGCCATGGGCTCCTCGATGATGTGCACCTGGCGAGCGCCGGCCTGGGACGACGCCTCGATGACGGCGCGGCGCTCGACGCCGGTGATGCCCGAGGGCACACAGACGACGACCCGCGGACGAGCCAGGTACCGCCGCTTGTGGATCTTCAGGATGAAGTAGCGGAGCATCCGCTCGGTGATCTCGAAGTCGGCGATGACACCGTCCTTCAGCGGACGCACGGCGACGATGTTGCCGGGCGTGCGCCCGATCATCTTCTTCGCCTCGGAGCCGACCGCGAGGATGCCACCGGTGTTGGTGTTGATCGCGACGACGGAGGGTTCGTTGAGTACGATCCCACGACCCCTGACGTACACCAGCGTGTTGGCGGTCCCGAGGTCGACAGCCATGTCACGGCCGATGAACGACATTGAGTTCCCCATCAGGATTCGTCTGGCCTCCCCACGAGCTTTTCAGGGCTTTCCGGGTCGGCGAGGTGGGTGCGGTGACGTGAATGATTCCATCGTAGACGCGCCTTCGCGAGCACCGCGCGAGGGTCCTTCGTCATTGTCATCAGATGGCGTCATCCCCTGCTTGTGGAGACGACCCATCGGGGGCATCCGTTCCCCCGAACGCCGCGCATACACCAAAAAAGGGCCCGGGGGCAAAGCCCCCAGACCACCCGAGAGACGGCCAAACGCTCCGAACGCGGCCGCGACGTGATCGTTATGCGCGAAGTTACGCGCGATCCGGGAAGAAGATCTTCACCTCGCGCTCGGCGGACTCCTCGGAGTCGGAGGCGTGGATCAGGTTCTCCCGGACGATCACACCGAAGTCGCCGCGGATCGAACCCGGCGCCGCAGCGACCGGGTCGGTGGGGCCCGCCAGTTGGCGCACCCCCTCGATGACCCGCTCGCCCTCGACGATCATCGCCACGACCGGCCCGGAGGCCATGAACCCCACCAGCGGCTCGTAGAACGGCTTGCCCTTGTGCTCGCCGTAGTGCTGCTCCAGCGTGTCCTGGTCCAGGGCGCGCAGCTCCAGTGCGGTGATCTGCCAGCCGGCCTTGCGCTCGATACGGCTGATGATCTCGCCGGTCAGGCCACGACGTACGGCGTCGGGCTTGAGCAGGACGAGGGTGCGCTGGGTCACGACGGAGCTCCTTGTACGTGAAGTGGTGCGGGAGGACGAGGTTACCGGGCGTGTCGGAACATCTGTCACGCAGCGTCAGGCCGGTCCGCCTGCGCGGCGAAACGGGCCTTCGCTTCGTCCACCTTTCGCCCGAAGTGCACCGACGCCCACCACAGCAGCGCGAAGAGCGCCCCCATGAAGAACATCGTCGGGACGAAGACGCCGGAGACGACGAGGGCGGCCTGCAGCGCCCAGCCGAGTGCCACCCCGCCGGGCCGCGTGATCACCCCGCACAGGGCCACGCACAGGAACATCGCGATGCCGCAGACCGTCCACACCGTGCCGGTGGACAGGTCCGCGTCCTTCATCGCGACCAGCCCGGCGAAACCGATGATGAAGAACTCGCCGATCAGGGTCGACGCACAGAGCGTACGCACGGGATCTCAGCCCCTCCCCAGGAGCAGTCGGGCCTCGCCGACGGTGATGACGGAACCGGTGACGAGCACACCGCCGCCCGCGAACTCGCCCTCCTCCTCGGCCAGCGTGATCGCGGCCTCCAGGGCGTCCGGCAGCCGCGGCTCGACCTGGACGCGGTCCTCGCCGAACACCTCGACGGCGATCGCCGCCAGCTCGTCGGCGTCCATCGCGCGGTGGCTGGTGTTCTGGGTGACGACGACCTCGGCGAAGACCGGCTCGAACGCCTCCAGCAGCCCGCGCACGTCCTTGTCGCCGCTCGCGCCGACGACACCGATGAGCCGGCTGAACTGGAACGCCTCCCCGATCGCCGCGGCCGCCGCCCGCGCGCCCGCGGGGTTGTGGGCGGCGTCCAGGACGACGGTCGGCGAACGCCGTACGACCTCCAGCCGGCCCGGGGAGGCGACGGCGGCGAACGCCTTGCGCACCGTGTCGACGTCGAGCGGCTGGGCGTGCCGGGCGCCGACTCCGAAGAACGCCTCCACCGCGGCGAGCGCCACGGCCGCGTTGTGGGCCTGGTGTTCGCCGTGCAGCGGGAGATACACCTCGGGGTACTCGCCGCCGAGTCCACGCAGCGTCACCAGCTGGCCGCCGACGGCGACCTGCCGGGCCACGACCCCGAACTCCAGGCCCTCCCGGGCCACCGTCGCGTCCACCTCGACGGCCTTCTTCAGCAGCACCTGCGCGGCGTCCACCGGCTGCTGCGCCATGATCACCGTCGCGTCCGGCTTGACGATGCCGGACTTCTCGGTGGCGATCTCGGCGGACGTGGTGCCGAGCCGGTCGGTGTGGTCGAGGTCGATCGGCGTCACCACGGCGACGCCGGCGTCGATCACGTTCGTCGCGTCCCAGGTGCCGCCCATGCCGACCTCGACGACCGCCACGTCCACGGGGGCGTCGGCGAAGGCGGCGTACGCCATGCCGGTGAGCACCTCGAAGAAGGACAGCCGGTACTCCTGCTGGGCGTCGACCATCTCGACGTACGGCTTGACGTCCTGGTACGTCTCGATGAACCGCTCGGCGGAGACCGGGGCCCCGTCGAGGCTGATCCGCTCGGTGATCGACTGGACGTGCGGGGAGGTGTAGCGGCCGGTGCGCAGATCGAAGGCGCCGAGCAGGGCCTCGATCATGCGGGCGGTGGAGGTCTTGCCGTTGGTGCCGGTGATGTGGATCGAGGGGTACGAGCGCTGGGGCTCGCCCAGGACGTCCATCAGCGCGGCGATGCGGGCGACCGAGGGCTCCAGCTTGGTCTCGCCCCAGCGGGTGGCGAGCTCCGCCTCGACCTCGCGCAGGGCCTTGTCGACCTCGGGGTCCTCGGGGCGGGCGGGCACGTCCGCCTGCGGCGGGCCGCCCTGGGTGCGCAGGGTACGGCTGCCGGCCTCGATCACCGCGAGGTCGGGGTCGCGGTCGGTCTCGGCCGCGACGATCTCGTCGAAGGAGCCGCTGTCGTTCGGGGGGAGCTCACTCACGCAGACCAGTCTACGTACCCCGCTTCCACGGCCGGCCGCACCGCCTCCGCGGGCAAGTCGTGCCTCCCCCCGGAGCCGCGAGGGTCCGAGAGGTGCCCCGGGGCGGCGCGGGCGGGCGCGGGCGGGCGCGGCGGCGCCTCGTCGGCGCCGAGCGGCGTGGCCCCGCCCCCCGGGCGGCCGAAGACCCCCGGAGCCGTTCGGCTCCGGGGGTCTTCGGCCGGTCGTTTCACTCATCCGCGCCTGCGGGGTGCCACCGCGCCCGCCCGTGCCGCCCGGGCGGCGCGACTGCCCGCAGCTGTGGTGGGGTCACGCCGGAGGCAGGCGGTCGAGTTGGGACTGGATCCGGGTGATGTCCTCCTCCGCCTTCGCCAGGCGGGTGCGGATCTTGTCGACCACGTGGTCCGGTGCCTTCGACAGGAACGCCTCGTTGCCGAGCTTCGCCGTGGCCTGGGACTTCTCCTTCTCGGCGGCGGCGAGGTCCTTGGCCAGGCGCTTCCGCTCGGCGGCCACGTCGATCACACCGGACAGGTCCAGCGCGACCTCGGCACCCGCGACCGGCAGGGTCGCCGTGGCCGTGAAGGACTCCCCCTCCGGCTGGAGGCGCAGCAGCTGGCGAATGGCCGGCTCGTGCGCGGCGAGCGCCGTCCCGTCGAGCGTCAGGCGGGCCGGGACCCGCTGGCCCGGCTGGAGCCCCTGGTCGGCGCGGAAGCGGCGGACCTCGGTGATCACCGACTGGAGCGTCCCGATATCCCGCTCGGCGTCCGCGTCCCGGAAACCGTTGTCGGACGGCCAGTCGGCGATGACAACCGACTCGCCTCCCGTCAGCGTCGTCCACAGCGTCTCGGTGACGAACGGGACGACCGGGTGGAGGAGCCTGAGCGTGACGTCGAGGACCTCGCCGAGGACCCGCTTGCTGACCTCGGCCGGTTCCCCGCCCGCCTGGAACGTCGTCTTGGACAGCTCGACGTACCAGTCGAAGACCTCGTCCCAGGCGAAGTGGAACAGCGTGTCCGACAGCTTGGCGAACTGGAAGTCGTCGTAGTACGCGTCGACTTCGGCGACGACCGAGTTCAGCCGGGACAGGATCCAGCGGTCGGTCGGCGACATCCTCGACGCCTCCGGCAGCGGTCCCTCGACCGTCGCACCGTTCATCAGCGCGAAGCGCGTCGCGTTCCAGACCTTGTTGGCGAAGTTGCGCGAGCCCTGGACCCAGTCCTCGCCGATCGGCACGTCGACGCCGGGGTTGGCACCACGGGCGAGCGTGAACCTCAGCGCGTCGCTGCCGTACTTGTCCATCCAGTCCAGCGGGTTGACCGCGTTGCCGAAGGACTTCGACATCTTCTTGCCGAACTGGTCGCGGACCATGCCGTGCAGGGCGATGGTGTGGAACGGCGGGGTGCCGTCCATCGCGTACAGGCCGAACATCATCATCCGGGCGACCCAGAAGAAGAGGATGTCGTAGCCGGTGACCAGGACGGAGTTGGGGTAGAACTTCGCGAGCGACTCGGTCCGCTCGGGCCAGCCGAGCGTGGAGAACGGCCACAGCCCCGAGGAGAACCAGGTGTCGAGGACGTCGGTGTCCTGGTGCCAGCCCTCGCCGCTCGGGGCCTCCTCGTCCGGTCCGACGCAGACCACCTCGCCGCTGGGCCCGTACCAGACCGGGATGCGGTGACCCCACCACAACTGCCGCGAGATGCACCAGTCGTGGAGGTTGTCGACCCAGTCGAAGTACCGCTTCTCCATCTCCTGCGGATGGATCCTGACCTTGCCCTCACGGACCGCGTCGCCGGCCGCCTTCGCCAGCGGGCCGACCTTGACCCACCACTGCATGGACAGCCGCGGCTCGATGGTGGTCCTGCAGCGCGAGCAGTGGCCGACCGAGTGGGCGTACGGCCGCTTCTCGGCGACGATCCGGCCCTCGGCGCGCAGCGCGGCGACGATAGCGGAGCGGGCCTCGAGCCGGTCCAGGCCCTGGAAGGGGCCGTGGGCGGTGATGACGGCGTGCTCGTCCATCACGGCGATGGACGGCAGGTCGTGGCGCTGGCCGATCTCGAAGTCGTTCGGGTCGTGCGCCGGGGTGACCTTGACGGCGCCCGTGCCGAACTCGGGGTCGACGTGCTCGTCGGCGACGACCGGGATGGAGCGGTCGGTCAGCGGCAGCTTGATGAGCTTGCCGACCAGGTGCTTGTAGCGCTCGTCCTCGGGGTGGACGGCGACGGCCGTGTCACCGAGCATGGTCTCCGCGCGGGTGGTGGCGACGACGATGGTGTCGTCCCCGTCGCCGTACTTCATGGAGACGAGCTCGCCGTCGTCGTCCTGGTACTCGACCTCGATGTCGGAGATCGCGGTCAGACAGCGCGGGCACCAGTTGATGATGCGCTCGGCGCGGTAGATCAGCCCGTCGTCGTAGAGCCGCTTGAAGACGGTCTGGACGGCCCTCGACAGACCCTCGTCCATGGTGAAGCGCTCACGCGACCAGGCGACGCCGTCGCCGAGGCGGCGCATCTGGCCGGAGATCTGGCCGCCGGACTCGCCCTTCCACTGCCAGACGCGCTCGACGAACGCCTCACGGCCGAGGTCGTGGCGGGACTTGCCCTCCTTGGCGAGTTCCCGCTCGACGACGTTCTGCGTGGCGATGCCGGCGTGGTCCATGCCGGGCTGCCACAGCGTCTCGAAGCCCTGCATGCGCTTGCGGCGGGTGAGGGCGTCGATCAGCGTGTGCTCGAACGCGTGCCCGAGGTGCAGGCTGCCGGTGACGTTCGGCGGCGGGATGACGACGGTGTACGGAGGCTTCTCGCTCCCCGCGTCCGCCTCGAAGTAACCGCGCTCTACCCAGCGCTCGTACAGCGGCCCCTCCACATCGGCCGGCGCGTACTGGGTCGGCAGTTCGGTCGTGGGCGCTGGTGGCTCCTGCTGAGCGTTCTCGGTCACGGGGCCCAGTTTAGAGGCGTCACGAGCCTGTCCCGAAACGCGTTTCGTTTGTAACGGTGCGACCCCCACTGGCCTGAACGCATCCCTCCTGGGTCAGGATGTCGGCGACGCGTAAACATCTGGAGGGGGAACTCCGCAATGAGCTACAACCAGCCGGGCCCGTACGGGGGACAGCCCCAGCAGCCGGGGCCGTACGGCCAGCCGGGGCCCTACGGCCAGCCGCCGCAGGCTCCGCAGCCCGGCTACGGACACCCCCAACAGGCTCCCCCGCCCGGACAGCCCGGTTACGGCTACCCGCAGCAGCCCGGCCAGCCGCCGCAGCAGCCCCCCTACGGCCAGGCCCCGTACGGCATGCCGCCCCAGCCCCCCGCCCCGGACGGCGGCGGCAGGAAGGCCGGAATCGTCATCGGCGCGGTCGCGGTCGTCGCGGCCATCGGCGTGGGCGCGTACTTCGTGATCGGCGGGGGCGGCGGCGCGGGCGGCCTGGAGGACGACGGGGCGCACAAGCTGACGACGCCGGCGACCGTGCTCGGCGGCGAGTACAAGAAGGGCGACGCCGCGGACAGCGGCGGATTCGACGAGAGCGACGTCAAGGAAGCCGAGAAGCACGGCGTCAAGGACGCCAAGGACGTCAACGCCGGCTACCAGGCCGGGGACGAGTCCAACCCGCTCGCCATGAAGATGATCAACTTCATGGGGGTCCACGGCGACATCGACGACCCGGAGAAGGTCGTCGACGCCATGTTCGCCGAGATGAGGAAGAACGCCTCCGAGGACGAGGGGGAGGTCGTCGGCAGTCCGAAGAGCTACAAGCCGAGCGACCTGGACGGCGCGGTCCTGAAGTGCCAGGAAACGAAGATCAAGAACAGCGACCCCGGGTCGGGGGACACCGCCGTCGGACCGTCGGAGTTCAGCGTGCCGGTGTGCATCTGGGGTGACCACAGCACGCTGGGCGTCATCATCAACATCGAACTGGCCGATGCCATGGCCGGCAGGGCCACCGACCTGGAGAAGGCCGCCGAGCTGACCGCCAAGTTCCGCAAGGACGTCCGCGTCGAGGCCTGACGTGACGCGTGCACACGCGAAAGGGGCCCCGGCCGATGCCGGGGCCCCTTTCGCGTCGGTGCGGGGCGCCTACGCCGTCTTCTGCTCCCCGGAGCCCCGGCCGCGGGCGTCGCGCGGGATCAGGGTCGGGTTGACGTTGGAGAGGACCACGTCGGCGGTGATGACCACACGGGCGACGTCCTTGCGGGACGGGACCTCGTACATCACGCCCTGGAGGACCTCCTCCATGATGGCGCGCAGGCCGCGGGCGCCGGTCTGGCGCAGGATGGCCTGGTCGGCGATGGCCTCCAGCGCCTCGCGCTCGAAGTCCAGCTCCACGCCGTCGAGTTCGAAGAGGCGCTGGTACTGCTTCACCAGCGCGTTGCGCGGCTCGACGAGGATCTGGAGCAGGGCCTCGCGGTCGAGGTTGTGGACGCTGGTGATGACCGGGAGCCGGCCGATGAACTCGGGGATCATGCCGAACTTGACCAGGTCCTCCGGCATGACCTCCTCGAACTGGTCCTTGGACTCCCTCTCCCGCTTGGAGCGGATCGTCGCGCCGAAGCCGATGCCCTTGGCACCCGCCCGGCCCTCGATGATCTTCTCCAGTCCGGCGAAGGCGCCGCCCACGATGAACAGCACGTTCGTCGTGTCGATCTGGATGAACTCCTGGTGAGGGTGCTTGCGGCCGCCCTGCGGCGGGACGGAGGCCGTGGTGCCCTCGAGGATCTTCAGCAGGGCCTGCTGTACGCCCTCACCGCTGACGTCACGGGTGATCGACGGGTTCTCACTCTTCCGGGCGACCTTGTCGATCTCGTCGATGTAGATGATCCCGGTCTCGGCCTTCTTCACGTCGTAGTCGGCCGCCTGGATCAGCTTCAGCAGGATGTTCTCGACGTCCTCGCCGACGTACCCCGCCTCCGTGAGCGCGGTGGCGTCGGCGATCGCGAACGGGACGTTCAGCATGCGCGCGAGGGTCTGGGCCAGCAGGGTCTTGCCGGAGCCCGTGGGGCCCAGCAGGAGGATGTTGGACTTCGCCAGCTCGATGGCGTCGTCACGGCCCTGGGCGCCGCCGTTCTCGCCGGCCTGGACGCGCTTGTAGTGGTTGTACACGGCGACGGAGAGGGCCTTCTTGGCCGCCTCCTGCCCCACCACGTACCCCTCGAGGAACTCGTAGATCTCGCGGGGCTTGGGCAACTCCTCCCAGCGGACCTCGCTGGTCTCGGCGAGTTCCTCCTCGATGATCTCGTTGCAGAGATCGATGCACTCGTCGCAGATGTACACACCGGGCCCTGCGATGAGCTTCTTGACCTGCTTCTGGCTCTTGCCGCAGAACGAGCACTTGAGCAGATCGCCGCCGTCACCGATGCGTGCCACGGTGTGCTTCCCCTTCGCCTGGGAGACGCGGACGCGGGCGTCCGGCGGCTCCTGGTGCTGCCTTATGTCCGACGGTACCTTGCCGAGCCCCCCGTTCGGGCCCCCCTTGGCACGGTTCACTTTGACGTGGACCGTGCCAAACCGTGCCAAGGGGCGGCAGACGCCACTTCCCGTCCCGCGTCAGCGCAGGCTGGCGTTGTCCATCTTCCGGGTGGTGATGATCTGGTCGATCAGGCCGTACTCCAGCGCGTCCTCGGCCGTGAGGATCTTGTCACGCTCGATGTCCTCGCGGATCTTCTCGATCGGCCGGGTGGAGTGCTTGGCCAGCATGTCCTCGAGCTGCGTACGCATCCGGAGGATCTCGTTGGCGGCGATCTCCAGGTCGGAGACCTGACCGCGGCCGGTCTCGCTGTACGGCTGGTGGATCAGCACGCGCGCGTTCGGCAGCGCCATGCGCTTGCCGGGCGTGCCGGCGGCCAGCAGGACGGCGGCGGCGGAGGCCGCCTGTCCCATGCAGACCGTCTGGACGTCCGGCTTCACGTACTGCATCGTGTCGTAGATCGCCGTGAGCGCGGTGAAGGAGCCGCCGGGGCTGTTGATGTAGACCGAGATGTCCCGGTCGGGGTCCATCGACTCCAGGCACAGCAGCTGCGCCATGACGTCGTTGGCCGAGGCGTCGTCGATCTGGACGCCGAGGAAGATCACTCGCTCCTCGAAGAGCTTCGCGTACGGGTCGTACTCGCGGATGCCCTGGGAGGTGCGCTCGACGAAGCGCGGGATGACGTAGCGGGACTCGGCCGAGGGGCCGGTGTACCGGCCCTCGGAGGCGGCGGGCGTGCGGTCGTGCAGGCCGCTGCCGGGGAAGCTGTTCACGGTGTCTCCTGAAAGGGGCTGAGGCGGTCGGCTGGGGCTGCTGGGGCTTGCTTTCCGGGCCCCCGGGGCCCGGGGGCGTCCACGGGGCCGTGAGGGCCCCGTGAGGCCGCTCAGGCCCCGGTACCGCCGCCGCCCGGCATGCCGGCGGCCGTGGCGATCACGTCGTCGATGAGGCCGTACTCCTTGGCCTCGAAGGCGTCGAACCAGCGGTCGCGGTCGGAGTCGCGGGTGATCTGCTCGACCGACTGGCCGGTGTGCTGGGACGTCAGCTCGGCCATGCGCTTCTTGGTGTGCAGCAGACGCTCGGCGTGGATCTTGATGTCCGAGGCCGAGCCGGCGAGACCGGCGGACGGCTGGTGGATCAGGATCTCGGCGTTCGGCAGCGCGAAGCGCTTGCCGGGGGTGCCGGCGCTCAGCAGGAACTGGCCCATGGAGGCCGCCAGGCCCATGGCGATCGTCACCACGTCGTTCTTGATGTACTGCATGGTGTCGTAGATCGCCATGCCGGCCGTGATGGAGCCGCCGGGGCTGTTGATGTACAGGTAGATGTCCTTGTCCGGGTCGGAGGCAAGGAGCAGCAGCTGTGCGGTGATCTTGTTGGCAATGTCGTCGTCGACCGGCTGGCCGAGGAAGATGATCCGCTCGCCGAGCAGCCGGTTGTAGACCTGGTCGCCGAGGCCACCACCGATGGAGGGCTCGCCGGCGGCGGAGGGCATCAGATTCGTCACGTATCCACCTGCTCGTCTTGCGACGGCGCCGGGCCGTCTCACGTATCCCTGCGGGGGCCCCGGCGGTTCCGCCGTGGTTTCCTGGCTCCCCGTTATTCATGGACCCTAACGCGGTGGCTCCGCCGGAGAATCCCGGTAACGGGGGTGTTCGCCGGGGGCGTAGAGGGGCGCCTGTCCGGTTTACGGGCGGCCGCGGCCCGTGGGCGGCCGCGCACCCACGCGGCGGAGCCGCACACCGGTGCCGCCCCGCGCTCCCGGGAACGCCGTCCCGCCGTACGCCGAAGGGCCCCGGCGTGATCGCCGGGGCCCTCCGTACGCCGGTCAGGTGTGACGCGAGGGTCAGCCCTCGGTCTTCTCCTCGGCCGCGGCCCCGGTGGTCTCGGCCGACTCGGCGGCCTCGTCCTCGGCCTCGTCCTCGAGGTCGACGATCTCGCCGTTGGTGTCCTTGACCGTGGCCTTCTCGACCACGGAGGCCAGGGCCTTGCCGCGGGCGACCTCGCCGACGAGGAGCGGGACCTGGCCCTGCTCGACGACGGCCTGGGCGAACTGGTCGGGGGACATTCCGGAGGAGGAGGCGCGCCGCATGAGGTGCTCGGTGAGCTCCTCCTGGTTGACGTTCAGCTTCTCCTGCTTGACGAGCTCGTCGAGCACGAACTGGGTCTTGATGCCCTTGACCGCGGCCTCGCGGGTCTCGGCCTCGAACTCCTCCTCGGTCTTGCCCTGGATCTCCAGGTACTTCGCGAGGTCGAGGCCCATCTGGCCGAGCTGGTGGTGCTCGAGGTTGTGCTTGCGGGTGTTGATCTCGTCCTCGAGCAGCTTCTCGGGGACCGGGACCTCGACCAGCTCGAGCAGCTTCTCCAGGACGCGCTCCTGGGCCTGCGTGGCCTGGTCGTACTGCTTCATGTTCTCCAGGCGCTTGCGGCTGTCCGCCTTCAGCTCCTCGAGGGTGTCGAACTCGGACGCGAGCTGGGCGAACTCGTCGTCCAGCTCCGGCAGCTCACGGGCGGCGACCTGGGACACCTTGACGGTGACCTCGGCCTCCTTGCCGGCCGCCGAGCCGCCCTTGAGCTCGGAGGTGAAGGTGGCCTCGCCACCGGCCTCCAGGCCCTTCACGGCGTC
Organism: Streptomyces pimonensis; assembly: GCF_041380215.1. Taxonomy (NCBI): domain Bacteria; kingdom Bacillati; phylum Actinomycetota; class Actinomycetes; order Kitasatosporales; family Streptomycetaceae; genus Streptomyces; species Streptomyces pimonensis. The sequence goes on from NZ_JAHWZY010000026.1 coordinate 24,091, forward strand.
GTCGATGCCGTCCAGCAGCTCGCCGGAGCCGACGGTGTACGACACGCCGTTCGCGACACCGTCCTCGAGGACCTCGCCGTCGACCTTGGCCTCCAGGTCGAGGGTGACGACGTCGCCGTCCTCGGCTGCACGCTCCACCGGGGAGGTGGAGGCGAAGCGCTCGCGGAGCTGCTCGACCGACTTCTCGACGTCCTCGTCGGTGACCTCGACGGCGTCGACCTCGACCTCGATGCCGGAGTAGTCCGGGATCTCGATGGCCGGGCGGATGTCGACCTCGGCGGTGAAGTTCAGCGTCTCGCCGTCCTTCAGCTCCGTGATGTCGACCTCGGGCTGGCCCAGCGGGCTCAGCTCGGCCTCGTTGACCGCGTCGGTGTAGAACTTCGGGAGGGCGTCGTTGACGGCCTCCTCCAGCACCGCACCGCGGCCGAAGCGCTGGTCGATGACCCGGGCCGGGACCTTGCCCTTGCGGAAGCCCTTCACCGTGACCTGCTGGTTGATCTTCTTGTACGCCGCGTCGAGGCTGTCCTTGAGCTCCTCGAAGGGCACCTCGACAGTGAGCCGAACCCGGGTCGGGTTCAGGGTCTCCACGGCGCTCTTCACGGTTCGGTCTCCTTGTGGCTGACTTCTCGGGTTCTGCCGGACCAGAGAGGCCCGGCCGATTCGCCGCCCGGAGGACTTCAGAGACACACAGGGCGCGCAGTTTGCATAGTAACGGCAGTGGCTACGGCACCCAAAAGGCGATCATCGCTGCATGAGGCAGGTGGCTGGTCGGGGTGGCGGGATTTGAACCCACGGCCTTCCGCTCCCAAAGCGGACGCGCTACCAAGCTGCGCCACACCCCGTCTGGTGCGACACGTAGGGTACATGCACCCGGGCGAAACGGCCGCCGCGTTTCGCGGGCGCGGGGGGCGGGACGGAAACGGGGTGTGCGACGAGGGCGTACGACCCGCTACGATGCCTGTCAGTGCCGCGGCCACCGACGCGCGGCGCGCTCCGTGCGGGCGTAGCTCAATGGTAGAGCCCTAGTCTTCCAAACTAGCTACGCGGGTTCGATTCCCGTCGCCCGCTCTGTACGGCCCAGGGCCAGGTCGGAGGATCGCTCCTCCGACCTGGCCCTGATCGTCTCCCGGGCCCCGCCCGGCCGGTTCCGCTCCTCGACCACCTACGGGCTCGCGGAGGGAAGAGGAGGCCGGGCGGCCGGGGCGGACGGGCCGGGGAGTGGCTCCCGGGCCGGGCCGGATCGTTTCCGCGGGGGCGGGCGGGGTCAGAAGCTGATGGAGTTGATCGTCTCGGCTATCGAGTTCAGGAACCGCTGGATGTCGTCGGCCATGCCGGTGGAGGCGAGGAAGAAGCCGAAGAGGATGGCGACGAGCGCCGGCCCCGCCTTGATGGAGCCGCTTCTCATCAACACCACCAGGATGATCGCCAACAGCAGCACCACAGACAGTGAAATGGCCACAACTGATCACACCCTCGGTCGGTTCCGCTTCCCCGGCCCGGGCGACGCGACCTCGCGCACCCCGCCAGAACCATCGTGCCACCAACACGGCCGCCGTATGCGGCGGCTGACGCATCATCCGTCCCGGTGCGACCGGGCCCGCCCGCACGCGGCCGTCCGCACGGGCCAACCACGCCATGCCGCACGGCAATTCGAAAGAACACCCGCCCAGGAATTCATCCGGATCGTTTCCGCCTCCGCACAATGCGTTCGCGACTGATCCGAATTGCCGCCACGAGCACCCCGACACCCCTTCGGACAATGCGGGAAATGCATATGGAATCTGGACATGTCACCGGAGCCACCTGCCGACCCCGCGCACGGTCCAGTCAGGACCAATCACGACAAATACGTCCTGCGTGACGTCCAAATCCCCTCTCCACGGATCGTGTTGGCCATCACGCCGCTCACGTCGCGAAATTCCCCCGATCCGGAGCACCCGAACCGAATACCGGGTACGACCTCGGGTGTTTTACGAAATCCCGCGGACAACGCTAGGGTGCCTCAGATGTTCCACGCTGCCTCGTCCCCCGCAAGCGCAGCGAGCTCACCGGTCGACTCCCCGGGCCCCCGTCGGGAGGGTCAGTGACGAACTCGCAGCAACCGTACGGCAACCGCAGAACGCCGCTCCCCCCGGCGCAGTCGCCGACGCCCGGAGCGCCGAGCACGGAGTCGGCGTCCAAAGTGCCGAGCCCGAACACGGAGAGCCTGCGCGGCGACCGGTCGGCGCCGTCCGGCAGACAGCGCGACGCGTTCTTCGACAACGCCAAGTACCTGGCGATCGTGCTGGTGGCGGTCGGACACGCGTGGGAGCCCCTCAAGGGCGACAGCCGGGTCCTGGAGGCGGCGTACACGGTCGTGTACTCGTTCCACATGCCGGCCTTCATCATCATCTCCGGCTTCTTCTCGCGCAGCTTCGACATGCGGCCCGACCGGCTGCGCCGGCTGATCACCGGCGTCGCCGTGCCGTACATCGTGTTCGAGACCGCCTACCCCCTGTTCCGGCGGGTCGTCGACGACGCCCCGGAGCAGAAGATCAGCCTGCTCGACCCCTGGTACCTGACCTGGTTCCTGGTCGCGCTGTTCGTGTGGCGGCTGACCACGCCGATCTGGAACGCGGTACGGCACCCGCTGCCGCTGGCCCTCGGCATCGCCATGCTGGCCAGTGCCACCCCCGCCATCGGCGACGACCTCGACCTGCAGCGCGTGCTGCAGTTCCTGCCGTACTTCGTGCTCGGTCTGTGCATGCGGCCGGACCACTTCCACCTGGTGCGCCGCCGGTCGGTGCGGATCGCGGCGGCGCCGGTGTTCGTGGTGGCGCTGGCCTTCGGCTGGTGGGCGGTGCCGCGGATGAACACCGCGTGGTTCTACCACCGTGACGCCGCGCAGGAGCTGGGCGCGCCGTGGTGGGCCGGTCCGGTCATGGTGCTCGCGATGTTCGGCTGCTCGCTGCTGCTGACCGCCTGCTTCTTCGCCTGGGTGCCGGGCCGTCGCACGTGGTTCACGGCGCTCGGCGCGGGCACGCTCTACGGCTATCTGCTGCACGGCTTCGTGGTGAAGGCCGGCGACTACCGGGGCTGGTTCGAGCACCCCGTGCTGCATCGGCCGCTCGGCGAGATCGCCGTGAGCGTCCTGGCGGCGGTCGTGGTGACGCTGCTGTGCACCGCCCCCGTACGGCGGGTGTTCCGGTTCGTGATGGAGCCGAGGATGGAGTGGGCGTTCAAGCGGGACGCCGCGGAAGCGGCCCGCGTACGCGAGCGGCAGGAGAGGAAGGGGACCCGCGAGAAGGTCTCCGTCTAGGAATCGCCCTCCCCCGCCTCGAGACCGAGGAGCGCGCGCATCCGCGCGTACTTCTCGGTCAGCCGTGTGCGGGTCGGCCCGTCCGGTACGGCCAGACGGGCCGGGTCGGCGTTGTGCGCCAGGTCCGCCTCCTTCACCAGCAGCGCGCCGGGCGTGGCGAGGATCCGGGCCGCGTACGTCTCGGGGGACTCCCCGGACCGTCTGGTGACCGCGAGGACGATGTCCTTGGTCCGCCGGGTCAGCGCGGCCTCCTCCAGCCAGCGCTGCGACAGTCCGTCGTCCTCGACGGCGTCGTGCAGCCAGGCCGCCGCGATCTGCTCCTCGTCGCCGCCGCGGGCCCGTACCCCCTCGGCGACGGCCCGGAGGTGTTCGGCGTAGGGCCGGCCCGCCTTGTCGGTCCGGCCGGTGTGCGCGGCGCGGGCGGTGGCCTCGATCTCGGCCAGGGGCAGCGGTGTCGTCCCGGTCATCCGCCCAGTGTGCACGGGTCAGCGGGCCGCCGCGGAGGTCGGGCCCTCCCGGCATATGAGCAACAGGGCCCGGTCGTCGTTGACGTCCTTGGCGACCGCCTCGATGAGGTGCCAGGCGGCTCCGTGGAAGCCGCCGACGACGTAGCGGTCGGCCTCGCCGGTGAGACGGTCGATGCCCTCCACGATGTCCCGGTCGGAGGTCTCCACCAGGCCGTCCGTGAACAGCATCAGCACGTCCCCGGGGCGCAGCGAGCCCTTCACCGAGTCGAACTGGGCGCCGTCGTACACACCGAGCAGCGGGCCGTCGGCCGCCTTCTCCTCCCAGCGTCCGCTGCCCGCGCTGAGCTGGAGGCCCGGCGGGTGCCCGGCGGAGTAGAGCTCGTAGTCGCCTGAGTCCAGGTCGAGCACCAGGTGGATGGAGGTGGCGAAGCCCTCGTCCCAGTCCTGGCGCAGCAGGTAGCCGTTGGCGGCCGGCAGGAAGGCGTGCGGCGGGAGACTGCCGAGGAGGCCGCCGAAGGCGCCCGACAACAGCAGGGCGCGCGAGGCGGCGTCCATGCCCTTGCCGGAGACGTCGGTGAGTACGACCTCCAGGGTGCGCCCGCCGTTGGTGCGGGCCGCGACCACGAAGTCGCCCGAGAAGGACTGTCCGCCCGCCGGACGCAGGGCCATCTCGCGGTGCCAGCCGTCGGGGAGTTCCGGCAGCTTGCTCTGCACCCGGATGCGTTCGCGCAGGTCGAACAGCATGGTGCCGCCGCGCCGCCAGGGCACGCCCACCCGGCTGCGGAACTGGGCGACGAGCAGCCCGAAGAAGCCGCAGGCGGCGACGGTGAGGACCACACCGGGTGTGACGCGGGCCGCGCCCTCGGTGTAGGGGCCGAGCCACACCGACTCCACGATCAGCGCGGTCGCCGCGGCGGCGTACAGGCCGAGCAGGCTCGCCGGGCGCAGCAGCAGGCCGCCGGCGACGATCGGGAGGACCAGAGCGGCGGGCGCGCACCACACGGAGTTGGTGAGCGTCCCGGCCGCGATCAACGGGACGGTGAAAAGCAGTCCGGCGAACGCGACCCAGTCGGAGCCGTCCCCGCGGAAGTAGTCGACGGCGGACCGGCGCATGCCGACGCGGGCCCGGTGCCACTGCTTCTTCAACCGGGCCGTGAACGTGCCGGCCTCCGCGCGCCGCTCTCGTCCTGCTGCCATTAGTTCGGGACCTTATCCATCGGACCGGCCACTTGGCACGGGAGGTCCTGGTTGTCCCCTTGTCGGGGCCGACTTCACAGTCAACTTCACCGGACGCCGTCGTGGGGCCGCACGGGAGAAATTGCCTCGCCCGTCCTGTGCGGCCCTGGTAGGCATGAGCCATGGCGATCGAACAGGTGGACCCCGTAGTCGAGCTTCGAGTGCTACAGCCGGATGAATGGGGCAAGTGGTACGCGAACCTGAGCCGCGCGTTCGGCGGTGCCGAGGAGGCGGACGAGGAACGCGAGCTGTGGAACTCGCTCACCGAGCACGACCGTTCCCTGGGGGCCTGGGCCGGCGACGAGTGCGTGGGGACGGCGGGCGCGTTCTCTTTCCGGCTGACCGTCCCCGGCGGTGACTCCGTGCCGGCCGCGGGCATCACGGGCGTCAGTGTGGCCGCCACGCACCGGCGGCGCGGCGTGCTGAGGACGATGATGCGCCGCCAACTGGACGACGTCCGGTCCTGGGGCGAGCCGCTGGCGGTGCTCACCGCCTCCGAGCCGGCGATCTACGGCCGGTTCGGGTACGGGGCGGCCACCTTCCAGCTGAACGCCGAGATCGACACGAGTCGTACGCGTCTGTCTGTCCCGCCCGGCACGGACGGCGTACGGGTGCGGTACGCGGCCCCCGCCGACGTGCTCGACCGGTGCGAGGCGGTGTACGCCCGGCTCGTGCCGGGCCGGCCGGGGATGCTCGCGCGGCAGCCGGGCTGGGAGCGGCTGGGGACGCTGGACCCGGCGGGCAGCCGGGGCGGGGCGTCGCCGTTGCAGGGCGTCGTCGCCGAACGGGACGGCGAGACCGTCGGGTACGCGTGGTTCCGGGTGAAGGGGGACCACGGTCCGGCGGGGCACGAGGGGTCGGTGGTCCTGAGCGCCCTGGCCGCGCTGGACCCGGCGGCCGAGGCGGCGCTGTGGCGGTTCCTGTTCGGCATCGACCTGACGTCGACGCTGGTGGCGCGCGGCCGGCCGGTCGACGAGGCGTGGCAGTACATGGTGTCGGACATCCGCCGGTGCCGACCGGAGACACAGGACGCGCTGTACGTACGGCTGGTCGATGTCGGGGCGGCGCTCCAGGCGCGGACGTACCGGGCGCCGGTGGACGTCGTGTTCGAGGTGGAGGACGCCTTCTGCCCCTGGAACGCGGGACGTTGGCGGCTGAGCGGGGACGCCAAGGGCGCGTCCTGCGAGCGTACCGACGACCCGGCCGATCTCGCCCTGTCGGTGCGGGAGTTGGGCGCCGCCTATCTGGGCGGTGTGAGCCTCACGGCGCTCGCGGCGGCCGGTCGGGTGGACGAGCTGCGGCGGGGCTCGCTGGCGGAGGCGTCCCTGGCCTTCGGGAGCGATCCGGCGCCGTGGCTGCCGCACGGCTTCTGAGCCTCAGCGGCGCTGGCAGCCGGGGCACCAGAAGAGGTTGCGGGCGGCGAGGTCTGCGGTGCGGATCTCGCCGCCGCAGATGTGGCAGGGCAGGTGGGCCCTGCGGTAGACGTACACCTCGCCGCCGTGGTCGTCGACGCGCGGCGGACGCCCCATCGCTTCCGGGGTGTGTTCCGGGCGGACGGTGTCGATGCGGTTGTTGCGCACGCCTTCGCGCATCAGCGCGACCAGGTCGGCCCAGAGGGAGTCCCACTCGGCCGGGGTGAGGTCCCGGCCCGCGCGGTACGGGTCGATCCGGTGCCGGAAGAGGACCTCGGCGCGGTAGACGTTCCCCACGCCCGCGATGACCTTCTGGTCCATGAGGAGGGCGGCGATCGTCGTGCGGCTGCGGCCGATCCTGCGGTACGCGAGGGACGGGTCGGCGTCCGGGCGGAGCGGGTCGGGGCCGAGGCGGTCGTGGACCGCCTGCTTCTCGCCGTCCGTGATCAGGGCGCAGGTGGTGGGGCCGCGCAGGTCGACGTAGGACGTGGCGTCGGCGAGGCGAAGTCGGACGGTGTCCGTGGGCGGTGGCGCCGGGGCCGGGCCGAAGACGACCTTGCCGAAGAGGCCGAGGTGGATGTGGACCCACTCGGCGGGCTCGGTGTCACCGAAGCCGAGGAACAGGTGCTTTCCGTGGGCGTCGGTGGTGCGCAGCGGCGTGCGGTCGAGGAGGGCGGCGGCGTCGGCGAACTTGCCCTGGGGGCTGGTGACGCGGAGGGGGGCGCCGGCGGCGAAGGCGGCGGCGTAGTCCGCGGCCAGCCGGTGGATGGTGTGGCCTTCCGGCACGGGGGTGTCCTTCCAAGCTCGTGCCCACCGCCCGCCCGGCCCGGGCGGCGGCCCGGCTCGTTCCGGGGGCTCCGCGCCGGACTCCGGCGGGGACCGCGTCTCCCGGGCTCCGTCGGCACCTCGGCGAGCGGACCCGGTGGTGTGCGCCGCGGAGAGGGCGCCCTCCCCCCGAGCCCGTGCGTCGGGAGGAGGGCCCTGACGGCGTTACCGCTGCGGGTGGTGCGGGGGGATGGGCGGAAGGTCGCCCGTCGTCTCGTAGGCGGCGAGCATGTCGATCCGGCGGGTGTGGCGCTCGTCACCGGAGAACGGGGTGCTCAGGAAGGTCTCGACGAACTTCGTCGCCTCGTCCTGGGTGTGCATGCGCGCGCCCACCGCGATCACGTTGGCGTTGTTGTGCTGGCGGCCCAGTGCCGCCGTCTCCTCGCTCCACGCCAGGGCCGCCCGTACGCCCTCGACCTTGTTCGCGGCGATCTGCTCGCCGTTGCCGGAGCCGCCGATCACGATGCCGAGGGCGCCCTCCTCCGCGGCGGTCCGCTCGGCGGCGCGGAGGCAGAAGGGCGGGTAGTCGTCCTGGGCGTCGTAGATGTGCGGGCCGCAGTCGACGGGCTCGTGGCCCGCCGCCTCGAGCCACTGGACGAGGTGGTTCTTGAGTTCGTAGCCCGCATGGTCCGAGCCGAGATACACGCGCATGGTCCGAGTGTGACACGGGGGCAGGCGGGCAGGCGCGTGGGGTCGGCCGACGAGAACGTGAGCAGGGCTGCGCAACCCTGGAGAAGCCCGGGCAAAGATGGAGAACCAAAGGTTCCGCAATCCGTTCGCCTCCGTTTCGCCGGACCGGCTCGCAGACCTCTGCGGAGCGCAGCTCTCCCGGCGCAGAGGAGACCCCGCGGATCGCACTCGCACCCGGTCGAGCCACGACAGCCACCGGCACCTCGCCCGACACCCCGGCCGCCCCGCTGCCCTCGGTACCGACGACCGGCCGGCCCGGGGGACGGACGAACCGCCCGGGCCACCGAACAGTTCGCGGTGCCGGGAGCGGCCGTCGCCTCGATGCCCGCGGCCGGCGCGACCGCGCTGTGGTGGTCGTCCCGGCGGCGGCCCGAGACCCGGCGGGGCCGGCGGCACCACGCGAAGAGGCTCGCCGTCGATGCGACCGGCGAGCCTCTTTCCCACGGACCGTGCGGTCACCGCTTGTCGACGAACTTCCAGGCCGTCGGCAGCACGCCCATCGCCAGGGCCGCCTTCAGGGCGTCGCCGACGAGGAACGGAGTGAGGCCGGCCGCGATCGCGGCGGGGGCGGACATGCCGGTGGCGAGGGCCAGGTAGGGCACGCCGACGGCGTAGATGACCGCCGAGCCGAGCACCATGGTGCCCGCCGTGCGCCAGACGGAGCGGTCGGCGCCGCGACGGGCGAGCGCGCCCACGACGACGGAGGCCAGCAGCATGCCGAGGACGTAGCCGAAGGACGGCATGCCCAGGCCCGACTTGCCCTCCGCGAACCACGGCACGCCGGCCGCACCCACCAGCGCGTACACCGCCAGGGAGGCGAAGCCGCGGCGGGCGCCGAGGGCGGTGCCGACCAGGAGCGCCGCGAAGGTCTGGCCGGTCACCGGCACCGGGGAGCCGGGAACGGGCACCGCGATCTGGGCGGCGAGGCCGGTGAGCGCTGCGCCGCCGAGCACGAGCGCGGCACCCCGGACACGGGAGGCCGGGATGAGGTCCGCGAGGACCTGTCCGGATCGGGCGGACGTGACGGTGGCGGTGCTCATGGGGTCTCCGCGGGGTGAGGGCAGTTGGGGACACCGCGACGCTATACCGGTGTCCACGTGTCGATCACCGTCAGCGGTCGACAAAGGCGTCGCCGCGGACTTGGTGGGCTCCGGACAAAGGGCGGGGAGTCGAGGGACGCGAGGTGACACCGGTCACTGAGGTGACGTGGTTTCGCCAACACGCCGTCCGGGAACAGCGGCTGTGGGGATCCACCAAACGGGCCGGGCGGGCGCGCGGGCGCCGTCTCGTCCGCCGGTCAGGGGACAGCGCGCACCGCACACGGCCACCGGGCGACGACGGCTGCCGGACGCCCCGGAGAGCGGACTGTCACTCTCCGCACAGGACATGTCCACATGCTGGTCGGCCCCTTCGCGCACGCGGGGAGGCCGACCACACTGGGCGCCGTTTTTGCCCTCTCCCGCATTGGACGAGTCGCCCCATGTCCCGCACCACCGTCGAGACGTCTTCCGAGGTGGACGGCGTCTCCCTCGCGCACGGCCTGAAGCAGCGCCATCTGTCGATGATCGCCCTCGGCGGGGTGATCGGCGCCGGGCTGTTCGTCGGCTCCGGGGAGGCCATCGCCGCCGCCGGTCCGTCCGTCGTCGTCGCCTACGCCCTCTCCGGCCTCCTGGTGATGCTGGTGATGCGGATGCTGGGCGAGATGTCCGCCGCGTACCCGTCGTCGGGCTCCTTCTCGGCGCACGCCGAGCGGGCGATCGGCCCCTGGGCGGGGTTCACCGCCGGCTGGTCGTTCTGGGTGCTGCTGTGCACGGCGGTCGGCCTGGAGGGCATCGGGGCCGCGAGGATCGTCACCGGCTGGCTGCCGGGCACGCCCGCGTGGGCGTGGGTGGCGCTGTTCATGGTGGTCTTCTGCGGGACGAACCTGGCGGCGGTGAAGAACTTCGGCGAGTTCGAGTTCTGGTTCGCGGCCCTCAAGGTCGGTGCGATCTCCCTGTTCCTGGTGCTCGGCGTGCTGGCGATCGCCGGTGTGCTGCCGGGTGCGGACTCCCCCGGCGCCTCCCACCTCACCGACTTCCTCCCCAACGGCGGCGAGGGCCTGGTGATCGGCCTGCTCGCCTCCGTCTTCGCCTACGGCGGCCTGGAGACGGTGACCATCGCGGCGGCCGAGTCGCAGGACCCGGTCAACGGCGTGGCGGGCGCGGTCCGTACGGCGATGTGGCGGATCGCGCTGTTCTACGTCGGCTCGATGGCGGTCGTCGTCACCCTGGTCCCGTGGGACTCCCCGGCGGTGGTCGGGGACGGCCCGTACGTCGCCGCCCTGGACCGGCTCGGCATCCCGGGCGCCGGCCGGCTGATGGACGTCGTGATCCTGGTCGCGCTGCTGTCCGCGATGAACGCCAACATCTACGGCGCCTCGCGCATCGGCTACTCGCTGGTGGAGCGCGGGCAGGGCCCGAAGGCGCTCGGCCGGGTGTCGGGCGGGGTGCCGCGGATCGCCGTACTGGCCTCCTCGGCCTTCGGCTTCCTGTGCGTGCTGCTGAGCCACTGGCGGCCGGACGACGTCTTCGCCTGGCTGCTGAACACCGTCGGAGCGGTGATCCTGGTGGTCTGGATCTTCATCGCCGTCTCCCAGCTGCGGCTGCGCCGCCGGCTGGAGCGCGAGGCGCCGGAGCGGCTGAGGGTGCGGATGTGGGCGTTCCCCTGGCTGACCCGGCTGGCGCTGATCGGCATGGCGGCGGTCTTCGTCCTCATGGCCCGGGAGCCGGACACGCGGGTGCAGCTGTACTCGACGGGCGCGATGACGCTGCTCCTGGCGGCCGGGGGATACGCCTGGCAGCGGGCGCGCGCACGCGGCTGACGTGCGCCGCGACGGCCCTCGCGGGAAGGCGCGGGGGCCGTTCCGCGTACCGGGGGGCTCACGGACGGCTCTTTCCGTCGCCGGCGTGCCGTCGCAAGGGTGCCGCAATGAACACTCCACCTCATGATCGCCTTCTCACCGTTCACCCGGCAGGAGGAAAGAGGCGAGCCCCCGCGAGGACGTGACTCGCGGGGGCTTCCCGTATGCGGCGGTCCGGGTCATGGTTACGCAATGGCGACACACAGGACAACCATGGAGTTCTGCTGGACCTGCGACTCGGAACAGCCGCACCGCCGACTCGGCGAGGCGGAGGAGGACGCGCTCAAGGAGCGACTGGGCCGCGTGAGCGTGAGCGAGTTCCGGCTCTGCGTGAACGTGCTGGACCCGGACACCGGAAAGCAGTGCCGCAACCTGCGTACGGGCTGGGACAAGAAGCCCTTCACCCCGCCCATCAAGCTGCCCGTGATCGAGTGACCGTCACAGGTTGCTGAAGTCCGGCCCCTTCGTCCGGGAGCGCTTGATCTCGTAGAAGCCGGGGACGGAGGCCACCGCGAGGGTGCCGTCCCACAGGCGGGCGGCCTCTTCGCCCCGGGGTGCCGGGGTGACGACCGGGCCGAAGAAGGCGATCTCCTCACCGTCGGAGCCGGGGACCGCGATGACCGGGGTGCCGACCTCCTGGCCGACCTTCTCGATGCCCTCCTTGTGGGAGGCGCGCAGCTCGGGCTCGTACGGGGTGGAGTCCCAGTGCTCCATGAGGGACTCGGGCAGGCCGACGTCCTTCAGGGCGGCGGCGACCGTCTCCTTCCCCGGGCCCTCGCCCTGGTTGTGGATGCGGGTGCCGAGCGCGGTGTAGAGGTCGCCGAGCACCTCGGCGCCGTGCTCCTGCTGGGCCGCGATGACCACCCGGACCGGTCCCCAGGCCTTGACCTCCAGCATCTCGCGGTACTCGGCGGGGAGCTCGTCGAGCTTGTCCTCGTTGAGGACCGCGAGGCTCATCAGGTGCCAGCGGACCTCGATGTCCCGTACCTTCTCCACCTCACGCACCCAGCGGGAGGTCATCCAGGCCCAGGGACACAACGGGTCGAACCAGAAGTCGACGGGCGTGGCGGGAGACTTGTCCGACATGTCGCTCCTCAGGAGGGGGAAGTTTCGTCCGGGGGAACAACGTGAGCGGCCCCCGCCATTCCCGGGCGACCCGCGTCAGGGGCGCATGGCAGGATCGGTCCTGTTCATCCATGTCGACGACGCATGAGGAGTCCGTCCGTGCCCGGTGAGAATCTGACCCGTGACGAGGCCCGGGAGCGGGCAGCCCTGCTGTCCGTCGACGGGTACGAGGTGTCCCTGGACCTGCGTTCGGCGGTCGGCGGGCACGGCGGCGGGGAGCCGCGCACCTTCCGCTCCGTCACCACCGTCCGGTTCCGCTGCGCCGAACCGGGCGCGAGCAGCTTCGCGGACCTGATCGCGCCGAGCGTGACGGCCCTGTCCCTGAACGGGCGCGACCTCGACCCCGGCCAGGTCTTCGACGGCTCGCGGATCCTGCTGGAGGACCTGGCCGCCGAGAACGAACTCGTCGTCGACGCGCAGTGCGCCTACTCCCGCACCGGCGAGGGCCTGCACCGCTTCGTCGACCCCGAGGACGGCGAGGTGTACCTGTACACCCAGTACGAGCCGGCCGACTCCCGTCGGGTCTTCGCCAATTTCGAGCAGCCCGACCTCAAGGCGCCGTACCGCTTCGAGGTGCGCGCGCCCGAGGGCTGGACGGTGTGGAGCAACGGGGCCGGCGAACTCGCGGACGGGGTGTGGCGGTTCGCGGAGACCAAGCCGATCTCGACGTACATCACGTGCGTGGTGGCCGGCCCGTACCACTATGTGACCGACTCCTACGAGCGGGTCCTCGAGGACGGCACGCGGCTGGAGATCCCGCTCGGCGCGATGTGCCGCAAGGGTCTGGCCCCGCACTTCGACGCCGACGACGTGTTCCTGGTGACCAAGCAGGGCCTGGACTTCTTCCACGACCACTTCGACTACCCGTACCCGTTCGGCAAGTACGACCAGGCGTTCGTGCCCGAGTACAACCTGGGCGCGATGGAGAACCCGGGGATGGTGACCTTCCGGGAGGAGTTCATCTTCCGGGGCAAGGTGACGCGGGCGTCGTACGAGGGCCGGGCCAACGTCATCCTGCACGAGATGGCGCACATGTGGTTCGGCGACCTGGTCACCATGGAGTGGTGGGACGACCTGTGGCTGAAGGAGTCCTTCGCGGACTTCATGGGCACCTTCGCCAATGTCGGCGCGACCCGGTTCAAGGACGCCTGGATCACCTTCGCCAACCGCCGCAAGGCGTGGGCGTACCGCGCCGACCAGCTCCCCTCCACGCACCCGATCACCGCCGACATCCGCGACCTGCAGGACGCCAAGCTCAACTTCGACGGCATCACGTACGCCAAGGGCGCCTCCGTGCTCAAGCAGCTGGTGGCGTACGTCGGTCAGGACGCGTTCCTGGAGGGCGCGCGGCGCTACTTCAAGCGGCACGCGTACGGCAACACGCGCCTCGGCGACCTGCTGTCGGTGCTGGAGGAGACCAGCGGGCGGGACATGGCGGCGTGGGCGCGGTCCTGGCTCCAGACGGCCGGGGTCAACGCGCTGACCCCGCAGGTGCTGCTCACCACCGACGGGCGGATCGACGAGCTGGCGGTGGTGCAGGATGCGGCTGAATCGCATCCCGAACTGCGTCCGCACCGGGTGGCGGTCGGTCTGTACCGGCGGGGCGGGGACGGCGCGCTGGAGCGGTACGCGCGGGCCGAGGCGGACGTCGGCGGTGCGCGGACGGTCGTCGCGGAGCTGGCCGGGCAGCAGGCGCCGGAGCTGGTGCTGGTCAACGACGACGACCTGACGTACTGCAAGACCCGGTTCGACACGACCTCGCTGGCCACGCTGCGGGACGGGCTCGGTGACCTGACCGACCCGCTGGCCCGCGCGCTGTGCTGGTCGGCGCTGTGGAACATGACGCGGGACGCGCTGCTGCCCGCGCGGGACTTCATCGGCCTGGTGCTGCGGTTCGCGGGGCGGGAGTCGGACATCGGCGTGCTGCAGATGCTGCACGCCTGGGCCGACTCGGCGCTGACCCACTACGCGGTCCCCGCCTGGCGGGAGACCGGCGGCCGGCTGCTGGCCGAGGGCGCGCTGCGGGAGCTGCGGGCGGCGGCCCCGGGCAGTGAGCCCCAGCTGGCGTGGGCGCGCTTCTTCGCGGCGGTGGCCGCCGGCGAGGCGGACCTCGCGCTGCTGCGCGGGCTGCTGGACGGCACCGAGAAGATCGACGGCCTGGAGGTGGACCAGGAGCTGCGCTGGGCGTTCCTGGAGCCGCTGGCGGCGCACGGCGCGGCGGACGAGACGGTGCTCGCCGCGGAGCTGGCCCGGGACGACACCGCGTCCGGCAAGCGCCACCAGGTGCGGTGCCTGGCCGCCCGGCCCTCGGCGGCGGTGAAGGCGCAGGCGTGGGCGCAGGTGGTGGAGTCGGACGCGCTGTCCAACGCCCTCGTCGAGGCGACGATCGCGGGCTTCGCGCAGCCGTCGCAGCGGGAGCTGACCGCGCCGTACGCGGAGAAGTACTTCGCGGCGATCGAGCGGGTGTGGAGCGAGCGGTCGATCCAGATCGGCATGGACGTGGTGCGGGGGCTGTTCCCCGGCCTCCAGGACTCGCCGGAGACGCTGGCGGCCACGGACGCGTGGCTGGCGGCCCACGAGGACGCCGCGCCCGCGCTGCGCCGGCTGGTGCTGGAGGCGCGGGACGACCTGAGCAGGGCGCTGCGCGGGCAGGCCTGCGACGGGGCCGCCGCCGGGTGACGTGTCGCGGTCCGCGGGCGTGCCGGGCCGCGCCGTGGTGCGCGGACGTGCCGGGCCGCGCCGCGCGGAGGGGTGCCGCGCCGCGCTCCGAGGGCGTACCGGCCGTGGTCCGCAGAGGCGCCGGGGCACGGCACTGTGGCCCGCGGACGTGCGCGCCGTGGTGCGCAGAGGCGCCGCGCCGGGGTCCGCGGACGCGCCGCGCCGCGTCGGGACCGCGCGCGACGGCGGCCTGTTCGGGCACGCTGCCGGGACCACCCGTTACACAGCCGGTGCGACCCGTCCCGTGACCCCTGGCCCGCACGTCGGCGGCCAGGGGTTTCCGGCGTCCGAACAGGTGTGCCGAGGAGCCGTCCTGTCCGGATTCGGTGGCGGTCTTGTCACAGGGGTCAGAGGCGGGCCCGGATGCGGGATATTTCGGGTCATGACGCACAACACCACGCTCTCGCCCCGCCCTTCGCACCACCTGGTCGCCGGCCCGGGGCGTGTCGTGACCACCGCCCAGCTCCGCGTGCACGGCGTCACGGCCGCCGGGACCGACGAGTGGTGCCGGCCCGGCGGGCCCTGGCAGCGGCTGCTGCCCGGCGTCGTCCTGCTCCGCTCCGGCCCGCCGACCGCCGACCGCCGAGGAACGGCTGCGCGCCGTGCTGCTGTACGCGGCGCCGCAGCGGACCTCGGGCGGGGTGCCGGTACAGCCCGGTCGCGAAGAGGCCGGTGCCGAGCGGTCCCAGGCGATGATCACCGGGCTGGCCGCGCTGGCCCTGCACGGTGTCGCCGGCGCTCCCCCGCTGCCGTCCCTGGACGCCATCGACGTCCTGGTGCCCCGGCAGTGCCGGCTGCGGTCGGCCGGCTGGGCGCGGATCGTCCGCGCGACCGCGCCGCCGGAGCCGGAGCCGGAGACCGTCACCGGCGTGCCCGTGGCGCCGGTCGCCCGCGCCCTGGCCGACGCGGTGGCGGTGCTGTCCGACGCGGGGTCCGTGCACCGCCTGCTACCGAGGCGGTGCGCGGCGGGCACTGCGAGCCGGCGGCGGTGGTACGGGAGTTGCGCCGGGCGCGGCTGCTGAGCCGGCCGCACGTGGTGGACGCGGTGGAGTCGCTGGTGGCCGAGGGGCAGGCGATCACGGAGGACCGGCTGTACCGGATGGTGCGCGAGTACGGCCTGCCGGACCCGGTCTGGAACGTCGACCTGCGCCTGCCCGGCGGCACCCGCCTCGGCGGGCTGGACGCCTACTGGCCGGACCACGCGGTCGCGGTGGAACTGGACACCCGCGGCCACCGGCAGGGCGACGACGCGTCGGCCTCCCGGTTCGCCCGCAAGCGCGAGCGGCTGGAGCGGCTGGGCGTCACCGTCATCCACCTCACCCCGCGGGGGCTGCGGGACCGTCCGGAGCAGCAGGCGGTGGTGGTGCGTACGGCGCTGATGGCGGCGGGCGACCGGGAGCCCGCCGCGTACCTCGTGGTGCTGCCGCGGTAGGGGGTGTCCACCGCTCCGGTGGAGGTCAGTCCGCCGGAGCGGGAGCGGTCCGGTCGAGGCACTGGTCGCCGTTCATGAAGGCGTGGACGGTGGCTCCCTGGTCCGCCGTGTTGTGCATGGCCGGACCGGTGGGCTGTGCCGCGGGTCCGGGCGTGCGGACCTCGACGCGGTGGCCGTCGCCGGCCCCGACGGGCCGTGGGCGTCACCGCCGATGTGGACGGAACGGTGGGTGGGGCGGGACGGCGCGGCCGTGTTCACCGTGCAGCGGGGCACGCAACACGCGCACGGGGCGCCGGGAGCGGATGGCACCTTGGGGTGAAGCGTCATCCGTTCCCGGAGGACCCGTCGGTGCGGCGGGAGCGGGAACGGTACGCGCCCGGCGGCATGCCCCGGGCGCGTCGGAAGGCGCGACTGAAGGCGTGCGGGGAGGCGTAGCCGACGGCCCCGGAGATCGACTCGACCGGCTCATCGGTGTCGCGGAGCCGGACGGAGGCCAGGTCGACGCGCCACTGGGTCACGTACGCGCCCGGCGTCTGTCCGAGGGCGGCCCGGAACCGCCGGGACAGCGTCGCCCGGGAGACGCTCGCCGCGGCGGCCAGGGTCTCCGTCGTCCAGGGGTGTTCCGGCCGGGCGTGGACGTGCGCCAGGGCGTCGCGCACGACCGGGTCGCGCATCGCGCCCAGCCATGAACCGGACCGCTCCTCCGGATGGCGGGCCAGCCAGGCGCGTACGAACTGGACGAGCAGCAGGTCGACGATGCTGTTGACTGCGGCGGCGGTGCCGATCCGGGGCTGCGCGAGCTCGGCCGTGAGGAGTTCGACCGTCCTTCCGAACTGTGCGTTCTGGTCGGCTGTGACGTGCATCGGCCGAGCGAGGGAGGTCAACACCGGGGTGCTCACCTCCGGGTCCTGCTCGTAGTGCAGGACGATCACTTCCGTCTCCACCGGCGCCGAGCCCAGCCGCAGGGCCCGGCCGTCGCCGAACGCCCGGGCCGCCGCCTCACGGTCGCAGGAACCCATCGTCACGCCGGCGGCGCCCGCTATCCCGTGGGCGGTGCCCGGCGACACCAGAACGGCGTCTCCGGCCCGCACCTGGAGCGGTTCCTCGCCGGTGGCGTGGAGCCAGACCGTGCCGCGGGCAACCACGTGCAGTGCGGCTCCCGGGTAGGAGTCCAGCCACACGCCCCAGGTTCCTCCGGCCTTCAGCACGATCCCGAGCGCTCCCCGCGCCCCCGAGACCCGCAAGACCTCCGCCAGCATGTCCATGGACCCATTCTCGTCCGCCGCCGCAGCGGAGCTTCAGGTCACGTCGAGGACGATCTTCCCGTGCACCTTCCGCGCGAACAGCGCCCGCACGGCGTCGTCCACGTCCCGCCAGTCACCGCGCCGTCCGACCGGTGCCGAGAGCCTTCCGGCGGCCATGAGGCCCAGCAGGTCCGTCAGTTCTCCGCCGGTCGGCGTCATGTCGCCGTAGGTGGCGATACGGCGGGGTTCGCCGAAGCCGAACAGGGTGCCCGCCGGGAACGTGGTGTCCTGCCCCGAGGAGTAGCCGACCAGGTGGATGGTGCCGCCCTCGGCGAGGGCGCCCCACGCCTGGGCGACCAGCGGCCCGCCGACCGTGTCCAGGACGAGGTCGAACCGGCGCTCGGTCCCGGCCAGGTCGGTCAGGACCTCCTCGGCGCCGAGTTCGCGGAGGCCGGCGGCCCGCTCCGGCGAACCCACCAGTGCCGTCACCCGGGCGCCCGCCAGCGCCGCCAACTGGACGGCGAAGTGCCCCACGCCCCCGCTGGCGCCGGTGACCAGGACGTCACGCGCCAGCAGGGAACGCGAGCGCAGCACCCGCAGCGCGGTGACCCCGGCGATCCCCAGCGCGGCGGCGCCGGCCAGTTCCACGCCCTCGGGGACGGTGCCGAGCGAGGCGGGGCCGACCGCCACCCGCTCCGCCCACGCGTGCGGAGCCATCCCCACCGCGACGCGCGTGCCTTCGGGCGGACCCGCACCGTCGGACGCGGCGCGCACCACGACGCCGGCCGCGTCGTGCCCGTGCACAGCGCCGGCCGGCCACTGGTCCACGTAGTTCAGCTCTCCGAAGTTGAGAGCGATGTGCCGTACCTCCACCAGCGCCTCACCGGCGGACGGCACGGGTTCGTCGACATCGGCGAACCGGACGGGTCCGGCCTCGCCGTGAGCGACCACAAGGGCGCGCATAGGGTGTGCTTCCTTCTCTCGGGACAGCGCCGGAACACTCGGCTCGGGAAAACCCTCGCGCAGGACCGGGACGGCGACCAGTCCCGTGCGGATCGATCTGTTGACGATCTGTGTCATCCCCTGGGGGGCCTCACCGGCACCAGCAGCGCGCGCACCGTCTTGCCGACCTCCGCGCGCGGGAACCACTCCAGCCGCGTCGCCAGCCGTGCGACGACCAGCAGACCCCGTCCGCCCTCGCCCTCCGGTTCCTCCTTCACCTCCGGGAACACCCGCACCGGGTCCGACACGTCGACGACCAGCACACCGGTCTCCAGTTCCCGCAGGCGCACCCACAGTTCGTGTCCGGGCAGCCGCCCGTGCCGTACGGCGTTGGCGACCAGCTCCGAGGTGACCAGCACGGCGTCGTCGACCTCCCCGGCCCACGACCACATCGTCAGCCGCCGGCGGACGTGGAGACGGGCGAGGCGAACCGTGCGGGGGGGGGTCATGGGGTAGCCCATGGACCAGTCGTGGACGAGGGTGGTGGAGGGCTGTGGGTCGGGCATGGGATCCCCTTCCGGGAGCGAGCTGTCCCCTCACGGTGACGGGATCGGCCAATGGACATCAATCGAAAACCGTCTGATTAATCAGTCGGAAGCGAGATGGACTACGCCGATTCCCGCGCGACCGCCTGCGCGCACCGCGCACGCGGTGTCACACTCTGTGCACAGCTACAGGCACGACGTGCTGGAGCACGAAGGGGGTGCGCATGGCGGCCAAGCGCGGGCGGACGGCCCAGCGGCTGGAACTGGGACTGCAACTGCGCCAGTTGCGCGAGAACTGCGGCCGGAGCGACCGGGGCGGGGGCCTGACCCGCAGACAGGCGGTCGTGGGCCTGCGGATCTCCGAGGCCTCCCTGCAACGGATCGAGTCGGGTTCCCTGAACTTCCGCAACGTCGGGGACCTGCGCAAGCTGCTGGACAAGTACGGCGTCACCGACGAGGAGGTCGTCGAGTCGCTGATCAGCCTCAACCGGGAGTCCAATCAGCAGGACTGGCTGACCCAGTACCGAGGGCTCATGCCCGCGGGGATGCCGGGCTTCGTCGGGCTCGAACCGGAGGCCCAGGCCATGAAGGCGTACCACCCGACACTGGTGTACGGCCTGCTTCAGACCGAGCGCTACGCACGCGCCGTCCACGACGTGCAGAAGTCGATCGAGGAGTACACGACGGAGTTCATCCGAAGCAGCGTGGAGCTACGGATGAGACGCCAGGAGGTGCTGACCCGGGAAAAGCCCGTCAGGCTGCACGTCATCCTGGGGGAAGCCGCCCTGCGCTGGCCGATCGGGGGCACCGACGTCATGCGCGAGCAGTTCGGGCGGATCGAGGAGATGTCCACATGGGACCACGTCACCATTCAGGTACTGCCGTTCCGCCCCAGTTACCGCTCGGTCAACGACTTCGCGATCCTCGACTTCGGCGGTGACTTTCCGCCGCGCGTCCAGGCCGACAGCGCCTGGGGGTCCGTGTCGACGTCGGACAAGCCACGTGAAGTCGACCGGTTTCAGCGTCGGTTCGACGCCATGACAGCATCAGCGTTGTCTCCCGAGGACACCCCCGATTTCCTCCGCCGACTAGAACGGGAGTTGTGACCCATGACCACACCCGAACACGCCTGGTTCAAGTCCTCCTACAGCGACGCGGGCCAGAACTGCCTGGAGGCGGCCCTCCTCCCCTCCGCCATAGCCCTCCGGGACTCCAAGCACTCCGCCGGCCCCGTCCTCCACCTCTCCCCCACCGCCTGGCGCCCCTTCCTCGCGCACCTCGCCGAGCGCGGCGCTACCCCTTCCTGAGCAGCAGCTCCGTGTTCCGGTCGTCCGCGTCGCCCGCCAGGTCGGTGCGGGCGCCGGGGGCGTTGAGGGAGAGTTCGCGGTAGAGGGCCGCCAGGCCGGTCCGGGACAGGTCGGTGAAGTCGGTGCGCGGGACGGGGCGGCGGATTCGACGAAGGTGGTGAACAGGGACAGCGTGCCGTCCCTGTTGTCCACACAGCTCGATGACGCGGGCGAGCTGGGGGAAGTCGACGTGGGAGGCGGTGGAGATCTCCCAGAAGGCACCGCCGTCGGCACCCTCGTGCGAAGTGATGGCGTTGCGGTGGATGTGTCCGTTGCCCCAGGCCACCACGTTGCGGTGGCGGCCGAGCAGGGCGACGACGTCGGCGCCGGTGTGGCGCTGGAGGCGACGGACGCGTGGCTCACCTCCCACGAGGACGCGGCCCCCGCCCTGCGCCGCCTGGTCCTGGAGTCCCGCGACGACCTGGCCCGTGCCCTGCGCGGGCAGGCCTGCGACGCGGCCGCCGCCGGTCGCTGAGGGACGGATCCGGTCCTCGTCCGGGCGTTCCGGCATCGTTACGGAACACCCGTGACCCCTGGTCCGCACCCGGACGGACCAGGGGTTCCCGGCATCCGAACACACGTCCCCGAACGCTGCCTTGTCCTCGTTTGTCGACGAGCGTGTAACAAGGGTTCGGAAACCGGCCCGAGGCGGGAAATTGCCGGTCATGAACCACAACACCCCGCTCTCCCCCCGCCCCCTGCACCACCTCTCCACCGGCGCCGGGCGCCGGGTGCTGACCCACGCGCAGCTGCGCGCCCACGGCGTCTCCGCCGCGAGGGCCGGCGAGCAGTGCCGCCCCGGCGGCCCCTGGCAGCAGCTGCTCCCGGGCGTCGTCCTGCTCCACCCCGGCTCGCCGACCAGCGAGGAGCGGCTGCACGCGGTGCTGATGTACGCGGCACGGGAGCGGACCGCGGGCGTCCCCGTCCAGCCCGGTACGGAGAGCCCTCCCGCGTCCGCCTACGGAGAGGCGATGATCACCGGACTGGCCGCGCTGACCCTGCACGGTTTCCCGTCCGCTCCCCCGCTGCCGTCCCTGGAGGTCTTCGACGTCCTGGTCCCGCAGCCGCGCCGACTGCGCTCGACGGGCTGCGCCCGTATCGTCCGCGCCCCCGACCTGCCCGTCCCGGACCAGGTCACGGGTCTGCCGGTGGCCCCGGTCCCGCGTGCGCTGGCCGACGCCGTGGCGGTCCTCCGGGACGCGGGCACGGTGTGCCGGCTGCTCACGGAGGCGGTGCGCGGCGGCTTCTGCGATCCGGCGGCGGCGGTGCGCGAGCTGACCGCCGCGAAGCTGCTGAACCGGCCGCACGTGGTGGACGCGGTGGACTCGCTGCTGGCCGAGGGGCGGACGCTGGCGGAGGCCCGGCTGTACCGGATGGTGCGCGACCACGGCCTGCCCGACCCGTGCTGGAACGTCGGCCTGCGGCTGCCGGGCGGACCTCACCTCGGCGGCGTGGACGCGTACTGGCCGGAGCACGCGGTGGCGGTGGAGCTGGACACCCGCGCGCCGCGCCCGGGCCGGCGGCCCGACGACGAGGCCGAGTGGTCGGAGTACGCCCGCAAACGCGAGCACCTGGAGCGCCTCGGCATCACGGTCGTCCACATCACCCCGCGCAAGCTGCGGGACGCGGCGGAGCAGCAGGCGGCGGTGGTCCGCACGGCGCTGATCGCCTCGGCCGACCGCGACCCGACGGCGTGCGTCGTGGTGCTGCCCCGGTAGGGGGCCGGGGCGGCGTCGTCAGGAGGGGAGGGGAGGGGCCGCCGGACGGCCCCTCCCCGTGCGTGCGCCGGGTCAGCGTTTCCTCAGCACCAGCTCGGTGTTGCGGTCCCCCGGATCGCCGGCCAGGTCCGTGCGGGAGCCGGGGGCGTTGAAGGAGAGTTCGCGGTAGAGGGCGGCCAGGCCGGTCTGGGAAAGGTCGGTGAAGTCCGTGCGGTGCGGGGCCGAGGACTCGACGAGGGTGGTGAAGAGCGAGAGCGTGCCGTCCTCGTTGTCCGCCAGCTCGACGACCCGGGCCAGTTGGGGGAAGTCGACGTGGGAGGCGGTGGAGATCTCCCAGAAGGCGCCGCCGGAACCGGTGTGCGGGGTGATCGCGTTGCGGTGGATGTGACCGTTGACCCACGCGACCACGTTGCGGTGCCGGCCGAGGAGCGCGACGACCTCCTCGCCGGTGTGGCGCCGCTCGTCGGGGCGGGCCGGGTCGCGGTGGGTGTTGTTCATCGACGTGCTCGTGTGGTGGCTGAACACGATGGCGTACGCGTCCCGGTTCTCGGTGAGCGTCCGCTCCAGCCAGCGCAGCTGGGCCGTGCCGAGGGAGCCGTTGTAGTGGCCGCCCGGGTCGGTGGTGTCGAGGCTGATGCCGAGGACGTCGTCGGCGATGCGGAAGGCGTAGTACTGGGTGCCCGCGTCGAGGTTCTCCGCGGAGTAGCCGTGGCCCGCCGGGCCGACACCGCGGTACGCCGGGTCCAGGTGCGCCCGGAGGTACTCGGCGGGGGTGAAGGGGGCGCGTCTCTCGTCGGGGGTGACGGAGCGCATGGAGCGGGCGTGAGCCGCCAGGAAGTCGCCGTACCGCACACCCCTGGGGTCCGTGGCCTTCCTGATGGTCTGCTGGAGCCGGTGCGCCTCGGCCGCCGGCAGGTCCATCAGCTTCCGCCCGCCGGCCGCCAGTTCGGTGAGGCGGGGGTCGCCGTGGGAGGCGTAGCAGCCGAGCGGCATCGAGTCGTGGTTGCCTACGGTGGAGTACCAGGGCAGGTTGAGGCCGGGGCTGTTCACCTCGCGGACGGCCGCCGCGAGGAAGCCGTCCAGGTGCGGGAAGCCGAGCCGCTTGTCGGCGTCGCGCAGTGTGGTGTCGGGGTGCCAGTACTGCTCCAGACCGCTGTTCTGCACTCCCTCGTAGTGGCGCGGGTCCCCGGTGTTGGGGGTGACCCGGCCCCCGCTCATCACCGTGAGGAACCACTCCAGTTCCGAACGGCAGTTGTTGTCCGTGTTGTCGCCGGTGGTCATCGCGAAGTGCAGCGGCGACCCGGTGACGGGGGCGCCGCGCAGCGCGTTGACCCGCTCCACGAGGGCGACCGCGCCCTGGACGGTCAGCGCCTCCTGGGGCCGCCAGGCGTGGACGTCCGCCGAGCGCAGGTACTCCAGGCGCAGCGGATGCTGGGTGTCGATGATGTGGAGGTCGGTGAGCTGCACGAACGCGGCGAGGGCGGTACGGCGGTCGGCCCGGCCGGACTGTGCCCCGGCCAGTTCGCCGCGGACCACGCGGCCCCAGCCCGGCCCCTCGGCGAGGCGCCGATAGCCCGCGCCGCGGCGCGGGGCCGCCGATGCGGCGACGGTGGTGCCGCGGGTGTACGGGGCGAGCGGGGCGGCCGGCGCCTGACGGGAGGAGGCGAGCACGGTCTCCTCCGTGCCGGAACCGGAGCCCGCCGCGGCGGAGGACCGGCCCTCGCCGGGCCACAGCGCGTAGGCGGCGCCGGCGGAGAGGGCCGCCGCTCCGCCGGCGGCGAGGAGGGAACGGCGGTGGAGTCCAGTGGAGCCGGCGACTGAGCGTATGCGCGACATGGCGCTTGTCTCCCCGGGTGCGAACGCGTCGGCAGTGGTCGCGGGGCGCTCGCCGGGCGACCGTCCCGCTCGTACTGGATGCTCGGCACCGGGGGTGACCCGGGCGTGAACGAGGCGGCAACGCGCGACGCCGATCGCCGTACGTCGGTCCCGGACCGCTCGCGGACCGCCGCAGGCGTCGCCGACCGCTCCCGCACCGGCCGGGGGGCGGTCACGCCGCGTTCATCTCACGGGGCAGGCCCCGGCTCCCGGCGGTCCCCGTCCGGCCGCCGGGCGTTCCCGCCACGGTCGCAGCCCGATGTCGACCGTGCGGACGGGGACCGGGTCCGGGACGGCGCCAGGGGATGCCAGGCGGCGAGGCCGGTGGAGCCGCCGGTCTCGTCGCACAGGTCGCCGCCGGTGATCCGGCCCTCATGGACCAGCCGTACGCCGTGGTGGTGCACGGAGCGGCCGAACCGGGCGGGGAGGGCACGACGGACGGAGTGCAGGCCGGGCAGCCCGGTGACCTCGATGCGGTGGCCGGTCCCCTCCTCGACCTCCCGCCGCACGGTGCCGCAGGGGTCCTCGCCGTGCTCCATGCCCCGTCCGGCAGCACCCACTCGGGGACGCCGCCGGGCCCGGTGACCGGGCGAGCAGGAACCGTCCGTCGCGCACCACCACGGCGCAGGCCGCCGCCCTCGGGTTCCGTCGCGTCCGGGAACGTCGCCCCGGTGGCCGGCACCGCCTGCGGCGTGTGGGCGACTTGTCGCCTTCAGGGCCCGATCGTCCCATAAGGACATCAAGGGTTTTCCCCATACATCCATTTCGACTTGGCCAACACTGGTCAAACATCCGCCCCTTGCGTAAGGCTCAGCGATCGTCCGGCATCACATCCCGGACCATCGCGACCAGGGTCAATCGACTCCGGTCGCTCCACGATCGTTCCTTTACTCACAAGGGATGCCGATGACCCACTCCCCTCAGCGCGAACCCATACCGGGCGCGAGACGCGTGGCCCGCATCGCCGTGGCCGCCGGTCTCGTCGCCGCGCTCTCCGCGGCCGGGCCGATCCCCCTGGCCATGGCCGCCGACACGCCGCCCGCCGCCCCCGCCGACGCGGACGTCAAGTCCGCGCACGACAAGCTCGGCCCGGACGACGCGGACCTGCTCGCCGAGGCCAAGGCCGACGGCGCCAGGAACGTCACGCTGATGATCGCCACCGCTCCCGGCCAAACCGAGCAGGTCGCCGGGCAACTGGACGCGGTCAAGGGCGGTTCGGTCGGCCGGACCCACGACGAGCTCGGCTACGTCCGCGCCACCGTCCCCACCGGCAAGGCGGACGCTGCGATCGCCGCCGCCACCAAGCTCTCCTCCGTGCACGGCGTCGACCTGCGCGAGGAGATCCCGCTGGACGACCCGACACCGAGCGCGGACACCACGAAGCAGGCCGGGGGCAAGGGCACCGCCACGTACCCGGCGCCGGGGAAGCGGACGCCCGCCGAGAACCCGTACAACCCGTCCTTCGAGACCGGCGCCGTCGAGTTCGTCGAGGACAACCCGAAGGCGGACGGCCGGGGCGTCACCATCGGCATCCTCGACTCCGGCGTGGACCTCGGCCACCCGGCGCTGCAGAGGACCACCACCGGCGAGCGCAAGATCGTCGACTGGGTGACGGCGACCGACCCGATCGTGGACAACGACCGGACCTGGCGTCCGATGGTCTCCTCCGTCGCCGGGCCGACGTTCACCTACGGCAACAAGACCTGGCAGGCCCCGGCCGGTTCCTACCAGGTCAGCACCTTCCTGGAGTCGTACACCACCGGCGGCGACGCGGCCGGCGACGCCAACCGCGACGGCGACACCACCGACTCCTGGGGCGTCCTCTACGACGCGGCGGCCGGCACCGTCCGCGTCGACCTGAACAACAACCAGGACTTCGGCGACGACACCCCGATGAAGCCGTACAAGGACGGCTTCCAGATCGGGTACTTCGGCACCGACGACCCGTCCACCGACGTCGCCGAGCGCCAGCCGTTCGTCGTGGAGATCCGCGAGGACGTCCCGATGGACCCCTACGGCGGCGACTGGATCGGCAAGACGGCCGACTTCGTCAACATCGGCGTCATCGAGGGCTCGCACGGCTCGCACGTCGCCGGCATCACCGCCGCCAACGGCCTGTTCGGCGGACGGATGGACGGCGCCGCCCCCGGCGCGAAGATCGTCTCCTCCCGCGCCTGCACCTGGACCGGCGGCTGCACCAACGTCGCGCTCACCGAGGGCATGATCGACCTCGTCACCGAACGCGGCGTCGACATCGTCAACATGTCCATCGGCGGTCTGCCGGCGCTCAACGACGGCAACAACGCCCGCGCCGCGCTGTACACCCGCCTGATCGACACCTACGGCGTCCAGCTGGTGATCTCCGCGGGCAACTCCGGTCCCGGCGCCAACACCATCGGCGACCCGTCGCTGGCCGACAAGGTCATCTCGGTCGGCGCGTCCGCCTCCAGGGAGACCTGGGCCGCCAACTACGGCTCCGTGGTGGAGAAGAAGTACGCCATGATGCCGTTCTCCTCGCGCGGTCCGCGTGAGGACGGCGGCTTCACGCCGACGCTGGTCGCTCCCGGCGCGGCGATCAACACCATCCAGACCTGGCTGCCGGGCGCCCCGGTCGCCGAGGCGGGTTACGACCTCCCGGCCGGCTACGGCATGCTGCAGGGCACCTCGATGGCCTCCCCGCAGGCCGCCGGCGCCACCGCGCTGCTGCTGTCCGCCGCGAAGCAGAAGCGCATCGACCTCACCCCCGCGGAGCTGCGCACCGCCCTCACCTCCACCGCCGAGCACATCAAGGGCGTGCAGGCCTACGAGGAGGGCGCCGGACTCATCGACATCGAGGACGCCTGGGACGCCATCCGCGACGGCGCCACCGCGCACACGTACACGGTGAAGGCGCCGGTCGACACCGCGATCGACCAGTTCCTGAAGACGCCCGGCTTCGGCACGGGCCTCTACGACCGTGAGGGCGGCCTGAAGGCCGGCCAGAAGAAGACGTACGACGTCACCATCACCCGTACGTCCGGCCCGGACCGCGCGGTCCGCCACGAGCTCGACTTCGAGAACAACGCGGGTCGCACCTTCCGCGTCCTCGGCGACGACGACATCGCGCTGCCGCTGAACAAGCCGGTGACCGTGAAGGTCCAGGCGGCGCCCGGCTCGGCCGGCATCAAGAGCGCGATCCTGGAGGTCGACGACCCCCGCACCGAGGGCGTCGACCAGCAGATCCTCAGCACCGTGGTCGTCTCCGTGCCGCTGGAGCACCACACCTTCTCCTCGTCCGGCACGGCCCAGCGCAACAGCACCACCTCCTACTTCGTCACCGTGCCCGAGGGCGCGAAGACGCTGGAGGTCGCGATGAGCGGGCTGAGGGACAAGAGCCAGACCCGGTTCGTCGCCATCCACCCGTACGGCGTCCCGGCCGACCCTACGTCGACGGTCAACTGCTACCCGAACTACACCAACCCGGCCAACACCTGCCGCCCCGACACACGTTCGTACGAGAACCCGCAGCCGGGCGTGTGGGAGATCGAGGTCGAGTCGCGCCGCACCTCGCCGCTGCTCGACAACCCCTACGAGCTGGACGTCGCCGTGCTCGGCGCGGCCTTCGGCCCGGAGACCGTGACCGTGCCCGAGGCGGAGGTCGGCGCGCCGACCGCCGTCTCGTGGACGGTGACGAACGAGTTCGCCGCGCTGGACGGCAAGCTGGTGGGCGGCCCGCTCGGCTCGTCGAAGACGGAGCGGCCGGCCATCGCGACCGGTGAGACGCACACGACCACGGTCGAGGTGCCCGAGGGCGCCACGTCGCTCGACGTGGCCATCGGGAACGTCTCGGACGCCTCCGCCGACCTGGACCTGACGGTCTACGACCAGGACGGCAACCAGGTCGGCCAGTCCGCCGACGGCGACTCGGAGGAGTCGGTCTCCATCGCTTCCCCGGCGGCCGGTGTCTACACCGTGGAGGTCGTGGGCTACTCGGTCCCGGCCGGTTCCACGGACTACGACTACCGGGACGTGTTCTTCTCCGCCTCGCTCGGCTCCGTCGGCGTCGACGGCTCCGCGCCGGTGAAGCTCGGCACGGGCGACTCGGTCACCGTCTCCGGCGACGTCACCGTCGCCGCGGCGGCCCCCGAGGGACGCGCGTTCTTCGGACGGGTCCAGTTGGTCAACGCGCGCGGCACGGTCGCGGGCGTCGGCAACGTGGCGATCGAGAAGGTCGCTCCGTGAACGGCTGACGTGGGATCCGGGGGCGGGCGCCCCATACGGGCGCCCGCCCCTTCGTCGTGCTCAGTCGCAGGCCAGGGTGCGCGACGCGGGGAGCGAGGCGGTGATCCGGGCCCGCTCGGGGGCGATGTCCGTCTCTCCTACGATCACCGTGTCCGGGTGGACGCCGTCGAGGGGCATGCCGACCATCATCTGGTCGCCCTCGTGCAGCGGGGGGCCGCCTGCGGGGCCCCGGAGGAAGGTGACCTCGCCCTCGCCCTCACCCTTGTAGTAGCGGCTCGCCCTCAGCGTGACGCGTTCCGCCCCGCCCTCCGGCGCCGGGTCCACCGCCAGCACCGTGCCCTCGGCGACGAGGCGGGCGCAGGCGAGGTAGCGAGGGCTGCCGAAGGCGGCCCCGCCCGCCTCCGTGGAGTCCGCCCGCGCGGCGGCGCTCTCCCCGGCCGAGTCGGACA
Organism: Streptomyces pimonensis; assembly: GCF_041380215.1. Lineage (NCBI taxonomy): Bacteria > Bacillati > Actinomycetota > Actinomycetes > Kitasatosporales > Streptomycetaceae > Streptomyces > Streptomyces pimonensis. Next base: position 52,533 of record NZ_JAHWZY010000026.1, read on the forward strand.
CTCCGCCCGGCTGCGTCACGAGCCACCCCGTGCCGGCGACGACGGTGGCGGCGGCCGCGGCGACGAGGGTGCCCAGAGCGACCCTCAGGGGACGGCGGCGGGCGCGGTACGGGCCGTGGGAGCCGCCGGGGCGGGAGGGCAGCGCCCTCAGCCGGGCGGGGGTGACCGGCGGGTGGCCGGTCCCGGCCCCGGGGAGCACGCCGTCCGGGGAGCACGCCCCCGTGTTCCGCCCGGTCCCGTCGTCGGACTCCGGCCGCTCCCCGGACCGGGCGGCCCCGCCTCGCCCCGCCGGGGCGCCGTCCCCCGCACCGGCGGGGACGCCCTCACCGGCCGGGGCCGCGAGCGCGTCCCCGATCACCATCAGCTGCTCCCGCAGGACGGCCAGGTCGGCCCCGGCGGCCCCACGCGCGGCCATGAACGCCGGGTCGTGCCGGGCGGGCCCGGACAGGGGCTCGTCGAGGATGGCGGCCATCAGGGCGTCCATGCCGTCGTACTCCGCGCTCCCGGCGTTCTCGGCGCTCCCGGCCTTCCCGGTGTTCCCGGTGTTCCGGTGCTCGTCGTGAGCGGGCATGTCAGACCACCTCGTCCTCGTGCAGGCGGGCGCGCAGGGCGCGTACCGCCGTGTGCAGCCTGCTCTTGACCGTGCCCTCCGGAACACCGAGCTGCTCGGCGATCGACCGTACCGGCAGGTCGGCGTAGAAGCGCAGCACCACCACCTGGCGCTGCGCGTCGGGCAGCTCGTCCAGGCCCCGGGCGACGGCGAGGGAGAGCAGGCTGGCCTCCTCGCCGGAAGGGGCTTCCGCGGGACGGAGCGACGCGAGGCGCTCGCCGAGCCGCTCCTGGCGGCGCTTGGCCCGGTGCCAGTCCATGGCGAGGTTGGAGGCGACCACCGCCGCCCACGCCGAGACGTCCCGCGGCGCCTCCCGCCCGCTCGCGGCGCGTTCCAGCAGCCGCAGGCGGACCTGCTGCACCCCGTCCGGCAGGTCCGCCTGCGACACCCCGCCCAGGGCGAGCACCGCCCGCACCCGGCGTTCCTGCGCCGCGTCCAGCGGGTCGTCGTCCGCGGCGGCGTACGACGCCCCCCGGCCGCGCCGGGTCCTTCCGCGCAGCACCGGCCACCCCCTCACGCTGTTTCTCCTACGACGCCGCTCCCGCCCGGAACGTTCGACCGGATTCTCCGGATCCGGCCGAGGCGTATGTCACACCTCCGTGTGGCCGGGGCCCGACCGGGCAGGGGACCCTGCGGTCCGAGGCCCCCGGAGGCTGAATTCCTGCTGTTCAGGGGGATGACAGCCGGAGGTCCACGACCGGTGGTCGCCACCGGCGCGTCCCACTCTGCGGGCAGGATCCGCAAAGAACTGGACAGGCGGGCCGTGGTCGGCCGCATGATGGAAGAGCCTCGGCCAGGCATTCAGGTACGAATCAGGACACAGCAGGGAGTCGCCGTGAGGGTCGGAATCGTCGGAGCCACCGGTCAGGTGGGTACGGTCATGCGCAGGATCCTCAAGGAGCGGAACTTCCCGGTCACCGAGCTGCGTCTGTTCGCCTCGGCCCGTTCGGCGGGCACGGAGCTGGACGGCGTGACGGTGGAGGACGCGTCGACCGCCGACTACAGCGGCCTGGACATCGTGCTGTTCTCCGCGGGCGGCGCGACCTCGAAGGCGCTGGCCGAGAAGGTCGCCGCGCAGGGCGCGGTCGTGATCGACAACTCCTCCGCCTGGCGCAAGGACCCCGAGGTCCCCCTCGTCGTCTCCGAGGTGAACCCGCACGCGATCGCCGACCGCCCCAAGGGCATCATCGCCAACCCGAACTGCACCACGATGGCCGCGATGCCGGTGCTGCGCCCGCTGCACGCGGAGGCGGGTCTCCAGGCGCTGGTCGTCGCCACGTACCAGGCGGTGTCCGGTTCCGGCCTCGCGGGCGTCGCGGAGCTGCACGGCCAGGCGCAGAAGGTGATCGACGAGGCCGACAAGCTCACCCACGACGGCGCGGCGGTCGACTTCCCCGAGCCCGGCGTCTACAAGCGCCCCATCGCCTTCAACGTGCTGCCGCTGGCCGGCAACCTCGTCGACGACGGGCTGGGCGAGACCGACGAGGAGCAGAAGCTGCGCAACGAGTCGCGCAAGATCCTGGAGATCCCCGAGCTCAGGGTCTCCGGCACCTGCGTGCGCGTCCCGGTCTTCTCCGGGCACTCCCTGCAGATCAACGCCCGCTTCGCCCGCCCGATCAGCGCCGAGCGCGCGACCGAGCTGCTGGCGGAGGCCCCCGGCGTCGTCCTCACCGACATCCCCACCCCGCTCCAGGCCGCCGGCCAGGACCCGTCCTACGTCGGCCGGATCCGCCCCGACGAGACGGTGGAGCACGGCCTCGCCCTGTTCGTCTCCAACGACAACCTCCGCAAGGGCGCGGCGCTGAACGCCGTACAGATCGCGGAGCTGGTGGCGGCGGAACTGCGCGGCTGACGCCGCCGGCACGGGAGGCGGGCGTCCCCGGGGCGTCCGCCTCTTCCTCGTACCGCCGTGCGGGGAGCCGCGCGGTCAGTCCCGGCGCACCTCGTACAGGAAGCAGCCGTACTCGACGGCCCGTACGTGCACCAGCGCCACCTCGGGGTCGGTGAAGGCCTCGGTGAGGGCGGGTGCGAAGTCCTCCGGCGCCTCGACCAGGCGGCCGCCCAGGATGCGGCCGTCTGCGGAGTAGCGGCGGAGCGTGCGGTGGGCGTCCGTGAAGGGAAGCTCCGCGCCCTTCGGGCCCGCGCACTCCTCGGCGTGGATGAACACGGGGCCCTGTTCGTCGTAGGCGCCGGGGTCCGCACCCGTCTCCGCCGCCCAGCGGCGCAGCGGCGCGTAGGAGACGAGGGCCACGCGTTCTCCGGGGCGGCTGCGGCGCAGACAGCAGCGGAGCGGGGCGCCGCCCTCGTCGTCGGTGACGGGGGCCGCCGGGCGGCCGGCGTCGTCGGTGACCAGCAGTTCCCCCAGGACCGGTGGAGGGACGGGGCGTGCGGTGCGGTGCGTCATGTCCCCAGGCCCGCTCCCCCGCGCCCCGTCCCACTGGCGGATTCCGGACGTCGAACCCCGCCCCCGCCCACCGGACGACACAGGGGTATCCCCATGATCCGGCTCGGTCATCGCCTCATCCCGATGCCACGTGGAAGGATGGCGCAACCCACACATATCGAGGAGATGACCGCGTGCCTGGCACAAACCTGACTCGCGAAGAGGCGCGGCAGCGGGCGAAGCTGCTGACCGTTGACTCGTACGAGATCGATCTCGACCTCTCCGGCGCGCAGGAGGGCGGCACCTACCGGTCCGTGACCACGGTGCGCTTCGACGTCGCCGAGGAGGGCGACGGCGCGGAGTCCTTCATCGACCTGGTGGCCCCCACCGTGCACGAGGTGACCCTCAACGGGGACTCCCTCGACCCCGCCGAGGTCTTCGCGGACTCCCGCATCGCCCTGCCCGGCCTGCTGAAGGGCCGCAACGTCCTGCGGGTGGAGGCCGACTGCGCGTACACCAACACGGGCGAGGGCCTGCACCGGTTCGTCGACCCGGTGGACGAACAGGCTTACCTCTACACCCAGTTCGAGGTGCCCGACGCCCGCCGGGTCTTCGCGAGCTTCGAGCAGCCCGACCTGAAGGCGACCTTCCGGTTCACCGTGAGGGCTCCGGAGGGCTGGACCGTCATCTCCAACTCGCCGACGCCCGAGCCGCAGGGGAACGTCTGGAGGTTCGAGCCGACCCCGCGCATCTCGTCGTACATCACGGCGCTGATCGCCGGTCCGTACCACTCCGTGCACAGCGTCTACGAGAAGGACGGCCAGTCCGTTCCGCTCGGCATCTACTGCCGTCCGTCGCTGGCCGAGCACCTGGACTCGGACGCGATCTTCGAGGTCACCCGGCAGGGCTTCGACTGGTTCCAGGAGAAGTTCGACTACGCGTACCCGTTCGCGAAGTACGACCAGCTGTTCGTGCCGGAGTTCAACGCCGGTGCGATGGAGAACGCGGGCGCGGTGACCATCCGCGACCAGTACGTCTTCCGGTCGAAGGTGACCGACGCGGCGTACGAGGTGCGCGCGGAGACCATCCTGCACGAGCTGGCCCACATGTGGTTCGGCGACCTGGTCACCATGGAGTGGTGGAACGACCTGTGGCTGAACGAGTCGTTCGCCACCTACACGTCCATCGCCTGCCAGGCGGCGGCGCCGGGCTCCAGGTGGCCGCACTCGTGGACGACCTTCGCGAACTCCATGAAGACCTGGGCCTACCGCCAGGACCAGCTGCCGTCCACGCACCCGATCATGGCGGACATCCGCGACCTGGACGACGTACTCGTCAACTTCGACGGCATCACGTACGCCAAGGGCGCGTCCGTGCTGAAGCAGCTCGTCGCGTACGTCGGCGAGGACGAGTTCTTCCGGGGCGTGCAGGCGTACTTCAAGCGTCACGCGTACGGCAACACGCGCCTGTCCGACCTGCTGGGCGCTCTGGAGGAGACCTCCGGGCGCGATCTGAGGACCTGGTCGAAGCAGTGGCTGGAGACGGCCGGCATCAACGTGCTGCGTCCGGTGATCGAGACGGATGCCGAGGGTGTCGTCACCTCCTTCGCCGTCCGTCAGGAGGCCCCGGCGCTCCCGGCGGGCGCGAAGGGCGAGCCGACGCTGCGCCCGCACCGCATCGCGGTCGGCGCCTACGACCTCGACGCGGACGGCAGGCTGGTGCGCGGCGAGCGCGTCGAGCTGGACGTCGACGGCGAGCTGACGGCCGTGCCGCAGCTGGTCGGCAAGCGCCGTCCGGCGGTCGTCCTGCTGAACGACGACGACCTGTCGTACGCGAAGGTCCGTCTGGACGAGGAGTCGCTCGCCGTCGTCACCGAGCACCTCGGCGACTTCGCGGAGTCCCTGCCCCGCGCCCTGTGCTGGGCCTCCGCCTGGGACATGACCCGGGACGCGGAACTCGCCGCCCGGGACTACCTCTCGCTCGTGCTGTCGGGCATCGGCAAGGAGTCCGACATCGGCGTCGTGCAGTCGCTGCACCGCCAGGTGAAGCTGGCGATCGACCTGTACGCCGACCCCGGCGCCCGCGAGTCCCTGCTGACCCGCTGGACCGACGCCACGCTGGCCCACCTTCGGTCCGCCGAACCGGGCGGCGACCACCAGCTGGCGTGGGCGCGGGCGTTCGCGGCGACGGCCCGTACGCCGGAGCAGCTGGACCTGCTGGAGGGCCTGCTGGCCGGTACGCAGACCGTCGAGGGGCTGGCCGTGGACACGGAGCTGCGCTGGTCGTTCGTGCAGCGGCTGGCGGCGGTGGGCCGGTTCGACGAGGCGGAGATCGCGGCCGAGTACGAGCGGGACAGGACGGCGGCCGGTGAGCGGCACGCCGCGACCGCCCGCGCGGCCCGCCCGACCGAGGAGGCCAAGGCGGAGGCGTGGGCCTCGGTCGTGGAGTCCGACAAGCTGCCGAACGCCGTCCAGGAGGCGGTCATCGCCGGCTTCGTCCAGACCGACCAGCGCGAGCTGCTGGCGCCGTACACGGACCGGTACTTCGAGGTGCTGGCGGACGTCTGGGCATCCCGTTCGCACGAGATGGCCCAGCAGATCGCGGTCGGCCTCTACCCGACCGTCCAGGTCTCCGGCGAGACCCTCGACAAGACGGACGCCTGGCTGGCGTCCGCCGAACCGGGTGCGGCCCTGCGCCGCCTGGTCTCGGAGTCCCGCGCGGGGGTGGAACGCGCGCTGCGTGCCCAGGCGGCGGACGCACGGGCCTGATCCCGCACGCCTGCGGCGGGGGCGCCCGGCTCCGTCCGGGCGCCCCGTCCCCTTGCCGGAGCCGGCCGCTACCGGTCCCCGGCCAGGAACCCGGTGACGGCCCGGACGAAGTGGTCCGGACCGTCCACCCACGGGTCGTGCGCGGCGCCCGCCTGAACGGACGTGCTCGCCGCGCGGGAGGGGCCCCGCCGCCTCGGCGGCAAGCAGGCGGCGGGCTCACCGGACCACCGGGAACGCAGACGAGCGGTTGATCACCCCCGGAACCCTTCCGGTGGCAGACGCGTCGGGCGCGTCGAAAGCCGGCATGGACCGGATGCTCGCAGGCGGGGCGGTGGTGAGCGCTCCGTCGCCCGCGGCTGACGTGCGCGCTCAGCGGCCCACCGCGCAGGCGTCCCCGTTGAGCGTGAACCGCGCCGGCGGCGACGCGTCGCCGGTGTGCCCGGTGAGATAGCCGAGGGTGACGCTCGCGCCGGGGGTGATCGTGGCGTTGTGCGGGGTGTTGGCCGCCGTGATCACGTTGCTTCCCTGGGTCAGGTTCGTGTTCCAGTCGGAGACGACCGTCTGGCCGAGGGCGAGCGGGAACTCCAGCGTCCAGCCGTTCACCGGCGTGCCGCCGGTGTTGGTGACGGTGAGGTCGACCGTCGTTCCGGTGCCCCAGGCCGTCACGGTGCGGTCCACCCGGCAGGTGGGCTCCTCCCGCGAGAAGGACACCTTGTGCAGACCGCCGGGCAGGTCGTTGACCACGTAGAACTCCCCGTCGGCGGTCGTGCCGACCGACGTCACCTGGGTGGGCATCTCACCGATCTCGGCCTGCTCGTAGCCGCCGCTGCCGTCGGGGCGCAGCGCCCAGACCGTGGACGAGCAGTAGTCGGTGGCGATGTACGTGCCGCCGGCCAGGTCGGCGTACTCCCGGCCCCGGTAGACGTGACCGCCGATGACCGAGCAGCCGCCGGTGTAGGGGGAGTACGTGAAGACCGGCTCCGTGTGCTCCTCGCCGGGCGCGCAGTCGCCGCCCGCGAGCTCCTCCAGGCCCTCGTAGCAGGACCAGCCGAGGTTCAGTCCGCCCCGGCCGGGGGCGAGGTGGTCGATCTCCTCCCAGCGGCCCTGGCCCACGTCGCCGATCCACATCGAGCCGTCGGCGGCGTCGAAGGAGAAGCGCCAGGGGTTGCGCAGACCGTACAGCCAGATCTCCTCGCGGGCGCCGGGCGTGCCCACGAACGGGTTGTCGGCCGGGACGCAGTACGGGAGCGCGCCGCAGCCGCGGCGCACGTCGATGCGCATGATCTTGCCCAGCAGGGTGTCCAGCCGCTGTCCGGAGCGGAAGGGGTCGCCGGAGCCGCCGCCGTCGCCGATGCTCCAGTACAGGTTGCCGTCGGGGCCGAAGGCGAGCTGGCCGCCGTTGTGGTTGCTGTACTCGGCGTGCTCCTGGGAGAGCAGGACCTCCAGGCGGGACTCGTCGAGCCGGTAGCGGGCGAGGGTGACCGCGCCGTCGGGCAGTGCCGTGTACGCCAGGTACAGGTCCTGGCTGTCGGCGAAGTCGGGCGGGAGGGCGATGCCGAGCAGGCCACGCTCGTTGCCCGACTCGTCCACGGCCGGGGTGATGTCGACGACCGGGGTGCGGGCCAGGCCCGTGTCCGGGTGGTAGACGCGGACGGTGCCGGACTTCTCCGTGATGAACAGGCGGTCCGTGCCGTCGTCGGGGGCGACGACTGCGGTGGGGCGCCTGAGGCCGGAGGCGACCTGAACGGTGGTGGCGTGGAGCGAGGGCAGGGGGACGGCCGAGGCTGCCGCCGTCTTCTCCTCGCGTGTCGACGCGGTGTCCGCCGTGACGGCGGGCAGCGGGGCGAGCGCGGTCAGCAGAAGGGCCAGGAGGAGGGGGACGGTCCAGCGGCGCCGCGATCCCGTGCACTTTCTATCGTGGGCATGACAATACACGATCTCCCTCTTTCCCGTGACCCGACCGCATGGGAGCGCTCCCGCACTTCCAATCTGCGCGTCGCACACCGGGGCGGCAACGCGCGATCGCGCCACTTTCACGCCGCGTGGCGCGAACACCGCCACCCCCTAGGAGGGGACCTTCGGCGGTTCCGCGGGCACGGAGTCGGGGCGGGAAGGGACGGGGGCCGGGCGGGGGCGCGCGGCGATCTGTCCGGCCACCGTCGCACCGAACGCCAGTGCCATGCCCGTCAGCTGCAGCGGGGTCAGCGTCTCGCCGAGGGCCGCCCAGCCGATCACCGCCGCCGTGAGGGGGCTGAGGGGGCCGAGGAAGGTGACCTGGGTGGCGGTGAGGCGGCCGATGCCCCGGAACCAGAGCCAGTACGCGATCGCCGTGTTGGCCAGGGCGAGGTAGAGGTAGCCGCCGACCGCCGGGGCGTCCAGGGCGGGGGGCGCACCCTCGGCCAGGACGGCGACGGGCGCGATCAGCAGACCGCCGGCCGTCAGCTGCCAGCCCGTCAGGGCGAGCGGGCCGACGCCCTCCGGGCGACCCCAGCGCTTGGTGAGGACGGTGCCGGCGGACATCGAGGCGGTGGAGGCGAGGGCCGCGAGGACACCCGGCGGATCCAGTGCGCCCGCCGCCTTCAGGACCACCAGGCTGACGCCGGACGCGGCCGCGAACCCGGTGATCACGTTCCGCGCCGTCGGCCGCTGCCCCAGCAACAGCGCCGAGAGGCCCACCACGAACAGCGGCCCGACCGAGCCGACCACCGCCGCCATGCCGCCGGGCAGCCGGTAGGCGGAGAGGAACAGCAGCGGGAAGAAGGCGCCGATGTTGAGCGCGCCCAGCGCCGTCGCCTTCCACCACCAGGCCCCGCGCGGCAGCACCCGGACGAGCGCGAGCAGGACGAGACCGGCGGGCAGGGCGCGCGTCAGGCCGGTGAACAGCGGGCGGTCGGGCGGGAGGAACTCCGTGGTCACGGCATAGGTGGTGCCCCAGGAGACGGGGGCGAGGGCGGTGAGCGCGATGAGGGTGGCACGGTTCGCGGCCATGACGGGCGCACCTCTTCCGGGTAGGTCAACGGAAAGTAGCTTAGCCGCAAGCTACTTTCCGTCAAGCTACTTGCCGCCAAGTAGCTTTCTTGCGGGTGACCCGCTTCCGGCGGATACTCCTGCCATGACCGCCGAGCAGCGCCCCGAGGACCCCGTCGACGCGATCATCGAGCAGTGGGCGCGAGTGCGGCCCGACCTCGACACCGCCGGCATGGAGGTCTTCGGGCGCGTCTTCCGGCTCGCGCGCGCCATGGGCGACCGGATGGAGAAGGCGTACGCCGCGTACGGGATCTCACGCGGCGAGTTCGACGTCCTCGCCACCCTGCGCCGCTCCGGGGAGCCCTACACCCTCTCCCCCCGCCAGCTCTCGGCCACGCTGATGCTCACCACCGGCGGGATGACCGGCCGCCTCGACAAGCTGGAGCGCGCGGGACTGCTCCGCCGCTCCCCCGACCCGCACGACCGCCGCGGCCTCCAGGTGACGCTCACCGAGGAGGGGCTGCGTCTGATCGACAGGGCGGTCGGCGCCGGCCTCGCCGCCCAGTCCCAGGCGCTGTCCGCCCTGGACGGGGAACGGGCGGCGCACCTGGCCGACCTGCTGCGGGACCTGCTGCTCGCGACGGAGAGGTAGGAGGGGCGGGGGCCCGCCGCCGCAAGGACCCCTCGTGCTGCGGGGCGACCGGGGCGGGTCGACAGGAGAGGTCGCTGGCTGCGCCGGCGCGCTTCTTGGCAACGGGGACGGGAACGCCGGCGGGGTCGGCGGGGCCGTCCACCGGGGCCTCCTCCACGCCGCCCGTGAGGGGAGCGCGCTGCCCGGAACGCGCGAGGGCGCGTCCCGGGCAGCGCGGAGGGCGCCGGCTCCGCGTACGGCGGTGACGGCGCCCTCGGAGGGCGGTGGGCCCCGGGTCAGGCCTTGGATTCGGCCCTGGTGCTGATGTTGGAGCTGGTCGGGTCCTTCTTCTGGTGCGACTTGTCGGCGACCATCACCAGGGCGGCGATGATCACGAACAGCGCGATCGGGGCCACGACGTAGAGGCCCAGCGTCTCGATGACGCTCAGGCCCGGGCCGGGGTCGTCGCCGTCGTCGCGGGTGAGCGCGAGCGCGGGGGACGACATGAGCAGCATCATCAGCGTCGTACCGGCTGCCAGGGCGCCGGCGCGCAGGGCGTTCTTCTTGTCCACGGTGCCAAACTATCCAACGCGGCCGGGCTTCGCGCGTCCGGGGTGCCCTAAGGACCGGGGTGCCTGCGCGTTGCGGGGCACTCCGCGTCGGTGCGGGCCGGGGGTGTTCGCACGGCCCGGCGCCCGCGGGGTGCCTCCCCGCGTCCGGCTCCGCTCGAGCGGGGACGCCGTCGCCCTGCGGCACGACCGCCCGCGGCCGCGCATCACTCCCTCAGCACCTCCATCAGTGCCCGGAGTCTCGGCGACGCCGCCAGTTCCTCCAGCGTCACCGGCCTCCTTCGCGCGTCCGCGATCGGCAGCCGCCAGTTCGGGTACTGGTCCCACGTGCCGGGCAGGTTCTGCGGACGCCGGTCGCCGACGCCGTCGGGGAGCCAGACCCCGACCATCCGCGCCGGCGTCCGCAGCAGGTACCGGTGGACGGCCTGGATCTCGGCCTCCTCCGAGGCGTCCGCCCCCGTCAGCCCCAGCCGCACGAACAGCTCCCGCCACTCCGCCGTGTCGGCCGCCGCCTCCGCCCGTTCCTCCGCCGCCGGGCGCGTGAGCAGCCCCAGGCCGTCCCGGAGCTCCACGTGCTCACCGCTGAGCCGGGCGGCCGTGGGCGGCAGGTCGTGGGTGGTGGCCGTGGCCAGGCAGTCCGCGCGCCAGGCGTCCGGCGGCAGCGGACGCCGGTCGCCGTCCCAGTCCCGTTCGAACCACAGCACCGACGTGCCGTACACGCCCCGTTCGCGCAGCGCCTCACGCACGCCGGGCTCGACGGTCCCCAGGTCCTCGCCGATCACCGTCGCCCCGGCCCGGGACGCCTCCAGGACGAGCACGGCCAGCATCGCCTCGGCGTCGTAGCGGACGTACGTGCCCTCCGTGGGCGGGTGGCCCTCGGGAACCCACCAGAGCCGGAACAGGCCCATGACGTGGTCGACGCGCAGGGCGCCCGCATACCGGAACAGGCCTCGGAGCAGGGCGCGGAAGGGGGCGTACCCGGAGGCGGCGAGCCGGTCGGGGCGCCAGGGCGGCAGGCCCCAGTCCTGGCCGCGCGCGTTGAAGGCGTCCGGGGGCGCGCCGACGGACATGCCGGCCGCGAAGTGCTCCTGCTGCGCCCAGGCGTCGGCGCCGCCGGGGTGGACGCCGACGGCGAGGTCGTGGACGATCCCGACCGGCATCCCGGCCTCGCGGGCGGCCCGCTGGGCGTCGGTGAGCTGGGCGTCGGTGAGCCAGACGAGCCAGGAGTGGAAGTCGACGCGGTCCGCCAGCTCGCGCCGGGCACGGGCGGTCCCGGGAGAGCGCGGGTCGCGCAGCGGGACGGGCCAGCGGTGCCAGTCGGCGCCGTGGGCCTCGGCGAGCGCGCACCAGGTGGCGTGGTCCTCCAGGGCCCGGCCCTGTCCGGCGCGGAAGTCGTCGTAGGCGGCGCGGCGGCCGGGTCCGAGCGGGACCTCGTGCACCAGTTCCAGGGCCTCCCGCTTGACCTCCCACACGGCGTCCCGGTCGATCAGCTCGCCCTTCTCCAGCACCGCCTCGCGCAACCGTCCGGCCCGCTCCAGCAGGGCGCGCACGCGGTCGCGGTCCTCGACGTACGCGAACTCGGGGACGTCCTCGATCCGCAGGTGGACGGGGTCGGGGAAGCGGCGGGAGGAGGGGCGGTAGGGGGAGGGGTCGGCCGGCCGGCCGGGAACGGCCGCGTGCAGGGGGTTGACCTGGATGAACCCCGCGCCGAGGACGCGTCCGGCCCAGCCGGCGAGTTCGCCGAGGTCGGCGAGGTCGCCCATGCCCCAGGAGCGCCGGGAGAGCAGGGAGTAGAGCTGGACCAGGAGTCCGTACGAGCGTCCGGGCGGCGCGGGCAGTCCGGGCGGGGCGACGATCAGGTGGGCGCGGGCGGTGCGGCCGTCGGGGGCGGTGGCGGTCACCTCGTGCACGCCGGGCGGGAGGTGCTCGGCGGACGTGCGGGTCCCGTCCTGTTCGGTCGCCACCTGCAGCCGGGTGCCCTCGGGAAGGGTGGCCAGGGCTGCGGGGGTGCGGGCGCCCCAGCCGACCACGGTGGGGGGCAGCAGCCGCTCGCCGAGCTCGCGTTCGCGGGCGGCGAGGGCGGTGCGGACGGCCTCCGGGGCCGCCGCGTCCACGCCGAGGGCGGCCAGCGCGAGGGTGACGGCGGTGGCCGGCGCCGCGACCGTGCGGTCCGGGGAGGGGTGGTAGGAGGTGGCGACGCCGTGCAGGGCGGCGAGCCGGGACAGGTCCTCCGAAGGGGTCTCGGCCGGCCGTGGCACGCTCACCCTAGGGCTCCGGGCTGTACTGGGCCGGGAAGGAGTCGAGTCCGGAGGAGTCCGAGGAGTCCAGGAAGCCGTCGGACTCGCTGGTCAGGGGGGTGGCGTCGGCGAGCGGCGGTTCGCTGGTGAGGGGTTCGGCGTCGGGCAGCGGGGGTTCGCTGGTCAGCGGGGCCTCGGCGCAGGATCCTTCCGCGCTGAAGACGCAGAAGTGGAGCTCCTCGATGTCGGCGGAGCGCTCCGCCGCGGGTTTGGACGGGACGGGGGAAGGAACGTAGGCGGGTGCAGCCACAGATGGCCTCCTCGTCGGGCACGGCGCGGATCACGCGGGGCGTGCGGGTCGTGCGGGTTATCCCGCAGCCCTACCCAGTGGGCGCGGCGCCAGACGCACAAAGCCTTCCAACGTGATCCTGGTCACATTCTCTCCACACCCCCTCCCACTACGGTGGGACAAATGCGCCACATCGTCCACTCTCATTGACACGTTCGCCTCAGGAATGGTGGGCTCGGGGCTTCCAGGTAACGGAATGGACACGGCCGCACCGGCCACCGGGCCGGGCGGCCCGTCGAGCAACCAGGAGGGCCCCGTGCAGCTGCGGCGTGGGACGACGAACGCCAGGAGAACCGCCCTCGCCCTCGCCGTCCTCACCGGAACCCTGGGCGTCGGGCCCCTGGGCGCCGCGCCCGCCGCCCTGGCCTCGCCGCCCGCGCCGGGCGCCACCACGGCCCCGGCCGCCGGCACGGCACGCGCGGCGGAGCCGTCCGTGTGGCCGCGTCCCCACTCACTGCGCGCGAACGGCGCCCCGGTCGCGGTGACCGAGGAGGTCGCCCTGATCACGGACGCGACGGCCGACGCGTACGCTCTCGACGCGCTCCGCGCGCTGCTGCGGGAAGCGGGCGCACGCCGGTTCACCGCCCCCGGCGCACAGGTGCCCGAGGGAGCGCTCGTGGTGCGCGTGGGCAGGGAACGCGCCTCGGCCGACCCCCGGCACGCTCTCCCCGCCGGGGGTTACGCGCTGACCGTCGGCAAGGGCGCCGTCTCCCTCTCCGGCGCGGACGGCGACGGCCTGTTCCACGCCGTGCAGACACTGCGCCAGTTGCTGCGCCCGGACGGCGCCACGTTCACCGCGGCCGTCGTCCGCGACTGGCCCGGCACCGCCGTGCGCGGCATCACCGAGGGCTTCTACGGCACCCCGTGGACGCACGGGCAGCGACTGGCCCAGCTGGACTTCATGGGCCGCACCAAGCAGAACCGGTACCTCTACGCGCCCGGCGAGGACCTCTACCGACAGGCCCGCTGGCGCGAGCCGTACCCGGCGGAGCAGCGGGCGGAGTTCCGGGAGCTGGCCGAGCGGGCGCGCGGCAACCACGTCACGCTCGGCTGGGCGGTGGCGCCGGGGCAGGCGATGTGCTTCGCCTCGGACGACGACCTGCGGGCGCTCACCCGCAAGCTGGACGCGATGTGGGCGCTTGGCTTCCGCTCCTTCCAGCTGCAGTTCCAGGACGTGAGCTACAGCGAGTGGCACTGCGGGGCGGACGCCGGCCGGTTCGGGTCGGGGCCCGGCGCCGCCGCCCGCGCCCAGGCGCACGTGGCGAACGCGGTGGCCCGGCACCTGGCGGAACGCCACCCGGGCTCCGCCGCCCTCTCCCTGATGCCCACCGAGTTCTACGAGGAGGGCTCGACGGCGTACCGGCGTGCCCTGGCGGAGGAACTGGACGCGGGCGTCGAGGTGGCGTGGACCGGGATCGGGGTGGTGCCGCGCACCATCACGGGCGGCCAGCTGGCCGAGGCGCGGCGGGTGTTCGGGCACCCGCTGGTGACCATGGACAACTACCCGGTGAACGACTACGCCCCCGGCCGGATCTTCCTCGGCCCCTACCAGGGCCGCGAACCGGCCGTCGCCGCGGGCTCGGCCGCGCTGCTCGCCAACGCGATGGAGCAGCCCGAGGCGTCCCGCGTCCCGCTGTTCACCGCCGCCGACTTCGCCTGGAACCCGCGCGGCTACCGCCCCCAGGAGTCCTGGCGGGCCGCGATCGCCGACCTCGCCGGCGGTGACGCCCGGCGCGGGGAGGCCCTGGGCGCGCTCGCCGGGAACACCGCGTCCTCGGTGCTGGGCGGCGAGGAGTCGGCGTACCTGCGGCCGCTGATGGAGGCGTTCTGGCGGACCCGTACGACCGCTCCCGGCACGGACGGGACGGCGGAGGCGGCGCGGCTGCGGGCGGCCTTCGCCGTCCTGCGCGAGCTGCCTGAGCGGCTGTCCGGAACCGGACTCGCCGCCGAGACCGGCCCGTGGTCCCGGCGGCTGGCCCGGTACGGCGAGGCGGGCGCCACGGCCCTGGACCTGCTCCGCGCGCAGCAGGGCGGGGACGCGGGCGCCGCCTGGACGGCGTACCGGCGGCTGGGCGAGCAGCGGACGCTGCTCGCGTCCTCGCGGGTGAGGGTCGGCGAGGGCGTGCTGGACCCGTTCCTGAGCCGGGCGCAGGAGGCGTACGAGAGCTGGGCGGGCATCGACCGCGAGCCGCCGGCGCGGTCCGGCGGCGACCGCACCCCCGACCTGCCGCGCGCCCGCGCGATGGACGCCGTGACGGTGCTCACGGATCCCGGCACGGAAGGGACGGTGGAGGTGCGGGTGCCCGGTGAGGGGTGGCGCCGCCTCGGCGCGTTGTCCGCGACGGGCGCCACCGAGCTGCGGCCCGGCGACGATCCGGTGGACTCCGTCCGGGTCACCGGCGCCGACGCCTCCCGGGTGCGGCACCTGGTCCCCTGGTACGCGGACGCGCCCGCCGCCTCCCTGGAACTGTCCGACGACCGCGCGGACACCGACATCGGCGGCACCCGGCGGCTGACGGCCTCGGTCGGCTCGCTGCGCCCCGACGAGGTGCGCGGCGCACTGACCGTGACGGCGCCGGAGGGGATCGGGGTCCGGGTGCCGAAGGACGCGCTGACCGCCCCGCGCGGCACTCCGGTGGAGGTGCCGGTCGAGGTGACCGTGGCGCCGGGCACGCCTGCCGGGTCGTACGAGGTGCGGCTCGGCTTCGGCGGGGCGACCCGCACGCTGACGGTCCACGCCGTCCCGCGCACCGCCGGCCCCGACCTGGCACGCGCCGGACGGGCGAGCTCCTCGGCCGACGAGACGCCCGACTTCCCTGCCGCGGCGGCGAACGACGGCGACCCGGAGACACGCTGGTCGTCGCCGGTGGAGGACGACGCCTGGTGGCAGGTCGGGCTGGAGCGCCCGGTGCGGCTGGGGAAGGTCGCGCTGCACTGGCAGGAGGCGCACCCGTCGGCGTACCGGGTGGAGGTGTCGGCGGACGGCCGCACCTGGCGCACGGCGGCGGAGGTCCGGGACGGCCGGGGCGGCCGGGAGACGGTCCGCATGGACGAGCCCGGCGTCCGCCACATCCGCGTCCAGGGCGAGAAGCGGGCGACGCGGTACGGCTACTCGCTGTGGTCGGTGGAGGCGTACGCGGTCGCGGACTGAGCGTTCCGCCCGCATCCGGTGCGGATCTCCTCGGCGATCACTGTGTGCTCAGTACATGTACTGAGCACACAATGACGTCATGAGCACCCGCCACATTCTGCTGGGGCTGCTCGCCTCGGGGCCGAGCCATGGCTACGACCTCAAGCGACGCCACGACGAACGCTTCCCGCAGGCCCGCCCGCTGGCCTACGGGCAGGCCTACACGACGCTGCAACGCCTGGTCCGGGACGGCCTCGCCGAGGTCGAGGGCACCGACTCGGACGGCGGCCCGGAGCGGACCGTGTACCGCGCCACGGACGACGGGACGCGCGAACCGGCGCGCTGGGCCGCAGAGATCGCCCCGCCCGCGCCGTTCGTGACGAACGAGATCTTCACCAGGGTCGTGGTGTCGATCCTGTCCGGCGGCGACCCGGCCGCGTATCTGCGCGCCCAGCGCGCCGCCCACATGGAGCGGACGCGGGAGCTGACCGCGGTGAAATCGGCGCGGGGCGCGGATCTGGCGACCGTGCTCTCGGCGGACTTCGCCCTCAACCACCTGGATGCCGATCTCCGTTGGACGACGACCACGGCGGCCCGGCTCACCACCCTGACCGCGGAGGTCGACACAGCATGAGCATGGGGGACAACACGGCGGGGCCGCTGCTCGCGGGCCGCGGGCTGGTCAAGGCGCACGGCAGGACCGAGGCCCTGCGCGGGGCCTCCGTCGAACTGCGCGCGGGCGAGATCCTCGCGGTGACCGGCCCCGCTCGCGGTCTACGCGACCTGCCTGCTGGCGGCGGCCACCGCCCTCCCCCTGCTGCGCCGCGCGATCCGCCCGGGAGAGCTGCGGTACGCATGAGAGCGCCCTGATGTGTGCCGTCGGGCTCGGCAGCCCAGGTGATGCTCCTGACGCATCCTCCGGTGAGACCGTGGACGGCACAGCCCAGGCCGAACCCGGTGCCGCCTCACCCCGGCAGAAGGCACGCTGCCGATCATGAGCATGGGAGTGAGCGGCACGCCGGGTCCGACTCGGCTCGTCCGCGCAAGCGTGAACACCTGACGGCGAGGTGTCCACGCTTGCGCGGAGTACTCCCGGAGCCGGGCCCCTGCCCTGCGTGGGCCCGGGTACGGCGTCAGGCGGAGATGCCGTCGATGCGGGCCATCGCGTCGTCCGCGCCGTACGGCTGCAGGTACGGAAGCCAGCGCGGGTCCCGGTGGCCGGTGCCGATGATGCGCCAGGCCAGACCGGTGGGCGGAGCGGGCTTGTGGCGCAGGCGCCAGCCCAGCTCGAACAGGTGGCGGTCGGCCTTCACGTGGTTGCAGCGACGGCACGAGGCCACCACGTTGTCCCAGACGTGCTTGCCCCCGCGGCTGCGCGGGATGACGTGGTCGACGCTGGTTGCGACGCCACCGCAGTACATGCACCGGCCCCCGTCACGGGCGAACAGCGCCCTGCGGGTCAGAGGTACGGGCCCCCGGTAGGGAACCCGCACGAAACGCTTGAGCCGGACCACGCTGGGTGCGGGGACGGTGACGGTCGCGCTGTGCAGATGGGCGCCGGTCTCCTCGAGGCAGACTGCCTTGTTCTCGAGGACGAGCACGAGCGCGCGGCGGAGCGGTACGACGCCGAGCGGCTCGTACGACGCGTTGAGGACCAGGACATGCGGCACGGACGGCCTCCTTGTACGCCGGCGGCGCGTGGCTCGCGCCGGGACGATCCGTAGTCAGTCTCCCCTCATGCCTGGTGGGCGCGCCACCATGTCCCGGTAACGGGCTGGGAGTGTTCTCGACCACATCCTGGTTCATCCCCAGGATCATGGCCTGTTCAAGCGCGGGTGAGGCCGGTCTCTTCCCCGCACAAGCCGCCGATCCGCTCACAATGCCCCGTTAGTGTGGTGGTGCTGCCCGCACCGGTGACCCATCCGTAACCTTGAGGATGTTGACCGCCGTGCCGGGGCAGACATGCACCTGGAGGTACCTGCCGTGTCCTTGTCCGCCGTTCTGTCGGCCGCCGACCCGTCACCGACGCCCTCGGAGTCCGGGGCACTGCGGGTGCCCTCGCTCCAGGACGCGCAGGAAAGCGCCGGCGACGCCGCGGGCTGGGTCGAGGAGAACTGGTCCACGTGGCTCGCGATCGGGCTCAGGGTCCTGCTGATCCTGGTGATCGCGACGGTGCTGAGAGTCATGGTGCGGCGGGCGATCACCAAGCTGGTCGACCGGATGTCCCGGACCGGACAGGCGGTGGGCGGCACCGCGCTCGGCGGTCTGCTGGTCAACGCCGAGCGACGCCGGCAGCGTTCGCAGGCGATCGGCTCGGTGCTGCGCTCGGTGGCGTCGTTCCTGATCCTGGGCACGGCCGCGCTGATGGTCCTCGGCACGTTCCAGATCAATCTGGCCCCGCTGCTGGCCTCGGCGGGTGTCGCGGGTGTGGCGATCGGTTTCGGCGCGCGCAACCTGGTGACGGACTTCCTCTCCGGCGTCTTCATGATCCTGGAGGACCAGTACGGCGTCGGCGACACGATCGACGCGGGCGTGGCCTCCGGCGAGGTGATCGAGGTCGGGCTGCGGGTGACCAAGCTGCGCGGCGACAACGGCGAGATCTGGTACGTCCGCAACGGCGAGGTCAAGCGCATCGGAAACCTCTCCCAGGGCTGGGCGACCGCGGGCGTCGACGTCACGGTCCGCGCCGACGAGGACCTGGACCGGGTGAAGGCCACGCTGAGCGGGGTCGCCGAGAAGATGGGCAAGGAGGAGCCCTGGAACGAGCTCCTGTGGAGCCCGATCGAGGTGCTCGGCCTGGACTCGGTGCTGCTGGACTCGATGGTGGTCCGCCTGTCCGCGAAGACCATGCCGGGCAAGTCCCTGACCGTGGAGCGGGAGCTGCGCTGGCGCATCAAACGGGCCTTCGACGCGACGGGCATCCGCATCGTCGGCGGGGCCACGGCCGTGGAGGACGTGGAGGCTTCCGACCCCACGGCGGGCGTCGCGCCCCCGTCGGTCTACGCCAGCACGATCTCCCCGCAGTCGGTGGCGGCGTCCCCGCTGCCCCCGCCCAGCACCACGAAGTAACCGTCGGTCCGAAGGGCGGCGCCCGGAACTCCCCGGGATGTCGCCCTTCCCCGTTCCCGCCCCTCAGCGTTCCTCCGCCGCCCGGTGTTCCTCCGCCGCCCTGGACTGCGCGATGCGCCCGGCCCCCGCCGGACCGGACGTCGCACGGGAACCGAACTGATTCCCCGGGCGTGTTCGTGGGCAGGGTGGGGGCGGAATGTCCGGCGATCGCGCCGCGATCGGATCAGGATCGCGCCGAGGCCGGTGCGCACGCCGTTCCCGGCGGCGATACTTGCCGCGGGGGACGACCACAGGGGGAGGTCGCATGACACGCACACCGAACGGCACGGTGTCCCCCGGCACCACCACGCCCGTGCCCACGCTGCCGGCGGTGCCTCCCCAGCCCGCCCCCGCCGGCGCCGCGCCCCCGCCGCAGGCCCGCCGCACCGCCTTCGCCGAGGACGTCGACCGCCTCCGCAGGGCGGCCACCACCGAACCCGGCCGCCTCCGCGTCATCGGCGCGGTCCTCGCCGCCCTCGCCCGGGCCATGCGCCGCACCTACCTGCGCACCAACAGGGTCCTCAACCACGGCCTGGCGGCGGCGACGGCGACCACCGTCGGCCTCCTCTGGCTCACGATCGGTCACGCCCTCGCCCGATCGGGCCTCGACGACTCCTACGACCACGGTGTCCGCTCGCTCGACGTGCTGCACGGCGCCCGTATCGCCTCCCTGAAGGCGAGGGGCAACGAGAACCTGACCCTGGTGGCCCGCGGCGCCGAGACGACGAAGGCGGGCGACGAGACGTTCGCGGACGACCTGGTGCGCCGGGTCAACCGGATCCTGTTG
The DNA here is from genome assembly GCF_041380215.1 of Streptomyces pimonensis. Classification (NCBI taxonomy): domain Bacteria; kingdom Bacillati; phylum Actinomycetota; class Actinomycetes; order Kitasatosporales; family Streptomycetaceae; genus Streptomyces; species Streptomyces pimonensis. The sequence continues at coordinate 72,072 of NZ_JAHWZY010000026.1, forward strand.
GACTTCCGGGAGGACACCGCGGACGGCTGGCAGGACGCGTACACCGAGTGGCTCTCGGCCACGCTGGGCGACGACTCCTCCGGGTCGAGACCCCCGGTCCCGGAGTACCTGCGTGAGAGCTGATCACGGTCCGGCCCCGGCCGGGCACTCCCCCAACCGTCAACAACCCCCAGCGAGAGGTGATCGATGGCCGACACGGATCCCACCGGGCCGGTGATGGACCGGGACGAGGTGGACCGTGCGCTGGCGCGGCTCGGCGCGGAGCACGAGGCGATCGAGACCTCGCTCCTCGCCCTGCAGGACCACGCGGGCCGAAGACTGCTGGAGGGCGCTCGGCTCACCGGCGTCACCGCGGAGCGCTGGACGGTCACGGAGGCGTCGATCACCCTGCTGTGGACGTACTTCGACGCGTACACGGACGCGCTGCGCAGGGCCCGGGACATCCGGTCCCGCCGCCGCTGGTCCAGCCGTGAGGACCTGGTGGAGCTGACGGAGCTGCTGCGCGGCGATTCGGTGACCGTGGCGCGCGGCGCCGCGGCGACGGCCGGCGCGCCGACCCTCCACGCCGCCCCCGGCGGACTCGGCGAACGCTGTTCGCTGGCCACCCTCGTCGACCGCATGAACGAGCTGTACGCGACCTCGCTGGACATGGTCGTCGCCGCCGACGCGGTGTGGTCGGCGCTGCCCGCACGGATCGACCTGCTCGCCGCCGAGCTCCAGCGCACCGGCCGGCTCGCGCACTCGGTCGGCGTGCGCCCGGGCGAGCATCCGGCGGGCGACGACCTGGAGCGGATCACCCGCACGCTGACGAGGCTGCGCGAGCAGGTGGTGTCCGACCCGCTGGCGTACTGGAAGCGGGCGGAGGGCAGTTCGGCGCCCGGCGGCGGACGGCCCGACACCACGGTCTACGACCGCGAGGCGCGTGCGCTGGAGGACGTGCGCCGGGAGATCGACGCGGTGCTGACGGTCCGCCAGGACGCGGAGAAACGCATCGTCAGACTGCGGGACGTGTTGTCCCGCGCCGACCGCACCCTCGCCGAGGCCCGCACCGCGCGCGGCGAGGTGCTGGCGAAGATCGCCGCGACGGAGGTGCCGGTGGTCAGCGGACCGCCGACCGCGTTGCAGGAGCAGCTGTCGACGGCCGCCGAGTACCGCAGGCACGCCCAGTGGCACCGCCTGTCCCCGCTCCTGGAGTCCCTCGAGCAGAAGGCCGAGGACGAACTGCTGCGCGCCCGCGAGTCGCTGACCGCGGTGACGGCGCCGCTGGCGGTCCGTGCCGAGCTGCGCGGGCGGCTGGACGCGTACAGGGCGAAGGTGGCCCGGCACGGCCTGGCGGAGGATCCCGTCCTGGTGGAGCGGTACGAGAAGGCGCGCCGCATGCTGTGGAGCGCGCCCTGCGACCTGCGCGCCGCCGACCGGGCGGTGCTGCGCTACCAGCAGGCGGCCGCGGAGGTCCTCGGCACGGCGCCGCGGGTACCGGACCAGGGCGTGCCCGAGGACCGGAGGGAGCCCGGCGCATGAGCGAGGAGGGGGAGGCCGCGTCATGAGCGAACCGGAGAACCGGACAGCCGGGGCAGGGTGTCAGCGCCCCGGGTGCGGCGGCGCGTACGAGGACGCCGGCGGCGGCGAGCTGTACTGCGACACCTGCGGCCTGGCCCCGGTGGTGTCACCGACCGGCATGGTCGGCCCGGCCCCGACCGGCATCACGGCGGACGGCCGCGGATCGGCGGACAGCGAACGCTCCGGCGGCCGCGGTTCCCGCACGTCGTCCCAGTCGTCGCGGTCCCGCCGTTCGGTCTCCGGACGGCTCTCCCGCTCGCTGTCGGGCCGGACCGCGGGCCGCTCGGTGTCGGTGCGCGGTTCCGGCGCGGGCTCCGGCTCCTCCGGCCGTGGCCGCCTCGGCGCCGGGCTGGTCGAGGTGCCGCCGATCCCGCGCCCCGATCCGCGCACGATGGTGCTGGACGACCCCGAGGTTCCCGAGCGGAAGCGGTTCTGCTCGCGCTCGGACTGCGGGGCGCCGGTGGGCCGGGCCCGCAGCGGCCGGCCGGGACGCCCGGAGGGCTTCTGCACCAAGTGCGGCCACCCGTACTCGTTCGTCCCGAAGCTGCGGGGCGGCGACGTCGTGCACGGCCAGTACGAGGTGGTCGGCTGTCTGGCGCACGGTGGCCTCGGCTGGATCTACCTCGCCGTGGACCGGGCGGTCTCGGACCGCTGGGTGGTGCTGAAGGGACTGCTGGACACGGGCGACCGGGACGCGATGGCGGCGGTGATCTCCGAGCGGCGCTTCCTCGCGGAGATCGAGCACGCCAACATCGTGCGGATCTACAACCTCGTGGAGCACCCCGACCGGCGCACCGGCTCCCTCGACGGCTACATCGTCATGGAGTACCTGGGCGGCAAGTCGCTGAGGGAGATCGCCAACGGCCGCCGCACACCGGGGGGAAGACGCGATCCGCTGCCGGTGGAGCAGGCCTGCGCGTACGGCATCGAGGCCCTCGAGGCGCTCGGCCACCCGCACAGCCGGAACCTGCTGTACTGCGACTTCAAGGTCGACAACGCGATCCAGACCGAGGACCGGCTGAAGCTGATCGACATGGGCGCGGCGCGCCGGACGGACGACGAGGTGGTCTCCCTGCAGCCGGGCCGCGCCCACCCTGCGCTGTCCCTCCTCTTCGGCCCGGAAACGCGGGTGACGGACACGGAGTTGTTCCCCGCGCCGAGCGGTGACGTCTCCCGCCTCGGCGCCCGCCCGGACCGCCCCCGCAAGAGGAAGCCGCACGTGCTCCCGCCCGCCGCCGGCGCCCCCGCCCCGGTCAAGCCCGTCGACTGCCCGGCCGCCGCGCTCGCGCTGCCCGTGCCGCACGTCCACCCCTCCGACCCCGACGCCGGTCCCCTGGCGGGCCTGTCGGCGTCCGCGCCCGGTGAGCTGCTCAACGCGCTCGCCGCCGCGCCCGCCCCGTCGGTGGAGACCCGGCTGCGCGAGATCCGCGCCCGGCTGGAGACCGGGGAGTGGTCCGCCGTGCTGGTGGCGCTGGACGCGCTGGAGGAGCAGGACCCCGACGACTGGCGGGTGGTCTGGTGCCGGGGGGTGGCCTCGCTCGTCACCGGCGACCACGAGGGCGCCGCGCTCGCCTTCGACGCGGTCTACGACGCGTTCCCCGGCGAGGTCGCGCCGAAGCTGGCGCTCGGTGTGTGCGCGGAGGTGCTGGGCCAGCTGGACGACGCCGCCGAGTACTACCGCCTGGTGCGGTCGACCGACCCGAGCCATGTGAGCGCCGCGTTCGGGCTGGCGCGGGTGCGGTTGGCCGGGGACCGCGGCGGCGCCGTACGGACGCTGGTGTCGGTGCCGGAGTCCTCCATCCACTGCACGGCCGCGCGGGTGGCGTCCGTCCGGGCGCGGCTGCGCGGGCGTTCGGCCACCGCCGGTGACGTACGGTTCCTGGACGACCTGACCGCCGCCGCCGGGCAGGTCGAGGCCCTGGAGGCGTACGGTCCGGACCCGGCACGACGCGAGCTGTTGTCGGCCGGAGTCCTCGGCTGCGCGCTGGACTGGGTACTCTCCGGGGGCCAGGGTTCCGCCCCTTCCGCCGCAGAGGGACGGACGCTGCTCGGCAGCGGCCTGGACGAGCGGGGCCTCCGTTTCGGCCTGGAGCGTTCGTACCGCACGCTGGCCCGGCTGGCGCGCAGCGGCGAGGAGAGGATCGACCTGGTGGAACGTGCCAATCGTTACCGCCCCCGGACGTGGGTGTAGTTGATGTCGCAGATGCCTCAGCAGGCCGCTCTGACGAAGTGCCCGAGCTGTGAGGAACCTCTCGAGCCGGATGACCGTTTCTGCGGTGCGTGCGGATACGACCTGTCCGTGATCCCCGCGCGGCCGCGCGACGAGCCGACGATCGCCTTGAACGGCTCGGTGCCGTCGCGGGCCCCGGCGGACCGCGACCGGCCCCGGCCGCCGTCGGCCCCGCCCGCCGCACCGGCCTGGCCCGGTACGGACGGCTCTCCCGTGCCCGACGCCTCGGCCGGCCGGGGAGCACCGGTCCGGAACGCCCCCGTGCCACCGTCCCCGGCCCAGAACGCTCCCGTACCGCCGCCCGCCTCCCGGGTGACACCCGCGCCCCCGTCTTCCGCGCCCGGCGGCGCCCCCGTGCCACCACTCCCGGCCCGGAACGCCCCCATGGCACCGCCCCCGGCCCAGGCGACGCCCGTCCCCCCGTCCCGGACCGAAGCCGTCCCCGGGGCACCGGCCCCGACGCAGGGTGTCGTGCCGCCTCCCCCGCCCGCGGCGGCCCCCGCGTCGTCGTCCGGGGTGTGCTTCGACCGGCGTGCGCAGCCGGAGGAGGGGGCCGCGGCCGCCGGCCGACCGGCCGCGCAGCCCGACGAGTATCCGCTCCAGGCACCGGACCCGCGGGTGGCGGCCGAGCAGCAGCCGTCCGCCGGCCGCGCCGCGGTGTGCGTGGCCTGCCGTGCGGGCCGGATCGACGACGACGGCTACTGCGAGAACTGCGGCCACGCCCAGCCACGCGAACGGGACCACATGGAACAGGAGTGCGGGCCCGTGGCCGCGGTCAGCGACCGCGGTCTGCGCCATCACCGCAACGAGGACGCCTTCGCCGTCGGCACCACGGCGCTGCCCGACGGCTCCCCCGCCTCGGTGGCGATCGTCTGCGACGGCGTCTCCTCCGCGACCCGCCCCGACGAGGCGTCGCTCGCCGCCTCCCGTGCGGCGAGCGAGACCCTGCTGGCGGCCCTGCCGCGCGGCACGCACCCGCAGCAGGCGATGCACGACGCGATCGTCGCCGCCTCCGACGCGGTCAACGCGCTGGCCGACGAGCCCGCGGAGGCCCGTGAGCACGCCCCGCACCAGAACGCCCCGGCGTGCACGATCGTCGGTGCCGTGGTGACGGCCGGTCTGCTGATCGTCGGCTGGGTCGGCGACAGCCGTGTCTACTGGGTGCCGGTCGACCGCTCCGCCCCGGCGGCCCGGCTCACCGAGGACGACTCGTGGGCCGCGCAGATGGTCGCCGCGGGCCTGATGGTCGAGGCCGAGGCGTACGCCGACCAGCGCGCGCACGCGATCACCGGCTGGCTCGGCGCCGATGCGTACGAACTGGAGCCGCACACCGCCTCGTTCAAGCCGGACCGACCCGGTGTGGTCGTGGTCTGCACGGACGGCCTGTGGAACTACGCGGAGTCGGCCGACGAGATGGCCGGAGTCGTGCCCGTGGACGCGGCCGTACGGCCGCTGCACGCCGCCCGGGTGCTGGTCGGTCACGCCCTCGACGGCGGGGGCCATGACAACGTAACAGTGGCCCTCGTGCCGTTCCCGGCCGTTCCGCAGGGGGCAGGGCCGGCCTGAGGCCGCTCGCGGGACGCCGCGCACGGGGAGGCCTCAACGGACCGGAGGGGGCCGGTCCGTCGTCCGTCGTCGCCCCACGCCGCCGGGGCGTCCAGGGGGAGCGAACCGGGCATGGCCGATTTCCTGAAATCGAACGTGCCGCAGTTCTCGGTGGCCGTGCACCAGAACGAGTACCTGCCGGAGGGCGGTCGCGAGGTCAACGCCATCGTCACGGTGACCGCGACCGGCGGCGGCACCATCGGCGGCTCGGCGGCGGCGCCCCACCTCTGCTCGCCCGGCGAGGGGCCGTCGGCGGCGGTGGTCCTCATGGTCGACTGCTCGGGCTCGATGGACTACCCGCCGTCCAGGATGCGCAACGCCCGCGACGCGACGGCCGCGACGCGACAGCCGCGGCGATCGACGCCCTGCGCGACGGCGTGGACTTCGCGGTGGTCGGCGGCACGCACGTGGCCGAGGAAGTGTATCCGGGCGGCGGCGGTCCGGCGGTCGCCGACGCCGGCACGCGGGAGCGGGCCAAGCAGGCACTGCGGAAGCTGAGCGCGGGCGGCGGCACGGCGATCGGCACCTGGCTGCGGCCGGCCGACCGGCTGCCGGCGTCGGCGGACGTGGTGATCCGGCACGGCATCCTGCTCACCGACGGACGCAACGAGCACGAGCCGCCGCAGGACCTGAAGGCGGCCCTGGACGCCTGCGCCGGACGTCTCACCTGTGACGCCCGCGGTGTGGGCACCGGCTGGGAAGTGAAAGAAGTCACAGCCATCGCCTCCGCCCTTCTCGGCACCGCCGACATCGTCGCCGACCCGGCCGGTCTCGCCGCCGACTTCACGCGGATGACGGAGACAGCGACGGGCAAGGAGGTCACAGACGTCTCGCTGCGGCTGTGGACCCCGGTCGGCACGACAGTGAGGTTCGTCAAGCAGGTCGCGTCGACGGTCGAGGAGCTGACCGGCCGTCGCACGGAGGCGGGTCCGCGCGGGCGACCACCCGCTGGGTTCCTGGGGTGCCGAGTCCCGCGACTACCACGTCTGCGTCGAGGTGCCGCCCGCGGGCATCGGGCAGCAGATGCTGGCGGCCCGGGTGTCGCTGGTGACCCCTCAGCCGTCCGACGGCGGCGTGCGCAGCCTCGGGGCGCAGGGTCTGGTCCGGGCCGTGTGGACGGGCGACATGGCGGCCTCGACGTCGATCAACCCCCAGGTCGCCCACTGCACCGGGCAGGCGGAACTGACGGAAGCCGTCCCACAGGGTCTGGATCTCCGCAAAGAGGGGGATGCCGGTGGAGCGACGGCCGGACGGGGCAGGGCCGTTCAGCTCGCGAGTGCGTCCGGCAACGCGGATACTGCGAAACTGCTTGCGAAGGTGGTGGACGTGGTCGATGCCGCGACGGGTACTGTGCGACTGAAAGCGAAGGTCGAGGAGGCCGACGAGATGACACTCGAGACTCGGTCGACGAAGACTGTTCGTGTGAAGAAGTGATCCGTAAGTAGTCGAGCCTGACCCCTCGGGGTTGGAGAAACCGGCCGGAACCGGCCGGACGAGGAGAGGGGGAAGCGCCGACATGCCGACCTGCCCGAACGGACACCAGTCGGATTCCGACGACTGGTGCGAGGTGTGCGGTCACCGCATGGCGGGTGCCGTGCCCCCACCTCCTCCCCCGCCGCCCGCACCCGGCGGCGGCTACGGGTTCCCGCCGCCCGGCGGACCCGGCGGCCCCCGTGGCTTCGGCGGCCCCGGCGGCGGTCAGCCGGAGCTGTGCCCGCAGTGCCGTACACCGCGCGAGGGCGCGGCACCGTTCTGCGAGGAGTGCCGGTGGAACTTCCTGACGAACACGGCGACCTCGTACACCCCGGCCGCCCCGCGGCCGCCGGCCCCCGGCCCGGGTCCGGGCGGGCCCTTCCAGCAGCCGCCCGGCGGACCGTCGCACGGCGGCGGTGACGCGTACGACCACCAGGGCTCGCGTCCCTCGCGGATGAACCGTCCCGCCGAGCCGACCCCGCCGGGCCCGCCCGGCTTCGGCGGCAACCCCTCACGCCCCGTACCGCCCCCGCCCGGCCCGGGTGGACCCGGTGGCTTCGGCGGACCCGGCGGACCGAACGGTCCCGGCGACTTCGGCAGGTCCGGCGGGCCGAACGGACCCGGCGGACCCGGCGGGCCCGGCGGCTTCGGCAGGTCCGGCGGACCGAACGGACCCGGCGGACCCGGCGGACCGAACGGACCCGGCGACTTCGGCGGCCCGAACGGACCCAACGACCCGAACCGCCCCGGCGGACCCGGCGACTTCGGCAGGTCCGGCGGACCGAACGGACCCGGCGACTTCGGCGGCCCGAGCGGACCCGGCGACCCGAACCGCCCCGGCGACTTCGGCAGGTCCGGCGGACCGCAGGCGTTCCGGTCCGGGCCGTCGGCCACGCCCGGATTCCCGCAGGAGACGTCCGGCCGCCCCCAACCGGGCGGGCCGCCCTTCGGCGGCGGTGACGACGACTGGACGATCTCCCCGCCGACCGACGGACCCGGTGGCCCCGGCCCTGGTCCCGGCGGTCCGGGCGGCCCCGGCCAGCGCGGCGGTTACGGCTACCCGCAACCCGGTGCGACCCAGGCGCCGCCCGGCCCCGGCGGCTTCCCGCAACAGCCCCGGCCGCCGCAGGGCCCGGCCACCTGGACCGCGACCATCGGCCCGGACCGCGAGTACTTCATGGCGATGATGCAGCGCTCCGGCCCCGAGGCCGCGGGACTGAACCTGCCCGCGTACTCACCCGAGCAGCAGCGCACGCTCACCGGCAACCAGATCACCATCGGGCGCCGCCGCCACTCCACCGGCGACACCCCCGACATCGATCTGTCGACCCCGCCGGAGGACCCGGGCGTCTCCCACCAGCACGCGGTGCTGGTGCAGCAGCCGGACGGCACGTGGGCGGTCGTCGACCAGAACTCGACGAACGGCACGACGGTCAACGGCTCGGACGAGCCGATCCAGCCGTTCGTCCCGGTGCCGCTCCAGGACGGCGACCGGGTCCACGTGGGCGCCTGGACGACGATCACCATCCGCCGGGGCTGAGCAGGGCCCTCAGGGCGTCCGACCGGACGTACGGCCCTTCGGGGCGCCGTCCGGCCGGGCGCGTTCGCCCCGGCGCCGGCCGTGGGGCCGCAGCGTTCGTGCTGCGGCCCGCCCTCACGCTCCCGGAGGCCGTGCGCCTCCCGTCGCACCGGGTCGGCCTCGAACGCCCCGTTCGCACCGCCCTGCCGCTCATGCCTCCGCGATGGGCCGGTCCTAGGCCTCCGGTCCTATGCCGTCGCGTCTGAGACCATGGACGGCGTGACAGAGATTCGGCGCGGCACGCTTCAGGAGCAGACCTTCTACGAGCAGGTCGGCGGGGAAGAGACCTTCCGTCGGCTCGTCCACCGTTTCTACGTGGGAGTGGCCGACGATCCACTGCTGCGGCCCATGTACCCCGAGGAGGACCTGGGCCCGGCCGAGGAGCGGCTCGCGCTGTTCCTCATGCAGTACTGGGGCGGTCCGACCACGTACAGCCAGAACCGCGGCCACCCTCGGCTGCGGATGCGCCACGTCCCGTTCAAGGTCGACCGGGCGGCACACGACGCCTGGCTGAAGCACATGCGCGACGCCGTGGACGAACTGGACCTGCCCGAGGAACACGAACAGACCCTGTGGAAGTACCTGACGTACGCGGCGGCATCGATGATCAACTCCTTGGACTGACGCAACAGCCCTCCGCCGCTTGAGGAGCGAGGGCCCGGGGCCGGTGCCCGGGAGGACGGAAAGGGGCGGCGAGGGCGAAGAAACCCCCTCCCCCGGTCACATTCCGGCACCCCGCCCTCCGCATTGCGATCACAATCCGGTCAAGTCCACACCTCCGACGGTTATCTCCGACACACCCTTTCTGACAACATCACCCGGAGGTCCGGACAGCCACGGGGGGTTGCGGTGCCATCCGCAGGGAGCTCGGCGAGATTCGTCCTCGCCCGCGCACGCGCGCACGCACCACTCCTCGCAGCCGCCCTCCTCACCGTCCTCCTGACCACGGCCGTCCTCGCCACCCTCACCGCCTACTCCGCCGCCATCGGCGACGCGTCCCTGCGCCACGCCCTGGCGGCCCCCCGTGGAGCCGCCGACACCACCCTCACCGTCAAGGCCGAGACCGTCCCGCCGGACCGCCGCACCGCCGCCGACGCCGCCGTGCGCGAAGGCGCCCGGAACGCCTTCGCCGGACTGCCGGTGACGCTGCGCACCCTCACCCGTTCCGGCCCGTACGCCCTGCCCGGCTCCCTCCGTACCCCGGACGAACGCGCCAGGACGGACGAGCCCGACCTCACGCACTTCGCGGCCCTGGACCACACCCAGGTACGGATCACCGAGGGCCGCATGCCCGCACGGGTCGCCGGCCCGGAGATCGAGGCGGCCCTCCCGGAGACCGCCGCCCGGGCCCTGGCCCTGGAGCCGGGCCACCGTCTCACCCTGGACGACCGGCTCGACGGACCGCCTGCGAAGGTCCGGATCACCGGCCTGTACCGGCCCGTGGACACCGCCGCGCCCTACTGGCAGCTGGACGACCTGAACGGCCGCGGGATCGTCAAGAACCACTTCACGACGTACGGCCCCCTGCTCACCGCCCCCGCCGTGTTCACCGGAGGCGACGTCAGCACGGGCCCCTCGGGCTGGCTGGCGTCGGCCGACTTCTCGGCGATGACGACCGAGCGGATCGACGCACTGCGCGAGGCGGTGCGCCGGGGCGTCGCCGACCTGCCCGGGGCCGGGGCGCTGGACGGCGCGGCGACCGCCGCGAGCGAGCTGCCCGCCGCGCTGGACCGCGTCGAGCGCTCCCTGTTCGTCTCCCGCTCCACGCTGCTGGTCATCGTGCTCCAGCTCGCCCTCCTCGCCACATGCGCCCTGCTGCTGGTGGCCCGGCTGCTGAGCACCGAACGCGCGGGCGAGACCCGGCTGTTACGGGCCCGCGGCGGTTCCCGCCTCCAGGTGGCCCGGCTCGCAGCCCTGGAGTCGCTGCTGCTGGCCGTGCCCGCGGCGGCCTGCGCCCCGCTGCTCGCCGGGCCGCTCACCCGGCTGCTGGCCGGACAGGGCGCGCTGGACCGGATCGGGCTGCGCCTGGACGCCTCCGTCGGCGCGGTCGCCGGACGCGGCGCGGTGTGGCTGACGGCGGCGGGCGTGGCACTGGGCTGCGCGCTGGCCGTCACGGTCCCGGCGCTCGTCTCCTCCTTCACGGCCGGCCGCGCCAAGCCGCTGCCGGGGGTGGTGCGCGCGGGCGCGGACGTGGGCCTGCTGGTGGTGGCCGGTGTGGCGTACTGGCGGCTGAGCCGCCGGCCCTCCGGTGCCGTCGGCGAGGACCTCGGCGTCGATCCGCTGCTCGTGGTCGCCCCGGCGCTGGCGCTGCTCGCCGGTACGGTGCTGACGCTGCGGCTGCTGCCGCCGGTGGCGCGGCTGGCCGAGCGGTGGGCGGCCCGCGGTCGCGGACTGCCGGGGGCGCTGGCGGGCTGGCAGCTCAGCCGCCGCCCTGGGCGCGGGGCCGGCCCGGTGCTGCTGCTGGTGCTCGCCGTGGCACTGGGCATGCTGGCGATCGGCCAGGGCTCCTCGTGGGACCGCTCACAGAACGACCGGGCGGACTTCCGGGCCGGTGCGCCGGTACGGGTGATCGCCGCCGGGGAGAGCGGGTTCGGCCGTACCCAGGCGTACGCGGCCGTCCCGGGCGTACGCGAGGCCGCCCCCGCCGTCCGTACGACCGTGCCGCTGTCCGGCGGACGGACGGCGACCGTGCTGGCGCTGGACACCGCGCGCGCGGCGGACACCCTGCTGATGCGCCCCGACCTGGCGCCGGAGCCGGTGCCCTCGCTGGTGTCCGGGCTGTCGCCGAAGGGCGCCGCGGCGGGTGTCCGCGTCCCGGCGGGCACCGCGCGACTGACACTGACTGCGGGACTGCGGGGCGCGGACGCGCGGACCCCGGTCACGGTCACCGCCACGGTGGAGGACTCCCACGGCACCCCGTACACGCTCGGCCTCGGCGGGCTGCGCGCCGACGGACGGCCCCACGACCTCGCCTCCGACCTCACGGCGGTCGCCGAGGCGCCGCCGGGCGCGCTGACGCTGACCGGGCTCCGGCTGGAGCTGACCCAGCCGATCGGGAAGCCCGAGCGGCACCGCCTCACCCTGGCGGCACTGACCGCCACGGACACCGGCGGCCGGGACCGGGGGCTGTCGCTGCCGGCCGAGTGGAAGCTGTCCGTCCGGACCGGCCGCGCGGTGTCCTCCTCCGGCGGGGACACCGGCCCGACCCGGCCCCGCGTGGTCCCCGGCGATCCCACGACCGTCGTCTACGGCACCGGCCACCTCCCGTCGGACCTGGCCTGGCAGCCGTCACCGCTCACGATCGGCCTCCAGGTGCCGCAGCCGTCGCTGTCCGAGGTCACCGCCGTGGCGACGGACCGCTACCTCGCCTCCACGGGCGCGCGTGCGGGGCAGCGGGTGGATGTGCGGATCGGCGGCTCCACCGTGCCGCTGCGGCTCGTGCGGGCGGTGCGGGAGCTGCCGTCCGCGCCGACCGGCGGAAAGGACGACGGCGGGGCCCTGCTCGTCGACCTGCGCTCCGTCAACCGGATGATCCAGGCGCGCCAGGGCGAGACCGTACTGCCGGACGAGTGGTGGCTGGCGACCGAGCCGGGCGCGTCGGCGCGGGTGGCGGGGGCGCTGCGCGACCGGCCCGACATCGATCCGTCCCTCGTGGTGGTGCGGGACGAGATCGCCGCGGAGCTGCGCGACGACCCGTTCGGCGCCGGACCGGGGACGGCGTTCGGGGCGGCGGCCCTCGCGGCGGCGGCTCTGACGGCGGTCGGGTTCGCGGTGAGCGCGGCGGGGTCGCTGCGGGAGCGGTCCGCCGAGTTCGCGGTGCTGCGCGCGCTCGGCGCCTCCCGGGGGCGGCTGGCCCGGGTGGTGCTGGTCGAGCAGGGGGTGCTGGTCGGTCCGGCGCTGGCGGTGGGCGTCCTGCTCGGCGCGGTACTGGCCCGGGCGGTGATCCCCCTGACCCTGCTGACCTCGGAGGCCGCCCGCCCGGTCCCCGGCGTCCTGGTGGAGCTGCCGCCCGCCCGGGTGGCCGTCCTCCTGGCCGCCGTGGTCGCGGCGCCCCTGCTGATCACGGCCGTACCGGCCCGGCGCAGGGCGGACCCGGTGACGTCGCTGCGGGAGCGGGGAGGCGAATGAAGGTGAGCGTCCTGACCGTGCGCGCCCCATGGGTCCGCACCCGGCGCCGCGACGACGGCCCGGCGCTCCTCGCCGCCCCGTCCGCGGCCACCGCCGGCCCTCCCGGCCGTACCGCTGCGAGCACGGGAGGCGAGTGACATGAGCGATCGGACCGCGGGCCGGGTGCGGGTGGCCGCGCCCTGGGTGCGCACCCGGCTGCGGTCGGCCCCCGCTGCTGCGGCGGCGCTCGCGCTGCTGGTGGCGGTGACCGCGTTCCTGGCCGCCGCGCTGCCGCTCGCGGTCGACCGGTACGGCGACGCGGGGCTGCGCCGGTCGGTGGAGACGGCCGGACCCGGCCGCACCACCATCCAGCTGTACGCCTCCCAGGACGAGGCCTTCATGCCGCTGGAGGAGTGGCAGGAGCGGCTGCGCCCGGACGCGGTGCGCGCCCCTTACGCCGAGCTCCTCGCGCTGCCCGGACGCTCCCTCCCGCTCGACTCCGGACAGTCGTCCTACGGAGTGCGCACCACCCGGCGGCTGGCGGCCCCGGACCCGTACCTGTCCCGCCCGGACGGGATCGCCCCGCAGTTCCATCTCGTCGCCCCGGGCGGACTCGCCGACCACGCGCGCCTGCGGGAGGGCCGGCTGCCGAAGGCCCCGGACGACGTCACCGCGGCGACGACGGCGGTCGAGGCCGCGGTCACCGCGCAGACGGCCCGGAAGCTGAACATCGAGGCCGGCTCGGTCCTCCACCTGCCCGGCCAGGAACGTTCCCCGCTCACGGTGCGGGTCACCGGCGTCGTCGAACCGCGCGCGCCGCACGAGGCGTACTGGTCGACCACACCCGTGCTGCGCGGCCCGAACCTGCTGACCGTCCCCGGCGACCCGCAGCGCAGCGTGTTCTGGGCCGGCGCGCTGCTGCTGCCCCCAAACGCCGCCCCGGCGCTGCTGGGCGCCGGCGGAGTTCCCGAGCGGTACTGGACGCTGGTCCCCGAGATGTCCGCCCTGCACGGTCACGACCTGCCGCGGCTGACGTCGGCCGTCGCCTCCCTGGAGGCGGGCCCGCTGCTCCAGCGGGCCCGTGCGGCCGCCTCGCCGGCCGTGAACGCGGAGACCTCGCTCGACGAGGTGCTCGCCGAGCACACCGAGCTGCGCTCCGTCATCGGCCCCCTGGTCGCCGTCGCCGCCTTCGGCACCGGTACGGTCGCGGCCGTCGTCCTGCTCATGGCGGGCGGTCTCGCCGCCGACCGGCGCCGCGCCGAGCTGACCCTGCTGCGCGCCCGCGGCGCCTCCCTGCCCGGTCTGGCCGGGCGGCTGCTGGCGGAGACGGCGGTGGTCGCCGTGCCGGCAGCCGCCCTGGGCCTGGCCGCCGCCCGGCTCGCGGTCGACGGGGGCCGGGCGGCGTACGCCGTGGCCGCCGCCGGCGCCGTCGCCCTGCTGGCCTGCGTGGCGCTGCCGCTGCGGGCCGTCGCCGCGCACCGCGCGGTGCGTGTGCACGCCGCCCGCGACGACCTCGCCGCGGCCCGCCCGTCACGGCGCCGCACGGTCGCCGAACTGACGCTGCTCACCCTGGCGGCGGGCGCGGTCGTGGCGCTGCGCACGCGCGGTACGCCGGACGGCGAGGGGGCGTCCGGCGACGGGCTGGTGTCGCTGGCCCCAGTGCTGGTGGGGGTGATCGCCGCGCTGGTGCTGGTGCGGCTGTACCCGCTGCCGTTGCGTGGGCTGGCCCGTCCGGCCGGGAGGCTGCGGGGCGTGGTGGGCCCGCTGTCGCTGGCCCGCGCGGGCCGTGCGCGGGGGTCCGCGGTGCTGCCCCTGCTCGCCCTGCTGACGGCGCTGACCACAGCCGCCTTCGGCGGTTCCGTCCTCACCGGGGTGGCCGACGCCCGGGACCGTGCGGCCGTCCTCTCCGTCGGCGCCGACGCCCGCATCGACGGGCTGCAGCCATTGCCGTCCGGTCTCGCCGACCGGGCCCGGCGCGCACCCGGCGTGCGGGACGTCACCGCCGTGAGCGTCACCCACGAGGGCCGCCCCGCGGACGGCGGGCCGACCGTGCCGGTGGCCGGTGTCGACCCGGCCGGTTACGCGGCCCTCAGCCGGCGCACGGACATCGGCGCCTTCGACCCGGACGGGCTGAAGGCCTCCGGCGCCGGGGTCCTGCCCGCCCTGGCCTCGCCCGAGGTCGCCGACCGCCACGGCGGCCGGCCGTTCCCGGTGCGCCTGGACGACGGCAGTCGGTTCACCGTACGGATCGTGGCGGTGCGCGAGCGGACCCCGGCGCTGGCCGGGCTGGACTTCCTGGTCGTGGACCGCTCCGGACTGCCCGCCGGCCCCGCCCGTCCGACCGCACTGCTGGTGACCGGCGACCGGCCGGACGCGGGCGCGCTGCGCGAGGCGGCGGGCGGGACCGCGCAGGTCCGACTGCGCACGGAACAGTTCGCGCGGTACGCCGACTCGCCCCTGCAGTCCGGCGCCGAACGCGTCTACACCGTGGCGGTGGCGGCGGGCGCCGGGTACGCCGTGCTCGCCCTGCTGCTGACCCTGCTGCGCACCGCACCCGAACGCGCCGCGCTGCTGGCCCGGCTGCGCACCATGGGCCTCACCCGGGCCCAGGGCCGCCGGCTGCTCGTGCTGGAGTCCCTGCCGCAGGCGCTGCTCGCGGCGGCCGGCGGCACGGTCACGGCGTGGGCCGCCATCCGGCTGCTGTCCCCCGGCATCGACCTGACGACCGTCGCCGTCTCCACCTCCTCGTCCCCGGCGGGGCGGGCGGCGCTGCGCACCGACCCGGTGTCCCTGCTGGTACCGGCCCTGACGGTGGGGGCCCTGACCGTCGGCATCGCGGCGGCACAGGCCTGGTGGACGGGCCGCAGGGGCTCGGTGCGGGAGCTGCGGGCCGGGGACGCCCGGTGAACGCCCCTCCGTCCGCCTTCGTGGCGCGCCCGCTCCTCCCCTCCCTTCTCTCCGCAGGAGGCCCCCGATGACCTCGAACCCCACGCTCGCCGAGCTGGCCGACCGCGTCGCCGCCGACCGCGACCGCCCCTCCTACGGCCATGACGCGCTCATCACCTGCGACCGTCTGGTCCGCGTCTTCACCGCGGACGGGGTGGAGGTGCAGGCGCTGCAGGGGCTCGACCTCCTGGTGCGGGAGGGCGAGTTGATGGCGCTCGTGGGCGCGTCCGGCAGCGGCAAGTCGACCCTGATGAACATCCTGGCCGGTCTCGACACCCCCACCGCCGGCGCGGCCCGCGTCGCCGGCCGCGATCTGCTCGCGATGAGCGCCCGGGACCGCCTCGCCTACCGCCGCGAGGTGGTCGGCTTCGTCTGGCAGCAGACCTCCCGCAACCTGCTGCCCTACCTGACCGCGGTCCAGAACGTCGCCCTGCCGATGCAGCTCGCCGGCTTCCGGGGACGGTCCCGCGGCGCACGCCGAGCCCGCGCCGAACGCGCCCTGGAGCTGCTGGAGTTGCTGAAGGTCGCTGACTGCCGCGAACGCCGCCCGCACCAGATGTCCGGCGGCCAGCAGCAGCGCGTCGCCATCGCCGTGGCCCTCGCCAACGATCCGTCGGTGCTGCTCGCCGACGAGCCCACCGGTGAACTCGACTCCCAGACCGCGGAACAGGTCTTCGCCGCGTTCCGCACCGCGAACGAGACGCTCGGCACGACCGTCGTGATCGTCACCCACGACCGGGCGGTGGCGGGCGAGGTCCGCCGCACGGTCGCCATCCGCGACGGCCGCACCTCCACCGAGGTGCTGCGCCGCAGCGAGGTCGACGCGGCCACCGGTCACGAGACCGTCGTCGCCCGCGAGTACGCCATGCTCGACCGCGCCGGACGCCTCCAGTTGCCCGCCGAGTACACGAAGGCGCTGAACATGCGTGACCGCGTCGCGCTGGAACTGGAACCCGACCACATCACCGTCCGCCCGGACGACAGCGAAGGGCGGTGAACGCGGCGGTCTCAGTGCACGCTGAGGCCCAGCGCCCCGAGCCCCGCCCGGCGCACGGCGACCGACCCGTACGGCGTGCGCAGCCGGAGCCACGCCCCGGAGGAGAACAGTCCCTGTTCGCCGCCCCGCAGGAACCCCAGCGACTGGGCGGCGTGCACCGCCCGCACCGGAAGCCCGGTCTCCGCGACCGTGCGGGACCAGATCTCCCGCCCGATCCGGTCGAGTTCGGCACGGGTACGCCGCTCGGGCGCCAGCTCCTCCGTACGGGACCGGAACTCCGCGACCGACGCGGCGACGAGCCCGCGCAGCTCCTCGGGCACCGGCAGCCCGGGCTCGGCCCGCCAGCCGCCGCGCGGCGGCAGCACCCCGGCCCACGGCGGCCCGGTCACCGCGCCCGGCACGGCGGCCGTGGCGGCGGACCCGTCCACCGACTCCAGCAGCTCACCGGCGGACACGGTCACGTCCAGCGCGACGTCCAGCCCTTTCTCGTACGGCTTCGCCAGCCGTGCGGCGCGGACGGCCAGCACCTCGAAGGAGGGGGGCCGGCCGAAGACGGCGAGCGCCGTGCCGGCCGCCTGCAACCGCACCGCGGCGGAACGGTCGTAGCGCAGCAGCCGGGAGAGGAAGGCCGCGAGGTCCGCGGCCTCCCCCTCGTCGGCGAGGTGGAGCACCGTCATGCGGCGACGGCCTCCTCCTCTTCGCCGGCGGTGTCGTCCGTGTACTCCTGGAGGAACTCGCGCTCCTGAGCGGTGATGCGGCGCGGACGCTGCGCCTCGAAGTCGAACGGGACGATCACCGTCGACGCGCGGACGTAGACGAGGTCGCCGTCCTTCACCTCGTAGGCGAGGGTGAAGGAGGCGGCCCTGATCTCGGTGACCCACAGCTCGATGTCGACCGGGTGGTGCCGGTGGACGAGCTGCCGCTTGTAGTCGATCTCGTGGCGCGCCACCACGGACCCCTGCTTGAAGTCCTTCTCCGGACGGAACAGGAAGTCGATACGGGCTTCCTCCAGGTAGCGGAGGAAGACCACGTTGTTGACGTGGCCGTACGCGTCCATGTCCGCCCAGCGCAGCGGGCAGCGGTAGATGTGCCGCAAGAGATCAGCCCCGGGTCAGCTTCTTGTAGGTGGCGCGGTGCGGGCGCGCGGCGTCCGGTCCGAGCCGCTCGATCTTGTTCTGCTCGTACGACTCGAAGTTGCCCTCGAACCAGAACCACTTGGAGTCACCCTCGTAGGCGAGGATGTGCGTGGCGACCCGGTCCAGGAACCACCGGTCGTGGGAGACGACCACGGCGCACCCGGGGAACTCGAGAAGGGCGTTCTCCAGGCTGGAGAGCGTCTCGACGTCGAGGTCGTTGGTCGGCTCGTCGAGCAGCAGCAGGTTGCCACCCTGCTTGAGGGTGAGCGCGAGGTTCAGCCGGTTGCGCTCACCGCCGGAGAGCACCCCGGCCGGCTTCTGCTGGTCCGGCCCCTTGAAACCGAAGGCGGAGACATACGCCCGCGAGGGCATCTCGACCTGGCCGACGTTGATGTAGTCGAGCTCCTCGGAGACGACGGCCCACAGCGTCTTCTTCGGGTCGATGTTCTCCCGGCTCTGGTCGACGTACGAGATCTTGACGGTCTCGCCGACCTTGATGGACCCGGAGTCGGGCTCCTCGATCCCCTGGATCATCTTGAACAGCGTGGTCTTGCCGGCGCCGTTCGGCCCGATGACCCCGACGATGCCGTTGCGCGGCAGCGTGAAGCTGAGGTCGTCGATGAGCACCTTCTCGCCGAAGGCCTTGCTGAGGTTGTTGACCTCGACGACCACGTTGCCCAGGCGCGGGCCCGGCGGGATCTGGATCTCCTCGAAGTCCAGCTTCCGCATCTTGTCGGCCTCGGCGGCCATCTCCTCGTAGCGGGCCAGACGCGCCTTGGACTTGGCCTGCCGCCCCTTGGCGTTGGACCGCACCCACTCCAGCTCGTCCTTGAGCCGCTTCTGCCGCTTGGCGTCCTTCTGGCCCTCGACCTTGAGGCGGGTGGCCTTGGTCTCCAGGTACTTGGAGTAGTTGCCCTCGTAGCCGTGCAGCCGGCCGCGGTCGACCTCGCAGATCCACCCGGCGACGTTGTCCAGGAAGTACCGGTCGTGGGTGACGGCCACGACGGTGCCCTCGTACTTGGCGAGGTGCTGCTCCAGCCAGTTCACCGACTCGGCGTCGAGGTGGTTGGTGGGCTCGTCGAGCAGCAGCAGGTCGGGGGCCTCGAGGAGCAGCTTGCACAGCGCCACCCGGCGCTTCTCGCCACCGGAGAGGTTGGCGACCGGCCAGTCGCCGGGCGGGCAGCCCAGGGCGTCCATGGCCTGCTCCAGCTGGGCGTCGAGGTCCCAGGCGCCTGCGTGGTCGAGCTGCTCCTGCAGCTTGCCCATCTCGTCCATGAGCTCGTCGGTGTACTCGGTCGCCATCTGCTCGGCGATCTCGTTGAACCGGTCGAGCTTGCCCTTGATCTCGGCGACGCCCTCCTCGACGTTCTCCAGGACGGTCTTGTCCTCGTTCAGCGGGGGCTCCTGGAGCAGGATGCCCACGGTGTAACCAGGAGTGAGGAAGGCGTCGCCGTTCGACGGCTGCTCCAGCCCCGCCATGATCTTCAGAACCGTCGACTTACCGGCGCCGTTCGGGCCGACGACACCGATCTTCGCTCCCGGCAGGAAGCTCAGGGTGACGTCGTCGAGGATCACCTTGTCGCCGTGCGCTTTGCGCGCCTTGCGCATGGTGTAGATGTACTCAGCCAAGAGAAACCGTCCGGCAGCTTGAAATCTGGCAGTGGGCAGATACACCCCATCTTGCCGTACGGCCGGCCCTGCACGGAAACGCATCCGTTCCGGGGCCTCCGACCTGGGGTTTCACGGACGACCCGGCTGGACGCGCGGCCGGGGCCCCTCCCCTGCCAGGACCGGACCGCCGGCGCGCCAACGGTGTCCGGTTCACAGAGGTGCCACGGGGCCCCGACCCCGTCCGCGGGCAGTCCGGATGCACCCCTTGCGGCCCGTCGCGAGTCGAGGACGCCGCAATGAGGTGAGGGCCTTCGTGCAGCCGGGCCGCGGGGATGGCATACGATGCGCGCAACCTTTATGAAGATCAGATAAGAGGATGTACACGTCATGACGATCCGTGCCCCGTATCGCTCCCTTCGTGGCATATCAGCTGTTGTCGCTCTGCTCGCGATCGGCGCGGTGGGATGCTCGGAGGTCTCCGACGCCGTCGACAGCGCCAAGGACGGCGCCAAGAAGGTGGCTCGCCAGCGCTCGGTGTTCTCGCTGGACATCGGCGACTGCTACAACCCGAACAGCAAGGACGAGGGGACGGCGTACTCCATCGAGATCGTGCCCTGCGACGAGGCGCACGAGGGCCAGGTCGTCGGCGAGTTCACGATCGACGAGGGCAACGAGTACCCCGGCGACGACGGGGTCTCGACGATCGCGGACGACCGCTGCCCGGTCGAGGCGCAGAAGTACTCCCCGGACACCTGGGCGCTCCCCGAGGGTGCCGCCCTCTTCTACTACACCCCGACCAAGGAGAGCTGGGCGACGGGTGACCGCGCGGTGAGCTGCACCTACACCTCGGAGAAGAGCAAGCTCAGCGGCTCGCTGGAGACCGCGAAGTCCCTCAAGCCCGAGCAGGCCGCGTACCTCGAGGGTTCGAACGCGGTATACGAGGCCCTGTGGGCGAACCAGCCCGAGAAGGACGCCGTCGAGGACGACCTGGCCGGTTACAAGGCACAGGCCAAGGCCGTCGCGGCCGCCCTCGACACGCACGTCGAGGGCCTGGCCGGCATCGAGGGCACCGAGGTCGGCAAGCTCCGCGCGACGCTGACGAAGGCGGCCGGGAACTGGAAGAAGGCCGCGGACGCCGCCGACGTCGACGCGTTCTACCTCGCCTACGACCCGGCGTTCACCGACATCGACCCGAACAAGTCGGTCGCCGCCCGCAAGGAACTGGGCCTGGCCACCACCGTCCCGGCCGACGAGGCCGAGGTCTGGGCGGTCTGACGCCCCGTCGGGCAGCCGGGGCCGGGTCCGTCGGGGATCCGGTACCCGCTCCGGGGTCATCGGCCCGGCTCAGGCCTGCCGCGTTTCGGGCGGCAGGCGCTTCGGGCGGCAGGCGCTTCGGGCGGCAGGCGCTTTTCCGTGGGCCGGCCCCAGGCCGGTGTTCGCCGTCGTCGGTTCGTCGATTCGTCGGTGTTCAGCACCACTGCGACCTCGCGTGGGCCGCGACGATCCCCACGTCGAGGAAGCCGTCGTCCGGGCCCGTTACGTCGAAGTCGGCGGTCGTGCCTCCCGTCGACTCGGCGAGACACCGGGCACCGCGTCGCCTCCGGCCCCGGCCCGCGCCCGCCAGCCGCCGGCGCGGGCCGTCTCCCGGTAGTACGCAGGCCGTTCCCCGGCGAACCGCCGTACCGGTACCGCGCCCCCACGACGACGAAGCGGTCGTCGTCGCACCCCAGAGCGGTCCTTCCCGTCCGCGCCTTCCGAGCCGCGTCCGGGAGCGTCTCACCGGCCGTCATCTCGGTGAGCCGGTCCTCCTCCTCGCCGCAGCCGTAGACGGTCGAAAAGTACAGCGCGGGCAACCCGCCAGCAGCAGTCGCGAAGCGGCCACGGCGGCGACCGGTCGGATTCCCGCCCGTGTCTCCCCCCATGCCGCCAGACGTCAGTGCACCGGGAAGAGGGGGCTCAGTCCCCGGAGGGGGCGTTCCTGCGGCGGGTGACGACCAGTCCCGCCCCACCGAGGACGACCAGGGCGATGGCGGTGCCGGCGATCCACGGGGTGGCGCTGGAAGATCCGGTTTCCGCGAGGTTGGTGTCGGCGAGGGCGACGGGGGCGGGGCTCGGACCGGTGAGGGCGTGGGTGGTGGTGCCGATCTCGGCGGCCCGGGTGAGGCAGTCGAGCATGCCGGTGAACCGCTGCTCGAAGCCGCCCGGCCCCTTGACCGTGAAGTCGTACGGCTGGTCCTCGCTCAGCGCAACCGTCACCGTCCGGGACGCACCGCCCGCGACGGTGTGCTCCGCCCCCGCCAGTTCGAAGGTGAACGGCTCGTCGTCCTGGTTGGTGACGGTGACGTCCACACCGCCCTCGGCGCAGTTCTCACGGGCGGCCAGCGCGGGTATCGCGCCTTCGAGCGCCCAGGTGGCACTCGCCTTCGCCGAGACGGTCGACTCGCTGGACCCGGCCAGGACCTGCGTCTGGCTCCGGCTCTCGGAGACGAAGGCGCGGCCGACCGGCACCGTCGTCGAGGCCTGCGCGGTCAGCTCGACGGTGTCCGCCGCCGCGTCCTCGGGCACCTCGAAGAAGATCTGGCCGCCGTCGGCCGCGGTGGTGACGGGCTCGCCGTCCTCGTCCACGATCCGCACCCCGCTCGTGGCGGCGTCCGCCGGCGGGGAGACGGTCACGCTGCGCGCGTCCGTGCGCACCGTCACCGGACCGACCAGCTCGCCCGGGCGGCCGGAGACCGCGGGCGGGTCCAGGGCCAGCGACGCCTTCGGCTCCCCCTCGTTGCGGGCGTTCTTCTGCAGGTAGTCGGCGAGCTGCTCGGCCTGGGGGTCGACGGCGTCCACCGGGATGTCGTCGGAGTAGCGCCAGATGGCCACCTGCGTGCCGGCCGCCGCGTCCTGCTCGGTGAGCCGGCCGCGTACGCCGGCCTTCTTGGCGAGTGCCGCGAGGTCGTTCACCTGCGGGTAGGAGTTCCGCAGGATCCAGCGGATCCGGCCGGCGTCCTCGTTGACGCCGAGCGAGGTCCCGCTCCAGGCGGTCTCGTGGTACTTGGCGTCCTTCTGCGTGGGCGTCTGGATGTCGACGCAGTACGTCTGCAACATGCCGCCGCCCTCGACGGACATCTCGAACAGCCCTGCCGACACCTGCTGGTCCCCGGCGGCGCCGTGTACCACGGCCGTGCCGTAGGTCTTGAGTCCGCCTACGGTCGCGGCCGCCCCGCTGTGTCCCGGTGCCGTCTCCTCGTCGGCGACTGCCGTCCCGGCACCGGCCAGCGCAGCCGTGGCGACGAGTCCGGACACCAGTGCCCCTGCGGCGAGACGGGCCGACCCGCGTCCGCGCGCGGGTCCCGCGGAGAACGAAGAAAACACCGAAATCCTTCCCGGGCGGGACCCGTTGACGTGGGGGCTGAAGGTCCCACCAGCAGAATCACCGGCTCCGAGAGTGCCGGGAGCCTTGCCCGGCATCCTAAGGAGACGGCGAAGCGCGCTTGCCGGTGATCGCGTCGGAGGAGTGATCCGAATCGGAATCGTTATCGCAGAAGCCGTTACGAACAGGAATTGTCGATAAAACCACTCGGAATGTTCTGGTGTGGATCCATCGATAAGCCTTATTCCTGTCGACGCCGGCGCCGGGACCGGATCATGACCTCATGTCGCCGTCGCCGGTTGCGGCTGCCGTTGGGAACCGTCCTCGTACGCTGCCGCCGGACTCGCCGGTCGGTGCTCCCAGTTGGGCTCGGGGCGCTCCGTCGCGGAGGCCTGTTCCGGTCGCTGCACGCGCCGGAAGGCGCTCGTGCCCCGGGCGAGGTCGTGGCCGATCGACACCGCGTCGATGTCCGCCGACATCCACCCCTGCTGTCCCTCGCGCGTCTCCGTACGCACCTTCAGCCGACCCTGCACGATCACCGGTTCGCCCACCGACAGCGAAGCCGCCGCGTTGGTGGCGAGCTGCCGGTTCGCCCACACCGTGAAGAAGTTGGTGTGGCCGTCCGCCCAGGAACTCTTCTCCCGGTCCCAGTACCGGGACGTGACCGCGATCCGGAACCTGGCCGCGGGGCCGGACGCCGTCTCCCGGTACACCGGCTGCGTCGCCACGTTGCCCACCACGCACACCATCGTCTCGTTCATCGTGTTTCCCTCCCTCGCCCGCCCGCCGGCCACAACACCGGCGCCGGGCCGGTACACGCACGGGCCCCTCCCGTACGGCTGCCGTCCGGCAGGGTGACCGCGGACCGTCCCGCGATCGCCTCGAAGCCAGACTGCCTCCGTCGGGCCGGGCCCGCTGGGCGTTGTGGACCACCTCCGGCCTGTGGACATCTCCGCCACCCGAACGAGGCGCTCCGCCTCAGCCGCGGCCGGTCCCCGCACCCGCCCCCACGACCCGCCCGTACTGTTCCCGTACCTCCCGGTACCGCAGCAGCTCCGCCGCCACCGGATCCAGGACGCGGGCCCGGCCGCATCCCGAGGCCGCCTCCCGCAGCCGTCTCTCCGCCTCCTGCCCGTACCGCCGGGCGGGCCCCCGGGCGGCCATGCGGCAGCTCCACTCGACGAGCGGGCCGCCGACGATGCCGACCACCATCAGCAGCACCGGCACCCCCAGGTTCGGTGTCATGATCCCGATGATCTGCGCCAGCAACCACAGCCCACCGACGAATTGGAGGGCCGTCATCGACACCTGCACGAGTACGGCCAGGGGCCACCACCCGGGCCGCGGCGGCCTCCCCGGTGGCAGTCCCGCGCGTACGGCAAGCTCGTCCAGCGCCTCCGGCAGGCCCTGGGAGCCGCGTACGGCCGCCTCCCGCACCGCCTGCGCCCACGGCGCCGGCAGTCCGGCGGAGGCACGGTCGGCCACCGTGCGCACCGCCTGCTCCACACGCTGCCGGGCCGCCGTCTCCTCGTCGGGCCGGCCGCGCAGGGCGACCCGGCCGGTGGACGGCTCGCTCCGCTCCTGGCACCAGTGCCACAGCCGCAGCCAGGGCGTACCGCACGCGCGGTTCGCGTTGCGCAGCCAGGCGCGTTCGGCCGCCTCGCCCGTGGCGGTGGCCCCCACGGCGTCCGCGAGCCGGTCGGCGAACTCCTCGCGCGCCTCCTCGCTCAGCCCGGTGCGCCGCCCGGTGGCGTACACGGGCCACAGCCGGGCCGCCGCGACGTCCACGTCCGCGGAGATCCGCCGGGCCGGGGCCCCGCGCTCGGCCACGAACCGGGCGAGCGATTCGCGCAGTTCACCGACCCCGTCCCCGGTGAGCGCGGACAGCGCCTGCACGGTCGTGCCGGGTTCGCCGTACTCCCCGAGGACGATGCCGTCCTCGTCGAGCAGTCGCCGCAGATCGTCCAGAACCTGCTCGGCTGCCTCTCCTGGCAGCCGGTCGATCTGGTTGAGGACGACGAACATGACCTCCGCGTGGGCCGCCATGGGCCGCAGGTAGCGTTCGTGCAGCATGGCGTCGGCATACTTCTCGGGGTCGACGACCCAGATGACCGCGTCGACCAGTCCCAGGACGCGGTCCACCTGCTCCCGGTGCTGGACGACCGCCGAGTCGTGGTCGGGCAGGTCGACCAGGACCAGCCCGCGCAACCGCTCGTCGGCGTCCGCGGTCGCCTGGAGGGGGCGCCGCCTGAGCCGGGGCGGGATGCCGAGGCGTTCGATGAGACTCGCCGCACCGTCGCTCCAGCTGCACGCGATGGGCGCGGCGGTGGTCGGCCGCCGTACGCCGGTCTCCGAGACGGGCACCCCGGCCAGTGCGTTGAACAGCTGCGACTTGCCGCTGCCGGTGGCGCCCGCGATGGCGACGACGGTGTGCTGTCCGGAGAGCCGGCGCCGCGCGGTGGACTCCTCGAGGACCCGGCCCGCCCGCGCGAGGGTGCGGTTGTCGAGCCGGGGGCGGGAGAGCCCCACCAGCTCGCGCAGCGCGTCGAGCCGCGACCGCAGCCACGGGTCGTACGCGAGCGGGGTCACGGCCTGCGGCGCGGCCGTGCGGGCTGCCGCCACCCCGCGCTGCTCCTCGTCGGCTCCCCCGTTCACCCGGCGCGCGATCAGCCCGTCGTCCCAGGCGCTCGCGGTCTCCGTACGAGGTGGCCCTCCGGCGTCGCGGTCGGGGTGCTCGGGGTGCTCGGTGTGGTCCTGGTCAGTGACGGCGGTCACCGGTCACCTCTCCTTCTGCAGTACTGACAACGCGGCGATGAGTTTGGCCTGGGGCTCCGCGTGCACCTCGAGCGCGTCGAGCGGGGCGAGCCGGCGTTCGCGTTCGGCGTGCATGACGCGGTCCACGTACTCGACGAGCAGCCGTCCGCCCCGGTCGCGCAGCCGCAGCGCGCCGTGCGCGCCGATCCACTCGGCGAGCCCCTCCCCGGCGGTCCGGGCCCGGCGTCCGCCCAGCAGGGCCGTGGCGACCAGCGCGGCGACCGTCTCGGGGTCGGGCGCGGTGGTGCGGTCCAGCCCCCGCACCTCGTCCTCGGCGTACTCCTCGAGCTCGCGCCGCCAGCGCCGTACGGCCAGTCCGATGCGGTGCTCGGCGCTCTCGGGCGCGGTGTCGCGGCCGGCGAGCTCGGGGGCGTCCGCCGCGGGTTCGCGCCGCCAGGCGTCGTCGATACGCTCGTCGGCGGCGGCGACCGCGCACAGCAGCAGTGCGCTCAGGCTCTCCACCAGGGTGTCGAGGAGTTCGCCCGGGGTGCAGTCCAGAGGGAAGGCGCGCCATCGTCTGAGCGCGTCGCCGGCGAGGACGGCTCCGGCCTGCAGCCGGCCCCGTACGCGTGCGTGCTCGCTGTCGTACGCCCCGTCGACGGCGGCGGTGAGCCGTAGCGTGGCCGCGTACTGCGCGGCGGCGGCACCGGCCAGTTCGGGCATGCGGGTGTCGAGGGAGGCGAGGACGCCGTACGCGGTACGGGCCACCGCGTACTGCCGGGCGGCGGGGTCCAGCGTCTGGTGGACCAGCCAGGTCCGCAGCGAGGCCACGGCGGTGGCGGGCAGCAGTCCGCCGCCCCAGGCCGACTCGGGCAGTTCGGGCACGGTGAAGCGCGGTACGTGGCCGAGTCCGGCCTTGGTGAGCAGGGCTCCGTACTGCCGTGACACCTCGGAGACCACTTGGTGGGGCACCCGGTCCAGGACGGTCACCAGGGTGACGTCGTACTCCTTGGCGGTGCGCAGCATGTGCCAGGGCACGGCGTCGGCGTAGCGGGCGGCGGTGGTGACCATGACCCAGACGTCCGCGGCGCTGATGAGTTCGGCGGCGAGGACCCGGTTGTCGGAGACGAGGCTGTCGATGTCGGGCGCGTCCAGGAGGGCGAGGCCGGGCGGCAGGGTGTCGGCGGTCTCGACGCGCAGCACCCGCGCGGGGTCCTCGCCGGGCAGGAGCAGGTCGTCCGCGGGGTCCCGGTGGTGAGGCACCCACACGCGCGTGAGGTCGGGCAGCACTCTCATCCCGCTGAACCAGTGGTGATCCTCCGGATGGCAGACGAGCACCGGTGTCCGGGTCGTGGGCCGCAGCACGCCCGCCTCGCTGACCCTGCGGCCCACCAGCGAGTTCACCAGGGTGGACTTCCCGGCCCCGGTGGACCCTCCGACGACGGCCAGCAGGGGGGCTTCGGGATCTCTCAGCCGGGGCACCAGGTAGTCGTCGAGCTGCGCGAGCAGTTCGTCGCGGTTGGCACGCGCGCGTGCGGCCCCCGCCAGGGGCAGCGGGAAGCGTGCGGCGGCGACACGGTCGCGCAGGGCGGAGAGTGCGTCGAGCAGCTGGGGCCGTACGTCCAAGGTCACCACATGCGAAGAATGCCCAATTTCGGGGGAATTCTGAAGCATATGAGTATGCCTGCGCGCCGACAAGACACAAGGGACGGAAGGGACGACCACGACACGTGCGCGCTCCAGGCATAACGAGTGCACAACACCCGGTGCGCGAGGGGCCAAAAGCGATGCGCGATTCGCACCTGCCTGCGATTATCGTGACCGCTTCACCGAACCTCCACACCGAGTCACGGAGGCGAGGCAACAGGGACGAGGATGCGGGAGCCCTATCCTTGTCTCCGGCGACGTCACGGACGGGCCCGACCCCGGGCACCGCGACGACAGCCATCACACCGGCCCCCGTAGCTCAGTGGATAGAGCAGGCGCCTTCTAAGCGCTTGGCCGCAGGTTCGAGTCCTGCCGGGGGCGCAAGTCTCCACCCTCCCCTCGGGGAGGGCTTTTTGCTGGTCAAAGTCGGTGCCGGCTGTCACGAAGAAGCCCCGGGCGCCCTCTTGGTGATCAAGGGCGGGATCCGGGGCTGTCCGGCTGTCACCGGGTTCTCGCGGGTGGCCGTGTCGAATGCGTGTCGAAGTTCCCGGCCGGAGGATCAGCCGGCACCGGGCGCCTCCGACAGGTCACCCGCGGCTTCGAGCCGCCGTTTCAGGTCCGGTGGCTGCCCGTCGACGCACCGGGCGTATGTGGCGAGGAGCACAGCCACGCCGTCCCCGGCCCACTCCGCCGCCTGGGCGGGCGGGACGCCGTCGTTGAGCCGCTTGGTCAGGCGCGTGTGCCGGTTGTCGTACACGCGCCGCCCGGTCGGTGACTCGAAGACGTGCGGGGACAGTACCGTCTTGCGCGCACCGCGCCGTGCCCGGCGGATGACGGAACCGGCGAGGACGCCACCGAACTCACCCTGGAAGAGCAGGTCACCCGGTTTGAGCTGTCAGGCCGTGTGACGCCGGCGAGCGCGGAGCCGGCGGACACCCTTCACGGCGTACACGGCGGCCATGAGCACGAAGCCAGCGCAGGTGAGCCAGAACCCCAGGATTCCGCGACTGCGAGACCCAGCACCAGGCCGCCGGAGAGCAGCAGGGAGGCGACGACGTCCAGCAGGTCGAGGCGCGCCTCGAAACGCACCGCCGAGTCGGATCCGCGCAGTCGGCGGCTGACGGGAACGAAACCGAGGGCCTGCAGGACGGCCAGACCGGGAGCGGGCCAGACGAACCAGCCGGGTATGTCCACGGCGCGCACTGTGTCGCGCCCCCGAGGCTGTAAGAGCAACGGCCCTGTTCCACGTCCGGCGGTGACGGTGAGTCATGACGGCGACCGACAGATCATCGGTCACAAGACCGCAGACCCGCGCCCCGCAGTGGGCGTTCTCCGGGATCGGCCGATCGGCTTGGTGTCTGACCGCGAGAGTTCGACGCAACGGGGCAGGAAACTTGGCGTGCTGTCGTCAGCCTGGAGACGTCGAGGTCGGAACACCATCCGCGCTCTTTGCGAGATAGAGATGTCCAACGTTCACTATCCGTCGCCACCGGACGTGGGACAGGGCCGTCAAGTCGACACTCCCGAGCCCCTTCTATCGATCATCGTCATCGACGGGCTCGGGCTCACGGGTGTAAACGAAGTCGAGGACGTAGCGTTCGGTGACGGGGCAGTCGTTCCAGGCTTCGGTGAGCCGGCCTTCCGGGGAGTCGCCGGTGAGCTGGCCGAGGGTGGTGTTGTAGTAGTCCGCTGCTGCTTGGCGGTTCTGCCACCAGACGCGGCCTTCGTAGACGCCGGGGCGGGGCAGAGTGATCTCTCCAGCGGGTCCGCGGTCGAGTTGACCGATGACCAGGATGCCCGTCTCGGATTCCAGGCTGACGTCGGTGTGGCCTTCAGCCTCGGCGGGAGGGGTGGGCGGGGCGTCCCAGATCCGGATGGTCACCTGGACTTTCATGTCCGGTTGCAGGCTGAGGAGGTACAGGTGGTAGCCGTTGCCGGCCACCACCTGTGTCTTCGCGGCGTCCATGGCTGCTTCGTCGCCGAGGTAGGCGTCCGCGTCGTAGACCTCCAGCACGCGGCGGCCGGGGGTGGCGGTGACGTTGTGTTCGGCGAGAAGCGCCATGGCCAGTGGTGTCTTCCTGCTAGTCGGTGATCTTCACGCAGAAGGGGTCGCCATCCAGGATGCGGTTGGCCCTGGCTACTCAGCGAATGGGGGCCTGACGACCCGACAGCAGAAAGAAGCCGTTGAGCTGCAAGGGTGCGAGTGTCTAGGCCGTATCCGCCGCAGAGGGCAGGGCACCTTCCTGGTGGTCGAGAGTACAGGTGGGGCCGTCGGCTGTCCGTGGTGGCTGACGGGAAGAAGCTGGTCGGGCATGCCGGGGCGGTGCTGCTGCGCCGGTGCGCGGACCGCACGGGGCCGACGGACGCGCCGGCCGGGGTGCTGCCATCCAGCACGGCAGCCGGCCGGCGGGAACGCGCCGAGGTACCGGTGCACCTGGCGATCGCGATCTGCTGGAGGCGACGAACCCCTCGGAGGCCGAACAACCCCCTCCGTACCACCGGCCGTTGTTCGAGCCCGCGGCCTCGGACTCCACCGCCCGCCGCACGCCGGCCACGTTCACCACCTGCTGGCAACGGCTCACCGCCCCGCACGACCGGTAGTACCCGTCGGTCCCGCCCTGCGCCGGAAGACGGGGGGTTCCACCCGCGGTCGCGGACACCACCGCCCTTCACCGGCTCACGCCACGCGCGGCCTCGGTACGAGCCTCCGCCGGCTTCGACACCGCGCAGGTCGCGCCCACGCCGCCCTCGGGCACCTCCCGCCAGCGGAACGGACAGCGCCGACCTCCAGGCGCGCACTCCTTGCTCACGCCGGACAGCACGCTCGCCGCCCGCCGCCCCGGACCTTGCCCCGATTACGCCCCCGCCCCGTTCACGCAAGAATCCCGGTCGGATCGCCCACATTTGAGTGATTACGTCCGAATGGAGCGTTTCCTGGTAATCATGGAACGGTTCGTCGCCGTGCCGCCTTCACCGGAGCTGCTCATGCGCACTGCCGTCACCGTCGCCCAGGACTCCGCGGAGGAGCAGGAACTCGTTTTCGAGGGCTACGCGTACACGTACCGCATCGTCCGTCAGAGCACCCCACAGACCGAGCCGTTGCTGCTGCTCGGAGGCTCCTCACAGAACCGGCACTCCTGGCAGGGCCACGAGAAGTGGCTGGCACCGCTGTGCACGCTGATCACCGTGGACCTTCCCGGTTACGGCAGTGCGGACTTCCTGCCGGCCCGCTACGGCATCGACTTCCTCGCCGACGCGGTCCAGCACATGCTGACGGAGATCGGTGTGCCGCAGGTAAACCTGTTCGGCGGCTGTTTCGGGGAGGTCGTGGGCCTGCGCTTCGCGCAGCGGCATCCCGCGTCCGTCCGGCGCATCGTCTTCGCTGCTGCGGCCATCCGCCTCCCGAGGCTCTACAGCGAGGCCGTGCCGCAGTTGTCGCGGACGCTCGCGCGGGGTGACATCGAGCGGGCCGCCGACGGTCTGGTGCGGCTGTTCATGTCGAATCCGGGGGCCGGCAAGGTGCGCCGGCACGCGGCTGTGGCGCGACTGCTTCAACAGCAGTTCGTGAACCAGACGCCGGACGAGGTCAGGAAGGCCGTCGAGCACAACACCCGCCTGGTGACGCACGGCTGTTACCGACCGCTGCGGGTCCCCGCCGTGCCGTCTCTGGTGTTCACCGGGGAGTACGACACCCTGTGCACCCCGGAGATGGGGCGCGAGCTCGCCCGGACACTGCCCGGAGCGCTGTTCACCACCGTCAAGGAGGCGGACCACCTGGTCACGGTGGAGCGCAGGCAGGAATCGGCGGACTTGATCGCCCGGTTCTGCACCGACCGACCCATCGACGACCTGCCGTACTGCGGCCCGCTGGAGTCACTGTGAACCGATGCCCTGTTGCGCCCGGACCCCACTGAGGGGGCCGGGCACACGAATGGCCGGGACCCGGCACGGGTCCCGGCCGTCGTCCGCTGCGCGGACGGGCTTAAGCGGCTGCTGCCGGATCGGCGGACGTCGACGTGGACAAGGACGCCTCGACCGGTCCTTCGGGCGTCAGGACTCCGCCTTCTTGACGGTGATGACGATGGCGTTGCCGCACTCGACCGCTCCCCCGCCGGAGCAGGTCTGCGACTGCACGCAGCGAATCGTGTCGCCGTCGTCGACGCACGCGTCGGCACCGTCGTCGGCGACGGCCTGCGCGGCACCGGAACCGAACAGAACGAAACCGCCCAGGAATGCGGCGGCCGCTGTCGACGCGATCTTCTTCGAATTGAGCATCTACCCGTTTTCCCTGAGTGTTCGACCCCGCACCACCGGACGGCGGAGTCGTTCGGAACGACCGGATCGACCGGACCGACCTGCAACCCGAGAGGCCTCGGGGCCCGAACAACCGGTTCGGGCCCCGAGACCTGCACGGATCACCGGGTCAGTGATCCTCAGCCAAACGAAACGCTGGAGGGGCAGGTCACGGCCGTGTTGCCCGCGGCCGGGTTGCCGACACCCAGCAGGTTGAGGGCGACGTTGGTGTCCTGCAGACCGATCAGCGCCTGCTGGACGTTGGACTCGCCCGTGCACTCCTGGCTCTGCTCGGTGGCGACCGCGATGCCCGGCTTGTCACCGGCGTGGCTGACACCGGCACCGAGGAAACCGGCGCTGCCGAGCATCGCCAGGACAACCGCAGCCTTCTGGTACTTGCGCATTACCTCTCCGTTTCTGTTACTTCACGCACAGTCCGCAGTGGATCTCTTACGGACAGTGACGACTATAGATCTCGAATGCCTCACAAGCCAATCGAAACGCCCAAATGGGGATATGTTTCGCGAGAGTGCCGACAGGGGGTGCGGGGCCGCACGACCGCGCAAGCGGGGCCGCTCTCCGGGTTCGTGACGCCTGGTCACGGACTGGCGCCGACAGCGGCCCCCAGGGCCGAGTGGCCCGGTCTCACCCCGGCCGCCCCGCCGAGGACACAGACGCACAGACGGCGGGGACCCGGTACGGATCCCCGCCGTCGTCCGCTGCGCGGACGGGCTCA
>NZ_JAHWZY010000027.1:0-97330 GCF_041380215.1 Streptomyces pimonensis
GGGCGCTGTGACGGCAGTAGTTGACGGCAACGGCGGCGGACACCACAGTGTTCGCCGCCGTTGCCGTGTGTGGGTCAGGAGTGGCTGAGGGCGTTTCCGAGGGCGGTCATGGCTTCGCGTTGGAGGCGGAGGCGTACGTGGGCGTAGACGGTGGCGGTGACGCCGATGTGGGCGTGGCCCAACAGCTCCTTAATGACGACAAGTTCGACGCCTTGTTCCAGAAGCAGGGTGGCGGTGGTGTGGCGAAGGTCGTGGAATCGGATGCGGCGGAGGTCGGCCTTGCGGAGGAGCGTGATGAAGGCGCGGGTGAGGTTGGTCGGGTCGATCGGTCGGCCCTGCGCGGTGGTGAACACGTGTCCGTCGTGCTGCCATCTGGTGCCTACGGCCTCACGTTCGGGCTTCTGCTGCTCGTGGTGGAGCTTCAGCGACTGGACGCAGCGGGTGGGGAGTGCGATGCGGCGTTCGGAGGCCCGCGTTTTGGTGGGCAGCGTGGTGAGCCCGCCTGCGCTGGTGCGCTGCAAGGTTCGGCGGATTGCGGCGGTGCCCGCGTCGAGGTTGAGGTCTTCCCAGCGGAGGCCGAGGAGTTTGCCTTTGCGGAGTCCGGTGTGGAGTGCGAGTTCGAACAGCGCGTGCAGCCGGTGACCTTGCGCTGCGGTGAGGAATTGACGGGCTTCGTCGGCGGTGAGCGGTTCGAAGCGTCGGGGCCGTGGGGTGCCGGTGCGGACGTTGCGGGCGACGTTGCGCGGGATCTCTTCCTCGCGGACGGCGTGCTCCAGGGCGGATTTGAGTACGGAGTGGATGTAGGTGAGCGTCAGCGGGGAGAGCAGCTTGTGGCAGCACTGGCCGGCGGCGCAGCAGCGGGGCTGGTCGCGCCGGGCGTCGATGCCGCGGGTGCAGCACTGGCAGGTGGTGCGGAGCTTGTTGAGCCAGGTGCGGACGTCCTTGGCGGTGAGCTTGGCGAGCTTCTTCTTGCCAAGGCCGGGGACGAGGTAGCGGTGGACGCAGGTGGTGTAGCGGGTGTGAGTGTTCTCGCGGAGGTGGTGGACGGCGACGTTCTCCAGCCAGTACGTCAGGTACGCGGCCACGCTGCCCTGCGTGGAGGGGACGGGGAGGCCGCGGTTGCTGGCGGCGATCTTCTCGGTGAGCTTGGCCAGCGCGTCTTTGCGGGTGGTGCCGTAGACACGGACGCGTTTACGGGTGTTGCCGGGGGCGAGGACGTATCCGGCGGCTTCCCAGCGGCCGTCCTTGCGCTGGTAGACGGTGCCGTCACCGTTGGCACGGCTGCGGCGGGAGGCGGGGGTGTCGCGGGGAGCAGTCATCAGGCGGCGGCTTCCTGGTCGAGGCGTGTGCGGATGAAGTCGGTAAGGGCGTGGGCGGGGATACGGCGGGCGCGGCCGAGGGTGATCGAGGCGAGCTGCCGGGTGCGGAGCAGGTCGTAGACGGCAGAACGGCCGAGCTGGAGGCGGGCCATGACTTGGGGCACCGTCAGCAGGTCCAGCGCTGGCTCTGTCTCCGGGTGGAGGACGGTGGGCGGTGGCGAGGTCATCAGCAGCCCCCTTCGGCGATGAACCGGCGTTCCAGCTCCCTGCGATGCCAGACGGCGGCAGCCAGGAGCGCGGCGCCGGGGCTATAGCCCGAGCCGAGGTAGGTCCAGTGGCCGACGACGAGGGTGGTGTCCGGGTCGCGCTCGGGCAGACCGGCGTGGGAGCGGGCCTGTTCGGTGCGCCAGGCGCGGCGGGCGGCGCGCAGCGCGCCGAGGGTGGTGGAGTAGCGGCGGGACTTGGTGGAGAAGTGGCCCCGGAAACCGAGCGTGTGTGCCCTGCACCTCCCCTCCGCCTGATCCTGACCGTCCACGGACTGATCCGCCTCGTCGACACCGCCGAACTGCTCGCGGCGGAGCTGGTCTCCAACGCCGTACGGCACACCAGGGGGCCCGCCGCCCTCCGGGTGCGCTGGTCGGGCGAAGTGCTGCGGATCGCGGCGTGGGACACCGATCCCGAGCCGCCCGCGCCTCCTCCGGAGGCCGGAGCGGGAGTCGACGAGCAGGAGGACGGTCGCGGGTTGGTCCTGGTGCGGGCCTGCGCGGATGTGTGGGGCTGGCGGCCTCTGGCCGAGGGCGGCAACAGGGGCAAGTTGGTGTGGTGCGAGCTGGTGCCGGCCTGACGCCGCTGTCAGTGATTTCACCGACCATTCAGCGGATTCACACAGGAAGGAACGCGTTGTTCCCTCACCCGACACTGCCTCGTTCACCGTCCGTTGCCTAACGTCCTGTGATCAAGAACATCGGCTCCGTGAGGGAAGGACATCGATGAGAGACGCGACGCGAAGAGGCCCCGGCCACCGCTTGGTCGCTGTTCTGGCCGCCGCCGCCGCGCTGCCCGTCGTGGCGCTCGCCCCGAGCACGGCCCAGGCCGCCCAGGCCACCGGGACCGCAGCAGCAGCCGTCACCTGCGCCAGTACGGGACCGACGTACGCCGTCGACACGGCCGGGAACCTGCTGCGTCAGTCCATGCCCACCCCGCTCACCGGCGGCACGATGCCGTCGCCGAGCACGATCGACACCGGCTGGTCCGGCTACGGCCAGGTCATGGCCGGCCCGGACCAGGAGCTGTACGGGGTCAAGTCCGACGGCCTCTACCTGAGCCGGCGCACCGGCTCCGGCACCTGGGACATCCGCCACAAGAAGATCAGCAACAACTTCGGCCAGTACCAGCAGGCCGCGAACCGCGACAAGATAACCGTCGACCGCGCCGGCCACATCTGGCGGCTCGACGGGAACGGCGCCCTGCGCTGGCACAAGTACTACGCGGACACCGGCTCCTGGTACCCCGGCGGGGACAAGATCGTGGACGCGGCCTGGAGCCGCTACGACGCGATCGTCGCCGGTGACGCGGGGGTGATCTACGGCCGGGAGGCCGCGACCGGGTCCCTCTACCGCTCCCGCTACGACTTCACCAGCCAGCGCTGGATCGAGCGTCACGTACGGGTGAGCTACTCCGGCTGGGACACCGAGGGCGACCTGGCGTCGCTCGGCGGCGACACCCTGCTGCGCGTGATGCCGGACGGCAACCTGCGCTACTACCGCTACGACGAGGACACCGACACCTGGGCCGTCGCGGCCAAGGTCGTCGGCTCCGGCCGCTGGGCCGGCTACCGCAACGTGACCGCCGCCCCCGACACCTGCCGCGTCACCACCGACCACACCCCGCCGTCCCCGCAGATCGAGGTGGAACCCCACAGCACCACCAGCATCCTGCAGGCGTCCGCAGGCACCGTGGAGTACGCCTACACGGACGGCATCGGCCGGCTCGTGCACGGACGCCAGTCCGACCCCTCCGACTTCAACAGCGTCCAGTGGACCGTCGTCGACGACCAGGAGGGGTTCACCGGCCGGCCCTCGCTCGCCGAGCACCCCGACGGCCGCGTGGCGCTGACCGCCCACAACCTGAACGGCGACATCTGGACGCGCGACCAGGCCGCCCGGTCCAGCGCCGACTGGTCGAACTGGGTCGACCTGGCCGGTGCGATGGCCCAGCACGCCACCACCGCGAAGCTGCCCGACGGCCGTCTGGTCCAGTTCTCCGTCGACGCGGACGGAAGGCCCTGGTACCGCGCCGAACAGGAGGCCAACGGCTACTTCATGAGCTGGCTGCCGCTGAGCGGCGGCAGCCACACCCGGCCGCTGACCGCCGTCACGGTGCGCGACGGCATCCAGCTGTTCGGCGTCAACGCGTCCGGCACGGTGACCACCGCCCACTTCAGCGACGGCACCCTCTCGGCCTGGACCAACCTCGCCGGCACGGGCTTCACCGGCACGCCGGCGGTCGTGGTCTACCCGGGTTACCGGCTCGCCGTCTTCGCCCGTGACGCCGACGGGCACATCGTCACCATGGGCCAGACCGCCGAGGGCGGCGCCTTCCCCGACACCTGGTCCCAGGTCGGCGACAGGACCTTCGCCGGCAGCCCCTCCGTCGTCATCAGCCCCCTCACCGGCATCACCGAGATCATGGCCCGCGCCGACGACGGCTTCCTCTACAACACCGGCGAACGGACCCAGGGCTCCGGCACCTGGCGCACCTGGAAGCAGGAGACCTCCGAAGCGGCGGCCACCGACCCCACCGCCTTCACCTACACCAACGCCTCCGGCCCCACCTGGGCCTTCTCCTACCGCACCGGCACCAACCAGACCCGCCTCTACGCGACCTCCAGCGCCCTCACCGCCTTCGCCGCAGCCCGCACCGCCGCGGCCACGGTTCCGCCGGCACCCGTCTTCACCGCCCACGAACTCCCCGCACCGGCGGACGAGCAGTCCCGCTAGTCCGCCGGCCCGCGCCCGCACGCTCCGGCCGGCGCAGCGCGGCGGTGCCCGACGTCTTGGTGAATCGTTGGTCGAATGGGTTGGCCAGAGCTTGGCCGATGCCTACCATCGATCACCGCAAGACTTTGTGCACCGCCGCACAAGCTCTCCTCAGGAGGTCTCCTTGCACCGCCGCCGTCGCACCGCGCTCCTCCTCACCGCCGCGATCGCCGCGGCGGCGCCCCTGCTCACCGCCTGCGGGAACGACGCGCACCCCGGTGCGGCGGCCGTCGTCGGCGGCGAGCGGATCACCGTGTCGCAGCTGGAGAACCGGGTCGACGAGGTCCGCGCGGCCCAGCGGGCGGCCGTACCGGACGACGCGCAGTACCAGCAGGCCATCGCCCGGACCGGCAGCCTCACCCGCGACACCCTGCACAGCATGGTCCTGGACCGGGTCCTGGAGCGTGCCGCGCGGGACGCCGGCGTGACGGTCACGGACCGCGAGGTCCAGCGGATGCGGACCGGACTGGAGCAGCAGGCCGGCGGCGCCGAGGCGCTGGAGGCGGCCTGGCTGCAGCAGTACGGCATCCCGCCGCAGCGCCTCGACGCCAACCTCCGCCTCCAGGCCCAGGCCCAGAAGCTCGCCCAGCGGCTCGGCACCGACACCGGCCGGCCCGAGTTCTGGCGGGCGCTGTCCGAGGCGAGCAAGGAGCTCGACGTCGACCTCAACCCGCGCTACGGCGACTGGGACGCGGAGAAGAGCAGCCGGGTCGACGCCGGGACGCCGTGGGTGCGGGACGTCACGGCGGCCGGGGCACCGCAGACGCCCTGACCGGCCGCCCGTGGACGACCGGCCGGTGGACGGCCCGGGGGTGCCGGCCGGGTGGGTTAGTTTCGAGGCGTGAACGCAAACAGCCCCGCCCCGAGCTCCGAGGCCGTCCCCGGCCGTGCCGTCCTGCTCACCACCAGCCACCGTGTCGCGCCCGGCCTGCTGTCCTGGCCGGCCTGGCAGGCCCTGCACGCGGCCGACCGGGTGCTGTGCGCGGACGGCGCCCACCCGCAGCTGCCGTATCTGCGGGAGGCCGGGGTACCGGTCGAGGAGGCGTCACCGACCGCCGAGGAGATCGTCGACGCCTGCGCGGGCGGGCGGACGGTGGTGGTCGTGGCGACGGGGGAGGGCGAGCCCGCGCTGACCGACGGGCTGGCGCGGCTGGCCGGGACCGGCCGGGTCCGGATGCCCGAACTGGAGCTGCTGCCCGCCTCCTACGACCTGCCGGGCGCCCGGCTGCTCGACCTCGTGCAGGTCATGGACCGCATCCGCGCGGAGTGCCCGTGGTCGTCCCGGCAGACCCACGAGGGTCTGGCGAAGTACGGCATCGAGGAGGCGTACGAGCTCGTCGAGGCCATCGAGGAGGGCGACCGGGACGAGCTGCGCGAGGAGCTGGGGGACGTGCTGCTCCAGGTCGTCTTCCACGCCCGGATCGCCGAGGAGCACCCGGAGGAGCCGTTCTCCGTCGACGACGTGGCGGGGGGCATCGTGGCCAAGCTGATCCACCGGCACCCGCACGTCTTCGGCGAGGAGACGGCGGACACGCCGGAGGACGTCAAGGCGCACTGGCTGCGGACGAAGGCGGAGGAGAAGCGGCGCAGCTCGGTGACGGAGGGGGTGCCGCTCGGGCAGCCCGGACTGGCGCTGGCGGCGAAGCTGGGGTCGCGGGCGCGGACCGCGGGGCTGGACGTGCCGGTGCCGACGGGGCAGGGGGTCGGTTACGAGCTGCTGGGGCTGGCGGTGCGGGCGGAGGCCGTGGGGGTCGATCCGGAGGCGGCGTTGCGGGCGGCCGCGCGGGTGTACCGCGACGCGATACGGGCCGCGGAGGGGCAGGGCGGGAACTGAGGCGCGGGTGCGGCGCGGGAGGATCATCCCCTTCCCGCCCGTCCCCGGCCCGCGCCCCCGAGGGAGCGCGGGGAGGTGCGCGAACGAGCACCCGCGCCCGCACCCGTGCCCGCACCCGCCGGAGACCCCGGCCACCGGGCTCTCCCGCGCCGCCCCGTCGCCCCGCCCGTTAGGGTCGCCGCATGCACGACCAGCCCCTCGCTCCCGAGTTGTTCACCTGGGAGTTCGCCGCCGATCCCTATCCCGCCTACGCATGGCTGCGCGAGCACGCCCCCGTGCACCGCACCCGGCTGCCGAGCGGGGTGGAGGCGTGGCTGGTCACGCGGTACGCCGACGCCAAGCAGGCCCTCGCCGACAGCCGGCTGTCCAAGAACCCCGCGCACCACGACGAGCCCGCGCACGCCAAGGGCAGGACCGGTATCCCCGGGGAGCGCCAGGCGGAGCTGATGACGCATCTGCTGAACATCGACCCGCCGGACCACACCCGGCTGCGCCGGCTGGTCAGCAAGGCGTTCACCCCGCGCCGGGTCGCCGAGTTCGCGCCCCGCGTGCAGGAGCTCACCGACGGGCTCATCGACCGGTTCGCGGACAGCGGCTCCGCCGACCTCATCCACGAGTTCGCCTTCCCCCTCCCCATCTACGCCATCTGCGACCTGCTCGGCGTCCCGCGCGAGGACCAGGACGACTTCCGGGACTGGGCGGGCATGATGATCCGCCACGGCGGGGGGCCGCGCGGCGGGGTCGCCCGGTCCGTGAAGAAGATGCGCGGCTACCTCGCCGAGCTGATCCACCGCAAGCGCGAGGCGCTCCCCGCCGAAGCCGCCCCCGGCGAGGACCTCATCTCCGGCCTCATCCGCGCCTCCGACCACGGTGAGCACCTCACCGAGAACGAGGCCGCCGCCATGGCGTTCATCCTGCTGTTCGCCGGTTTCGAGACCACCGTCAACCTGATCGGCAACGGCACCTACGCCCTGCTCACCCACCCCGGACAGCGCGACCGCCTGCAGCGCTCCCTCGCCGCCGGGGAACACGGGCTGCTGGAGACCGGTGTCGAGGAGCTCCTGCGGTACGACGGTCCCGTGGAGCTCGCCACCTGGCGGTTCGCCACCGAGCCGGTCACCATCGGAGGGCAGCGCATCGCGGCCGGCGACCCCGTTCTCGTCGTGCTCGCCGCCGCGGACCGGGACCCGGAGCGGTTCGGCGACCCGGACGTGCTCGACCTCGGCCGGCGCGACAACCAGCATCTGGGGTACGGCCACGGCATCCACTACTGCCTGGGGGCCCCGCTGGCCCGGTTGGAGGGCCGGACCGCGCTCGCCACCCTGCTGACGCGTCTGCCGGACCTGCGGCTCGCGGTGGAGCCGGCCGAACTCCGCTGGCGGGGCGGGCTCATCATGCGCGGACTGCGCACGCTCCCGGTGGACTTCACTCCTCCGCGGAGGTGAAGGACCGGACCGCCGTCCGCAGTGACCCGGAGTGGGCCAGCGTAAACATGACACGCCCTCAGCTCTGTGATCTTCACGTGATCTGCGCGGCATGAACTTGTGACAAGTGATCGTCTGCCGATACGTTCACCCATCAAGTGCGGTGCCCAGGGCTTCACTCACCGCACCTGTCGTTGCTGTTCTGCGAAAGGTCTCCGCATGCTCTCCGGGAACGGTCGGCACCGTCGCCCCCGCCAGGCTCCGGCTCTCCTCGTCGCGGCCGGAGTGACCGGCTCCGCCATCGCGATCCCGCTCCTCGGGGCCGGCGGCGCCAGCGCGGCCGACGGCACGACCTGGGACCGGGTCGCCGAATGCGAAAGCGGTGGCTCCTGGAGCCAGAACACCGGCAACGGCTATTACGGCGGCCTGCAGTTGACCCAGGACGACTGGGAGGGCTACGGCGGCCTGGACTACGCGGCCAGCCCCGACCAGGCCAGCCGCGGTCAGCAGATCGCCGTGGCCGAGAGGATCCTCGCCGACCGGGGGGTCGGCGCCTGGCACACCTGCGGACCGACGGCGGGCCTCGAGCAGGACTCGGCGCCGGCCGACATCGACACGGGTGTGGCGGAGGACTCGTCCGGCTCCTCCGGCCTCACGGGCTCGTCCGGCTCCACGGACCCGTCCGGATCGGCGGACTCCGCTGATCCGGCCGCTTCGCCCTCGCCGTCGGCCACGTCCGGCGCCGAGGAGCCGGAGGACGGCGAGGGTGCGACCGGTGGATCGGCGAAGTCCGACGGCTCGGCCGGCTCGGGGAAGGAATCGGACACCGGCTCCGACGACGGATCCGGCGCCTCCCCCTCCGCCTCGGCCACTCCCAGGAGCGACGAGTCGGCCACGTCCGGCCAGAACACCGGCTCCTCCGAACTCACCGGCACCGAGGACGCGAGCGGCGGCCGTCATCGTGGCATCAGTGCCGAGGAGGGCGAGGCGGAGGACCGTGCGGCGGACTCGTCCGGACGGCACGCCTCGCGCGGTGCCGACGCCCCGCGCGACGCAGCCGACGGCTCGTACACCGTGCGCACCGGCGACAGCCTCTCGTCCATCGCCGGCTCCCTCGAGCTCGACGGCGGATGGCGGTCGCTCTACGCGGAGAACGAGCAGGTCGTCGGTGCCGACCCGGACCTCATCCTGCCGGGGCAGGAGCTTGAGGTCGGGATCGAACCGGGCGGAAAGTGACGCCCGAAAGGGTGTAACTCCGACGACAGTTGACGTCACGATTCGCGGCCAATGTCCGCTTTGAAGGCTGTGAGAGATAGGTCTCAGAAGCCCTGATCGTCTTTGAAATTCCGCGGATCGCGTGCCTACGGTCGTGATCGCTCGCCATCGCGGGCCCCGGCTGCCGCCACGCCGAATCCTGCCAGCGGCAGCACGGGAACAGTCGTCGCGTCATGCGCCGCAGGCAGGAGCGGGGGACCCAAGGTAAGCGCCCCTTCCGGTGATTGACACCGGATCGGGCTTGGGGTGGAGCCGCCTCCCGTGAGGGACGCGGCCGGGCAACTCAACCGGCCCGAACCCGACAGCTCACCTCGTAGGCGTCGGTGAGGGGATCCAACCATGCTGTTTTCCGGCAAGGGCAAGCACCGTCGTCCGTCCAAGGCCACCCGCGCGATCGCCGTCGCCGGTGTCGCCTCCGCCGCCGTCGCCGCCCCGCTGATGGCGGCCGGCAGCGCCTCCGCCGCCACCGCCTCCGAGTGGGACGCCGTCGCCCAGTGCGAGTCCGGCGGCAACTGGTCCATCAACACCGGCAACGGTTACTACGGCGGCCTGCAGTTCTCCGCCTCCACCTGGGCCGCGTACGGCGGCACGCAGTACGCCTCCACCGCCGACCGGGCCAGCAAGGCGCAGCAGATCGAGATAGCCGAGAAGGTCCTCGCGGGCCAGGGCAAGGGCGCCTGGCCGGTCTGTGGCAAGAGCCTGTCCGGTGCCGCCTACACCGGCTCCTCCTCGAACGGCTCCTCGGCCGGCTCCTCGCAGGGCACCGGTTCCACCGGCACGCGTGAGAGCGGGCAGAAGGCCTCCCGCTCCGCCGAGCGTCCGGCCGCCGAGCAGAAGACCGAGCAGAAGACCGAGCAGAAGGCCAAGGAGAAGACCGTCACCACCCCGACCGGCGAGAAGGTCGAGAAGGGCGACGGCGAGTACAAGGTCGTCAAGGGCGACACCCTCAGCTCCATCGCCGCCGAGCACGACGTCGCGGGCGGCTGGGCCCAGCTGTTCGAGCTGAACGACGACATCGTCGACGACGCCGACCTCATCTACCCGGGCCAGCAGCTGCACCTGAAGTAAGCGGCCGCCCCCTGCTCCCGCCCCGGTGCGTCTTCCCCCGTACGCGCCGGGGCGGGGTTTTTCACGGCCGGGTTTCCGGGAACGGCTTTGTTTCGTTCGGAAACAATTTACTCTCGGTTCTGTCCACGGGACGGGCGGCCGGATGGCCGATCGCCCGGAGCCGGTTAGGCTCGGTCTCGCAAGACCCTTCGGGGTCCTGCTCACCCGCGTCACATCCAAGAAGGAGATGCTCGTGCCGTCCATCGACGTCGTCGTAGCCCGGGAAATCCTGGACTCCCGAGGCAACCCCACGGTCGAGGTCGAGGTCGGCCTCGACGACGGCAGCACGGGTCGTGCCGCCGTCCCGTCCGGCGCCTCCACCGGCGCCTTCGAGGCCGTCGAACTCCGTGACGGCGATGCAGGCCGTTACCTGGGCAAGGGCGTCGAGAAGGCGGTCCTGGCCGTCATCGAGCAGATCGGCCCGGAGCTCGTCGGCTACGACGCCACCGAGCAGCGCCTGATCGACCAGGCGATGTTCGACCTGGACGCCACCGACAACAAGGGCTCCCTCGGCGCCAACGCCATCCTCGGCGTCTCGCTCGCCGTCGCCCACGCCGCCTCCGAGGCCAGCGACCTCCCGCTCTTCCGCTACCTGGGCGGCCCCAACGCGCACCTGCTGCCGGTGCCGATGATGAACATCCTGAACGGCGGCTCGCACGCCGACTCCAACGTGGACATCCAGGAGTTCATGATCGCCCCGATCGGCGCGGAGTCCTTCTCCGAGGCCCTGCGCTGGGGCGCCGAGGTCTACCACACCCTGAAGAAGGTCCTGAAGAGCAAGGGCCTGGCCACCGGCCTCGGCGACGAGGGCGGCTTCGCCCCGAACCTCGGTTCCAACCGCGAGGCCCTCGACCTCATCCTCGAGGCCATCAAGGAGGCCGGCTACACCCCGGGCGAGCAGATCGCCCTGGCGCTCGACGTCGCCGCGTCCGAGTTCTACAAGGACGGCTCCTACGCCTTCGAGGGCAAGGAGCGCTCCGCCGCCGAGATGACCGAGTACTACGCCGAGCTCGTCGACGCGTACCCGCTCGTCTCCATCGAGGACCCGCTGTTCGAGGACGACTGGGAGGGCTGGAAGACCATCACCGCCAAGCTCGGTGACAAGGTCCAGCTCGTCGGCGACGACCTGTTCGTCACCAACCCCGAGCGCCTCGCCCGCGGCATCGAGGAGGGCGCCGCCAACGCCCTGCTGGTCAAGGTCAACCAGATCGGCTCGCTGACCGAGACCCTGGACGCCGTCGAGCTGGCCCAGCGCAACGGCTTCAAGTGCATGATGTCCCACCGCTCCGGCGAGACCGAGGACGTCACCATCGCCGACCTGGCCGTCGCCACCAACTGCGGCCAGATCAAGACCGGTGCCCCGGCCCGCTCCGAGCGCGTCGCCAAGTACAACCAGCTGCTGCGCATCGAGGAGATCCTCGACGACGCCGCGGTGTACGCCGGCCGCAGCGCGTTCCCGCGCTTCAAGGGCTGAGCGCCGCCCCTGCAGGCGGCGTCGTACGTACGTCCCCGTACCCGGTCCCGTACCGTGTGCGGGGACGTACGCACGTATGAAGGCGAACCGGAGGCGGAACATGGCGGTCAGGGACCGGGACCGTTTCTCCACCGCGACCAGGATCCGGCTGATCGGTGAGCAGACCGCGGCCCGGGTCTACCGCTCGCAGACCAGGCGTCAGGCCCGCCGCTCCCGGTTGACCGGACGGGCGGCGCTGCTCGCCCTGGTGGTCTGCTCCCTGATCGTCGCCCTCGCCTACCCCATGCGGCAGTACGTCTCCCAGCGCGCGGACATCGCCGACCTCCAGCAGGAGCAGGACGAGACCCGCCGACGGGTCGAACGACTGCGCGACCTGAAGGCCCGCTGGCAGGACGACGCCTACGCCGAGCAGGAGATCCGTCGGCGGCTGCACTACGTCATGCCCGGCGAGACCGGCTACATCGTCATCGACCCGGGTGCGGCGAAACAGTCCCGCACGGACCTCGAAGCCGCCGACCGCCCCTGGTACGCGAACGTCTGGGACGGCGTCGACAAGGCCGACGCCGCCGACCAGTGACCCCCTGTTGGAAGCCGCAGAAAGACACGTATGGAAACGCCCCCGCCCACGACCCCGCGCACCGAGCCCACCGACGCGGACGTCGAGGCCTTCAAGCAGCAGCTCGGGCGGCCCCCGCGCGGGCTGCGCGCCATCGCGCACCGCTGCCCCTGCGGGCAGCCGGACGTCGTGGAGACCGCGCCGAGGCTGCCCGACGGCACCCCCTTCCCGACGCTGTACTACCTCACCTGCCCGAAGGCGAACTCCGCGATCGGGACGCTGGAGGCCAACGGCGTGATGAAGGAGATGACGGAGCGGCTGGCCGCCGACCCCGAGCTGGCGGCCGCGTACCGCGCGGCGCACGAGGACTACGTCCGGCGCCGCGACGAGATCGAGGAGCTCAAGGGCTTCCCCAGCGCGGGCGGCATGCCGGACCGCGTGAAGTGCCTGCACGTGCTGGTCGCCCACTCGCTGGCGGCGGGCCCCGGGGTCAACCCGCTGGGCGACGAGGCGCTGGCGATGCTGCCCCAGTGGTGGCGCAAGGGCGCCTGTGTGACGCTTCCCGTGAAGGAGGACGGCCAGTGACCCGGGTCGCCGCCATCGACTGCGGTACGAACTCCATCCGGCTCCTGGTGGCCGACGCGGATCCGCGGACCGGGGAACTCGTCGACCTGGACCGGCGGATGACGATCGTGCGGCTCGGCCAGGGCGTCGACCGTACGGGCCGGCTGGCGCCCGAGGCACTGGAGCGGACGTTCGCCGCCTGCCGCGAGTACGCGGAGGCCGTCAAGGAGCACGGCGCGGAGCACCTGCGCTTCGTCGCCACCTCCGCCTCCCGCGACGCCGACAACCGCGACGACTTCGTGCGCGGGGTGCTGGACATCCT
Organism: Streptomyces pimonensis; assembly: GCF_041380215.1. Classification (NCBI taxonomy): domain Bacteria; kingdom Bacillati; phylum Actinomycetota; class Actinomycetes; order Kitasatosporales; family Streptomycetaceae; genus Streptomyces; species Streptomyces pimonensis. The sequence continues at coordinate 12,914 of NZ_JAHWZY010000027.1, forward strand.
GGGCGTGGAGCCCGAGGTCATCACCGGCGACCAGGAGGCCGAGTTCTCCTTCACCGGGGCCACCAAGGAGCTGACGGGCCGGACCGACCTGCACCGCCCGTTCCTGGTCGTGGACATCGGCGGCGGCTCGACCGAGTTCGTCGTGGGCGACGACCACGTCCGCGCCGCCCGCTCCGTGGACGTCGGCTGCGTACGGATGACCGAGCGGCACCTGGTGCGGGACGGGGCCGTCACGGACCCGCCGACCGAGGAGCAGATCGCGGCGATGCGCGCCGACATCGAGGCCGCCCTCGACCACGCCGAGGAGACGGTCCCGCTGCGCGAGGCGCGCACCCTGGTCGGCCTGGCCGGCTCGGTCACGACCGTGTCGGCGATCGCCCAGGACCTCCCCGAGTACGACTCCGGGGCGATCCACCACTCCCGGGTCTCGCGCGCCCGCGTCCGCGAGATCACCGAGTGGCTGCTGCGCTCCACCCGCGCCGAGCGCGCGGCGGTGCCCTCCATGCATCAGGGCCGGGTCGACGTGATCGGCGCCGGGGCCCTGGTGCTGCTGTCGATCATGGAGCGGACCGGCGCGGAGGAGGTCGTGGTCTCGGAGCACGACATCCTCGACGGGATCGCTCACTTCACGGCGCGTGAGGTGCGTTGAGGGACGGTGCCCAGCGGCCTCGGTGTCGGGTGGGGCGTCACAGGTTGCGGTAGACGTCCCGCCGGTCGCCCACCTCGACAACGAGAATGACGAGTTCACCATCGTTGATCTGGTAGGCGATCCGGTGGTTTCCGACCCGGAGCCGGTAGAGCCCCGACGGGCCGGTGAGCTTCTTGACGTCGGCGTCCTGGCGGTACGGGTCGTCACCGAGTGAGGTCAGCGCGGTCAGGATGCGCATGGCGTCGGGCCGGCTGATGGCCCGGAGTTGCCGCTGCGCTGCCGTGGTGAACCGGAAGGCGTACTTCACGCCGCCTCGCCGTCCTGCTCGGTGAACAGGTCCGCCAGCAGTTCCGCCATGGTTACGGTGCTGCCTCCCTCGGCCAGCACCGCTTCGGCCTCGCGCGCCAGCATCACGTCGGCCGCTTCCTCCAACGCCTCGAAGTCCGAGATCGGCACCACGGCGGCCACCGGGGCGCCATTGCGCGTGATGACAGTCGGGACGCCTTCTTCGGCCCGGTTGATGTGGTCGGCGAGGTGTGCGCGGGCTTCCCGCACGGTCACGGTGTTCTCACTCATGAGGTCAGTGTACGCGCGCACGTGTACACGCGGCATCTGTCGGGAGTCGCGTTCGTGGGCGATGCTCGACGAGGTCGCCTGGAGTTGCGCGTCCACCGGGTGACCTTGGCGTGCGGCCCTCGACGGCATCGCCCGGCCGGTGGCCCGGACCTGCTCCACCACTGGTCGGTGGCACTCCGCTGAGCAGTCGGTATGGCGTTTGAGCGGCGCCCGGGGGTCTTTCGGGCCCCTCGGCGGGGCCCTGCCGGAAAAGTTCGTGAAGTTCTTCACAAGGAATTGACCCCGAGGGGGCGGAGAACCGGACCCGGTTGACCCATTCGGGCCCTCAACACCCCTTTGAACACGTTCAGAAGAGACTGGCGGATGGTGTACCGGCGATCGTCGCGAGGGCGCCCCGATCGGCCTCACGGTCCCTGTCGACGGACAGAGAGGCAGCTCACGCGGCATTGACAACGTGCCGCGCAGGGTTTCGGTTCCCGTTTCGCGCTGTGATCTGGATCAAGAAGCCGAGGATGGTAACACAGGCCCTGTCGAAGCTTGTGAAGGGGCGCACGAGGTACCCCCCTGAGGCGGGTGGATACTCGATGGCATGAGCACCACGGAGCGTCCCAGGATCCTCGTAGTAGGCGGTGGGTACGTAGGCCTGTACGCAGCTCGGCGCATCCAGAAGAAGATGCGTTACGGCGAGGCGACCGTCACCGTCGTCGACCCGCGGTCGTACATGACCTACCAGCCCTTCCTCCCCGAAACCGCCGCCGGCAACATCTCCCCGCGACACGTCGTCGTCCCGCTGCGACGCGTGCTGCCCAAGGCGGAGGTCCTCACCGGCCGGGTCACCACCATCGACCAGGACCGCAAGGTCGCCATGGTCGCCCCGCTGGTCGGCGAGGCGTACGAGCTGCCCTTCGACTACCTGGTGATCGCGCTCGGCGCGGTCTCCCGTACCTTCCCGATCCCCGGCCTCGCCGAACAGGGCATCGGCATGAAGGGCGTCGAGGAGGCCATCGGCCTGCGCAACCACGTCCTCGAGCAGCTCGACAAGGCCGACTCCACCACGGACGAGGAGATCCGGCGCAAGGCGCTCACCTTCGTCTTCATCGGTGGCGGCTTCGCCGGCGCGGAGACGATCGGCGAGGTCGAGGACATGGCCCGGGACGCGGCCAAGTACTACAAGACGGTGTCCCGCGAGGACATGCGCTTCATCCTGGTCGACGCCGCCGACAAGATCCTCCCCGAGGTCGGGCCCAAGCTCGGCGCGTACGGCAGGAAGCACCTCGAGAGCCGCGGCGTCGAGGTCTACCTGTCCACGTCGATGGACTCCTGCGTCGACGGCCACGTGGTGCTGAAGAACGGCCTCGAGGTCGACTCCAGCACGATCGTGTGGACGGCGGGCGTCAAGCCGAACCCGGCGCTGTCCCGCTTCGGCCTGCCGCTGGGGCCGCGCGGCCACGTCGACACCGAGCCGACCCTCCAGGTCAAGGGCACCGACTACATCTGGGCCGCGGGCGACAACGCCCAGGTCCCGGACCTCGTGGGCCGCAAGGCCGGCAACGAGAACGCCTGGTGCCCGCCGAACGCCCAGCACGCGCTGCGCCAGGCCAAGGTCCTCGGCGACAACGTGGTCTCCGGCATGCGGGGCTTCCCGCAGAAGGAGTACAGCCACGCCAACAAGGGCGCGGTGGCGGGCCTCGGCCTGCACAAGGGCGTGGCGATGATCGTCATGGGCAAGATGAAGATCAAGCTCAAGGGCCGTCTCGCCTGGTACATGCACCGTGGCTACCACGGCATGGCGATGCCGACCTGGAACCGCAAGATCCGCGTCTTCGCCGACTGGACCCTCGGCATGTTCCTCAAGCGCGAGGTCGTGTCCCTGGGCGCGATCGAGTCGCCGCGCGACGAGTTCTACGAGGCGGCGAAGCCGGCGCCGGCGGCCGCCCAGCAGGAACCGAAGAAGACCGAGGCCAAGGCCTCCTGACCTCCGGTCACCCGCGAAGGGGCCGCCTGCCATCCGTGGTGCGGGCGGCCCCTTCGGCGTTCCCGAGGGGCCCGGCGGGGGCTCGCCCGCCCGGATCGGCGGATCGACGGGCCGCCCCCTGGGCGTCCGCCCCGGACCCCGGACCCCGGCTCCGGTCCGTCCGGCCGGCTCGGTGGGGTGAAGGACGCCCCCGGGGCTGCGTCCTCGGTTCCCGGGCCGGGTGGCGGCTACAGGCCGTGGGATCAGGGGGGCGAGCCCCGGCAGGGGACAGGAGGGGAGTCCCGGGGGCCGAAGGCGTCGAAGGGGCGCCCTCCCCGGTCCTCCGGACGGAGCCCGCGACGCGCCGCCGCGCGTACGATTCAGTGTTCTGCCCGGAGACGGCGCGTGCCGGGGACCGCCGACCCGTGCCCCGGGTGTTCAAGTGGTGACGGCATTGCGGGATTCCCGTCACGGAGGTGTCCCCCATGCCAGACGCCACCGTCTCCCTGCTGGAACGTTCGGGCTTCGAGGCTGCGGGACGTCGAGTCGATCCGCGAGCACTACGCGCTCACCCTGCGCCGCTGGGTGGCGGACCTGGAAGCCGGCTGGGCCCGCGCGGTGGCGCTCGCCGGCCCGGGACGGGCCCGCGTCCGGCTGCTGTACATGGCCGCGTCCGCCCTCGCCTTCGAACACCACCACATCGGCGTCAACCAGGTCCTCGCCGTCAGGACCCCCGAGTCCGGCGCCTCCGGTCTCCCCCTGCGCGCCCGCACCTGGAACTGACCCGCACACGACGACGGGCCCCGCTCCATTCGGAACGGGACCCGCGTCAGGAGCCGTGCGCTACTCGGCCTTGATCGCCTGCAGCATGTTCAGCCGGGCCGCCCGCCGGGCCGGCCACAGCGCCGCCAGCACCCCCACCACCGCGGCCAGCAGCAGGAAGACCCCCATCCGGCTCCACGGCAGGACCAGTTCGTACGTCGCCATTCTCGACCCCACCAGCTCACCGGCCGCCCAGCCGAAGAACACGCCCAGACCGAGGCCGAGCACCGCCCCGAACAGCGAGATCACCAGGGACTCCAGCCGGACCATCCGCTTGACGCCCTTGCGGTCCAGGCCGATCGCCCGCAGCATGCCGATCTCCTGGGACCGCTCGAACACCGACATCGCCAGGGTGTTGACGACGCCGAGGACCGCCACGATCACCGCCATCGCCAGCAGGCCGTAGACCATGTTCAGGATCAGGGTGAACATCTGCGCGATCTCGTTGGAGAGGTCCTGCTTGTCCTGGACGCTGATCGCGGGGCTGGTGCCGAGGGTCTTCTCCAGCGCGTCCTTCACCACGTCGGACGTACCGTCGGCGGTCTTCACCATGACCATCATGTCGGCCGGTTCCGCCTCGTGCGGACCGAGGGCCGCGGTGTCGATCATGATGCCGCTCACCATCTCGTTGGCCCGGTAGACACCGGAGACCGTGAGCTGCTGCTTCTCGCCGTCCGCGTAGACGACGGTGAAGTCCGAACCGGTCTTCCAGCCGTACGACTTCGCGGTGTCCTCGTCCACGACGACTTGTGTGCCGCCGACCTCGAAGGCGCCCTGCGCCACCGGGAACTCGGTCAGCTCGCCGATCGTGGCGCCGTCCACGCCGGTCAGGTACTCGGTCCCGCCGTCGATGCGGACGACCGCGTTGCGCATCGGACTGGTGGCGGTGACGTCGCCGGACCGCTTCAGCTTCTTCTCGACCTCCGGCGACAGCGGGCGCCCGTTGGCCATGGACACCATGTAGTCCGCCTCGATCGCGGAGGCCGCCATCTTGTCGATGGACTTCTGCAGACTGCCGGCCATCACCGTCATACCGGTGATCAGGGTGAGCCCGATCATCAGTGCGGACGCGGTGGCGGCGGTACGGCGCGGGTTGCGCACCGAGTTCTGCCGGGCCAGCTTCCCGGAGACCCCGAAGACGCGCAGCACCGGCGCGGCGGCGGCGATCAGCGGGCGGGACACCAGCGGGGTCAGGACGAAGACCCCGATGATCAGCAGGACGGCGCCCAGCCCCATGGGGGCCTGGCCGTCGGTGCCTTCCATCGTCGTGGCCGCGAGGACCACCGCGACACCGGCGGCCGAGAGCAGCGCACCCAGCGTGTTGCGCAGCACCAGCGACTTGGTGGTCGCCTGGGCGTGCACCGCGCTCATCGCCGCCACCGGCGGGATCCTCGCGGCCCGGCGGCCGGGCAGCCATGCGGCGAGCACGGTCACCAGGATGCCGACCGCGAACGCGGAACCGACCGTGCCCGGACTGACCACCAGGGGCCCGTCGGGCATGGGCGCGTCCAGCGTCCCCATCAGGGAGCGCAACCCCGCGCCGATGCCGACACCGGCCACGAGTCCGGCGACGGCGGCGACCGCGCCGACCACGAACGCCTCGATCAGCACCGACTGCGTGACCTGGCGCCGGGAGGCGCCGACCGCGCGCATCAGGGCCAGCTCCTTGGTGCGCTGGGAGATCAGCATGGTGAAGGTGTTGGCGATGATGAACGTACCGACGAACAGCGAGATCCCGGCGAAGACCAGCAGGCCCTGCTTCAGGCCGCTCATCGAGGAGGCGATCGCCTTCGCCTGGTCGTCGGCGAGCTCCGTGCCCGTCGTGGTCTCCACGACGTCGGAGGGCAGCGCCTTCTCCAGCTGGGCCTGCAGTGCGGTGTCGCTGACGCCGTCCTTCGCCTTGACGGCGATCTCGTCGAAGGTGCCCGCCTTGCCGAACAGCTTCTGCGCGCTCGCCGTGTCGAACAGCGTGAGGCTGCCGCCGGCCGCGACATTGCCGTCGTCGGTGGTGAAGATGCCGGTGATCTCCGGCTCCAGGACGGGACCGTCGACCGACATCCGTACGGTGTCACCGACCTGGTAACCGGCCCGCTCCGCGGTCTCGGAGTCGATGAGGATCTCGCCCTCGCCCTTCGGCGTGCGCCCGTCGACCAGCGGGTACCGGGGGTCCTCGGCGCCCCAGTAGTTGCCGCCCTGCGACTGGAAGCCGTCGCCGAGCAGATCGCCGTCCTTGTCGGCGATCGCGGTGAAGCCCTGGACAGTGCCGATGACCTGCGCGGCGCCGGGCACGGCGGCGCTGTCGTCGACCAGTTCGCGGGTCAGCACCTGGTACTCGCCGACCTTGTCGCCCTCGGCCTTCTTCCACTTGGGGGTGACGGCGACGTCGACGTGGTCGAAGCCCTTGGCGGACTGCTTCTGCAGGGCGTCGGAGAGGCTGTTGGTGAAGACCAGGGTTCCCGACACGAACGCCACGCCGAGCATGACGGCGAGCACGGTCATCAGGAGCCTGGCCTTGTGCGCGGAGACGTTGCGCAAGGCGGTACGGAACATGGGAGTCTTCTCGGGTCCAGACGTACGGAGGAGGGGGGGCGGGCTGAGGAGCGGGCGGGGACGTCAGCTGGTGCGGCCCTTGGCGTCGAACCGCTTCATGCGGTCGAGCACCGAGTCGGCCGTCGGCCCGTGCACCTCGTCCACGATCCGGCCGTCCGCGAGGAAGACCACCCGGTCCGCGTAGGCGGCGGCGACCGGGTCGTGTGTCACCATGACCACCGTCTGCCCCAGCTCGCGCACGGAGTTGCGCAGGAAGCCCAGCACCTCGGCGCCGGAACGGGAGTCGAGGTTTCCGGTGGGCTCGTCACCGAAGATGATGTCGGGCCGGGACGCCAGCGCCCGCGCCACGGCGACCCGCTGCTGCTGACCGCCGGACAGCTGCGAGGGCCGGTGGCTCAGCCGGTCCGCGAGGCCGACCATCCGGATCACGGTGTCCAGCCACTCCTTGTCCGGCTTGCGGCCCGCGATGTCCATCGGGAGCGTGATGTTCTCCAGCGCGGACAGGGTCGGCAGCAGGTTGAACGCCTGGAAGATGAAACCGATCTTGTCCCGGCGCAGCCTGGTCAGTTGCTTGTCCTTCAGCGGGCCCAGCTCGGTCTCACCGATGCGTACGGACCCGGAGGAGAAGGTGTCGAGGCCGGCCACGCAGTGCATCAGCGTGGACTTGCCGGACCCGGAGGGGCCCATGATCGCGGTGAACTCGGCCTGCTGGAAGGCGATGGAGACCTGGTCCAGGGCGACCACCTGGGTCTCGCCCTGGCCGTAGATCTTCGAAAGCTCCGTGGCACGCGCGGCCACGGCGGTGGTCCGGTCGGCGAGGGAGGGAGTGGTCACGGGATGGACGCTCCTGTCAGGACGGCGTGTGCTCGGGGACGTCGTCCATCGTTCCGCCGTTTCACCGCCGTGTAGTCACCCGCTGCTCCGGTTCCGGGGGGCGACCGGGGAGGGACCACCGGACGCGGTGTCATACCTGGGGATGACACCGCGCCCCTGAGCCGGGGGGCGTGCGGAACAGGTGGAGCACCCTTGTTCCTACGGTGAAATTCCGTCATTCCGCATGCGTGACGGGTCGTCACACGCGAGGCTGTTGGCGTGTGCTGGCGGCGGGTTCATGGTCCTGATGCACCATCAAGCGCCAATAAAATAAGACAAGATCAGCCCCTCCGGTCACGGTGAGAGGGAGGGTCACCGATAGGCTCGGAACCGCGACGCGGAGCCCATGGCCTGCCCGGATGGTGGAATGCAGACACGGCGAGCTTAAACCTCGCTGCCCTGAGCGGGCGTGCCGGTTCGAGTCCGGCTCCGGGCACCACTACGTATGCCGCTCCCCCTGTGGGCCGCCCCGTGAGGGTCCGGCCGCGCGCGACGTCCCCTGTCCCGGACGCTTCCGCGTGATCGCGGGTGCGCGTAGTCGGCCGCGGTGGGGCGGGAGCGCCACTACCGGGCCGAGCGCCGGCGGGTGACCGGGACCGGCCCCGCGCGCGGTCCGCCACGGCGGGCCCGTCTTCCGCAGGGTGCTGCGGGACGGCACCGTGACGGCCCGGGGCCCTGACCGGTCCCGGTCGGGGCCGGGAAGCGGGAGGGGTACGCCGGGGCGACCACTCCGAGCGGGCGCCCGGGATGAAGGGCGGCCCCGCCGTGGGACCGGGCCCGCCCGACGCCTTCGCGCTGCGCGACGAGGGCCGGGTCTCCCCGCCCGGGGCGCCCATGCGACCGACGTCCTGGGCGGCCGGGACGGCACCCGGCTCACCACGATCGACGGGGGAGGGGCGTCGCCGACGTGGCCTCGGCCGGCGGCGCCGTGACCGCCGCGGCGGCGGCCGGCCGGGTCCTCGCCCGGGGCGGCGGTGCCCACGGACTGCTGGGCGTCGAGCCGCGCGGCGGGCGGTCGGAGCGGCCCGTGCGCGTACGGGGGCCGGAGACGTCGTCCAGGCGGCCGGCGGATCGGACGTGCCCCGTGCCCCGCCTGGGACGGCACCGTCCCGGCCGGGGGCGCGGGGCACGAGCGGCGCCCTCGGTGACGGGGACCGCTCGGACCGCATCCCCGCGCGACCCGTCCGGGTGAACGGGCTGCCCGTGATCCGCCGGATCGCGGCCCGCGGATCCACCGGCTACGCCATCGACACCCCCGGGTGGGCCGCGGGCCCGGGGCTGCGGGCCCGCACCCGGCGACCGCGCCCCGCGGGTCCGCCCGCCCGGGGCGCGTCCCGCCGCCCGGGGCCCGGGCCGGACGTCCCGGGCCGTCGCGCGATCGTCCGGGCGGGATGAACGGATGATCTCCGACCGGTTCCGGGTCGGTCATGGTTCGGTGCCGCCCGGTGAGGGGAATCACCCGACCGCGTAGCGTGTTACGCAGCACAACGAGGGAAAGATCCTTCTCAAGCATGGGGGTCATTCCTTTGCCTACCTATTACTCTTGAGCCAAGGCCGCGTCGTGCGGCCATGGAGGAGTGAAATGAGGAGCAGTAACCCGGTCTTCTCGCGACGGGGGTTCGGCCGCGACAACGGCTACGCGGGCTTCAACACCGCGCCGCAGGCCGGGGGCCCCGCTGTTGCCACGCAGGCCAACCCGTACGCGCAGCCAACGGGCAACCCGTACGCCCAGAACCCCTACGCGCAGCAGGACCAGCAGTACGGCGCACCGCCGCAGGCCCCGGCCACCACCGGCCGGATGACCATCGACGACGTCGTCATGCGCACGGGCACCACGCTCGGCGTGCTCATCGTCACCGCCGCGCTCTCCTGGGCGCTGCTGCCGATCGACGACGCCAACATCAGCCGGTCGTACGGCATCGGCATCGGCGCCGCGCTGATCGGCATGGTCCTGGCGTTCGTGCAGGCCTTCAAGCGCAAGGCCTCGCCGGCGCTGATCCTGACGTACGCCGCGTTCGAGGGCGTCTTCCTCGGCGTGATCTCCAACATCGTCGACAACCGCATCGCCGACGGCGCGGCCATGCAGGCCGTGATCGGCACCATGGCGGTCTTCGCCGGTGTGCTGGTGGCCTACAAGGCCGGCTGGATCCGCGTCAACCGCCGCTTCTACGGCTTCGTGATGGCGGCCGCGCTCGGCTTCATCCTGCTGATGGCCGTGAACCTGCTGTTCGCGGTGTTCGGCGGCGGTGACGGCCTCGGCTTCCGCAGCGGTGCGCTCGGCGTCGTCTTCGGCGTCATCGGCATCATCCTGGGCGCCTGCTTCCTCGCCCTGGACTTCAAGCAGGTCGAGGACGGCATCGCCTACGGCGCCCCGCGTGAGGAGGCCTGGCTCGCAGCCTTCGGCCTGACGCTGACGCTGGTGTGGATCTACCTGGAGTTCCTGCGGCTCATCTCGATCCTCAACAGCAGCGACTAGTACCCGAGCACGGTACGGACGAGGGCCCCGGGTTCCCACCCGGGGCCCTCGTCGTGTCCGCGCGCGTCAGAGCAGTTTGCGCGCGGCCCTCCTCAGGTCGTACTCGTGGACGATCGCCTTGGCGTGGCCGTACGCCAGGTCGTACTCGTGCCGGAGCCAGCCGGCCTTCTCCTCGAAGCGGAGGAGCGCCGGGCCCTCCTCGACGGCGCGCAGCCAGTCGGAGATCTCACGACCGGTGCAGTGCGGGATGCGGGCGAGCATGTTGCGATGGGTCTCTGCGGAGAAGACGTGGGACATCGGCGCCTCCGGACGCATGGGGTGTGAGCCGGTCCTTCAGGTCACCGTGCCCGAGCGTCCGCCCGTTGGCAACAGTCCCGCCGCGCCGCGTACGCTCGCCGCGTGGTTGATACGACGCCCTTCACCCGTGCCGTGGATCATTTCGCCGACCGTCTGCGGGCCGCGCCGCAGAGCAGGCTGCAGCGGGGCGGGGCCGCCGAGGCACTCGCCCTGGCCAGGGAGTTGGCGCGGCGCACCCAGCTCGTCGAGGAGCCGGGCACCGAGCCCCGTGAGATGCCCGACGCGGGCATGTTCGCCGCCGCCGACCAGATCACCGTCGCCGGACACGACCTGGCGCTCGTACTGAGGAGCGAGGACGAGGTGCGGGAGGCCGTACGGCTGGTGGAGGAGGCGCGCGAGCGCGCCGGTGTGTAGCCGCCGCCCCTAGAAGGACGCGATGACGCGGTCCGCCAGGATGTAGACGTTCTCCTCGCCGCAGGAGAACGTCAGCGTGTACGCGCCCGAGACGCCGGAGCCGCCCAGCAGGAACGGGGTCTCGCCCGCGCGCAGGGCCGCGGCCAGGCGCTCGGCGGTCTCGCGGTGGCCCGGCGTCATGCACAGCGTCGTCCCGTCGGCGAAGACGTAGACGTCGAGGGTGCCCAGCGGGCCCGGACGGACGTCGGTCAGCTCGGTTTGGGCCGCGGCCAGTTCCTCCAGGGCGGCCGCCGTGCGCTCGTGGTCGTTCACGACCGGCGAGGGGTTCGGCACGAAGTCGGGGTGCGAGGGGTGACGGCGGCGGGCCGCGGCCAGCTCCGGGGAGTCCCCGGAGTGCTCCTCGGTGTCCGCGCCCGGCTCGGTCACCGGCTCCAGGCCCACGAAATCGGCCTGCCGGGGCAGGAACGGCTCGCTGTCGGACAGATTCAGCAGGGACGGCGCGTCGGACGCGTCACGTGCCTCCTGGGCGGCCCAGAAGGCCCGCGCCTCGGCGAGCTCACGCTCCCGCTCCTCGGCGAGCGCCTCCGCCACGGCGGCGCGTATCTCGTCGGCGCCGGCCGCGCGGGCGGGCGGCACGTGCGCGCGCACGGTCGCGGCGCGGCTCTCGGCCAGCGCGGTGTGCAGGGCCGCGACCTGTCGGCGCAGCACCATGATGCTGCGCAGGACCGCGACGCCCACGGCGCCGGTGGCGGCCGTGGTGATCAGCAGGGCGATCGGCATGGCGCTCACTGACGTACTCCCGGTTCAAAGTCGACCCCCGACTTCCTACATCAGCTTGAAGGGTGGACTAACCATCTGTCAGTGCGTAACGTCACGAAACGGGCGGGCCCTTGAGGATGCGCCCGCGAGGGGTCCGGCCCTGACCTGCGTGAATTCTCGCGGCCGGGGAGATAGGTCACATCCTGGGGGAGATTGGATCACGAATCGGCCCGGGCCCCGGAGGTTCCGGAGGCCCGGGCCATGGGATCACGGACCGTGCCGCGACGGCTACGGTCCGCCCGTGCCGCGGGGGATCAGCTGAGGCGCTCGATGACCATCGCCATGCCCTGGCCGCCGCCGACGCACATCGTCTCCAGACCGAACTGCTTGTCGTGGAACTGCAGGGAGTTGATGAGCGTGCCGGTGATGCGGGCGCCGGTCATGCCGAAGGGGTGGCCGACGGCGATGGCGCCGCCGTTGACGTTCAGCTTCTCCAGCGGGATGCCGAGGTCGCGGTAGGAGGGGATCACCTGGGCGGCGAACGCCTCGTTGATCTCGACCAGGTCGATGTCGTCGATGGTGAGGCCGGCGCGGCCCAGCGCCTGCTTGCTCGCCTCGACCGGGCCGAGGCCCATGATCTCGGGGGAGAGGCCGGAGACGCCGGTGGAGACGATGCGGGCGAGCGGGGTCAGGCCCAGTTCGCGGGCCTTGGTGTCGCTCATGACGACGAGCGCGGCGGCGCCGTCGTTGAGGGGGCAGCAGTTGCCGGCGGTGACGAGTCCGTCCGGGCGGAAGACCGGCTTGAGGCCCTGGACGCCCTCCATGGTGACGCCGGCGCGGGGGCCGTCGTCCTTGGAGACCACCGTGCCGTCGGGGAGGGTCACCGGGGTGATCTCGCGCTCCCAGAAGCCGTTCTTGATGGCCTCCTCGGCGAGGTTCTGCGAACGGACGCCGAACTCGTCCATGTCCTGGCGGGTGACGCCCTTGAGACGGGCCAGGTTCTCCGCGGTCTGGCCCATCGCGATGTACGGGTCGGGCAGCAGGCCGTCCTCGCGCGGGTCGTGCCAGGAGGAGCCCTCCGACTCGGCGACGGCGGCGGTACGGGCCTCGGCCTCGGCGAACAGCGGGTTGCGGGTGTCCGGGAGGCTGTCGGAGTTGCCCTTGGTGAAGCGGGAGACCGTCTCGACGCCGGCCGAGACGAACACGTCGCCCTCGCCGGCCTTGATGGCGTGCAGGGCCATGCGGGAGGTCTGCAGCGAGGACGAGCAGTAGCGGGTGACGGTGCAGCCGGGGAGGTGGTCCATCCCCATCTGCACGGCGACCACACGGCCGAGGTTGTTGCCCTGCTCGCCGCCGGGGAGGCCGCAGCCGAGCATCAGGTCGTCGATGTCCCTCGGGTCCAGCTCGGGGACCTTGGCGAGGGCGGCCTGGATGATGGTGGCGGTCAGGTCGTCCGGACGCAGGTCCTTCAGGGATCCCTTGAAGGCGCGGCCGATGGGGGAGCGGGCGGCTGAGACGATCACGGCTTCGGGCATCACGGCTCCAGAGGTGAGGGGCGGCGCGTAGCGCCTCGTCGAGGGGCGGTGGTCGGGCGAGGGCGTACCGGATGGTCGGTGCGGGGCTTCCTGGGAAGTTACCCGGCCGTACGGGCGGGGTCACGGGCGGCGCGATGTGACATGGACCGCAACTGTCCAAGCGCTTGCTTGGACGGGTGGGGAACGCGCCCGCCCGTGCCGCCCGGCGGCACGGGCGGGCGACCGGGGGAGGCGCGACCGCCCGTGGCGACGACGTCGCATCCCCGCTACGACGGCTGAACCGGACGCTCCGGCTCCGTCTCTGCGACCCGTCGGCGCCTGCGGCGTTTCAGGAGGGCCCACGGCCCCCGCGACCCCGCCGGCATCGCCGCGGTGACCTCCGTGCCCGCCTCCGCCGCCGCCTCCGCCGCCGCCCGGGCCACCGGCAGGAACCCCTCGCGGCGGTCGGCGTCCGGCCGCTCCTCCTCCGCCGGCCACAGCCCCAGCGCCGCGCACACCGTCGGCAGCACCGCCATCGCGGCAGTGGCGTACCCCTCCACCGAGGGGTGGTAGCTGTCCGGCCCGAACAGCTCGCGCGGGTTCGCCGCGAACTCGGGTCCCAGCAGGTCGCCCAGCGACACCGTGCGCCCGCCCTGCTCGACGGCCCCGATCGTCTGCGCCGCCGCCAGCTGCCGCGAGGCCCGGCGGGCCAGCCAGCGCAGCGGCTGCCGCACCGGCTCGATCGTGCCGAGATCGGGGCAGGTGCCGACGACCACCTCCGCACCGGCCGTCCGTAGCCGTCGTACCGCCGAGGACAGATGGCGTACGGACCGGGTGGGCGGCATGCGGTGGGTGACGTCATTGGCGCCGACCATGATCACGCAGATGTCGGGCGCCCGGGACGGGTCCGCCAGCGCCCTCGTCACCTGCCGGTCCAGATCGTCGGAACAGGCCCCGGGCACCGCGACCGTGCTCAGCCCCACCGGACGTTCCGCGAGCGCCGCGACGCCCGCCGCCAGCAGCGCGCCCGGCGCCTGCCCGGCCCGGTGCACGCCCTGCCCGGCCGCCGTGGAGTCGCCCAGCATCGTCAGCCGCAGCGCCGGCTCGCCCGGCGCCGTGTACGCCGCGCCGTACAGCCCGTCCGCGTTCGGCACGTGAGGAGCCGCGCCGTTGCCCACGCGGCGCCGCACCAACTGGGCCTCGGCCACCAGGAGCCCCACGGTGGCCGCCCCGGCCAGACCGATCCCCCCGCCGCCGTACGCCGCGCCGGCCGCGATCCGCCGGGCCGCCCTCGCCCTCGCCCTCGACAAGCCCGTCATGCCTCGCCGCCACCTCCTCGAACCCGTACACCCAGTGCTTGCCCCGTACGGACCGTGGTCCAATCCCCACGGCGAGTGGGCGACCCGGCCGGGTCCGGACCGGTGAGGGCCTAGGCTGGCAGGACCACTACCACCACATCTTTTGCAGCATCCGGAGACAACGGTGCAATTCCACGACTCGATGATCAGCCTCGTCGGCAACACCCCGCTGGTGCGGCTCAACAACGTGACCCAGGGCATCAGGGCGACCGTCCTGGCCAAGGTGGAGTACTTCAACCCGGGCGGTTCGGTGAAGGACCGCATCGCCCTGCGCATGATCGAGGCGGCGGAGCGGAGCGGGGAGCTGAAGCCCGGCGGCACCATCGTCGAGCCGACCAGCGGCAACACCGGGGTCGGGCTCGCCATCGTGGCCCAGCAGAAGGGCTACAAGTGCATCTTCGTCTGTCCGGACAAGGTGTCCACGGACAAGATCAACGTACTGCGGGCCTACGGGGCCGAGGTCGTCGTCTGCCCGACCGCCGTGGCGCCCGAGCATCCCGACTCCTACTACAACGTCTCCGACCGGCTGGTGCGCGAGACGCCGGGGGCCTGGAAGCCGGACCAGTACTCCAACCCCCACAACCCCCTCTCCCACTACCACTCCACCGGCCCCGAGCTGTGGGAGCGGACCGAGGGGAGGATCACCCACTTCGTGACCGGCGTCGGTACCGGCGGCACCATCTCCGGGACCGGACGCTACCTGAAGGAGGTCAGCGACGGCGGCGTGAAGGTCATCGGCGCCGACCCCGAGGGCTCCGTGTACTCCGGTGGTTCCGGGCGGCCGTACCTGGTCGAGGGCGTCGGCGAGGACTTCTGGCCGACCGCGTACGACCGTGACGTCGCGGACGAGATCGTCGCCGTCTCCGACAAGGACTCCTTCCAGATGACCCGCCGGCTCGCCAAGGAGGAGGGCCTGCTGGTCGGCGGCTCCTGCGGCATGGCGGTCGTGGCGGCGCTGGAGGTGGCCTCGCGGCTCGGTGAGGACGACGTGGTCGTCGTCCTGCTGCCGGACAGCGGACGCGGCTACCTCAGCAAGATCTTCAACGACGAGTGGATGGCCGACTACGGCTTCCTGGAGGACGCCGGCCCCAGCGCCCGCGTCGCCGACGTCCTGAACGACAAGGAGGGCGGTCACATCCCCTCCCTCGTCCACATGCACCCCGACGAGACGGTCGGCCAGGCCATCGAGGTGCTGCGCGAGTACGGCGTCTCGCAGATGCCGGTGGTCAAGCCGGGCGCCGGTCACCCGGACGTGATGGCCGCCGAGGTCGTCGGCTCGGTGGTGGAGCGGGAGTTGCTGGACGCGCTGTTCAGCAAGAGCGCCTCGCTCGACGACTCGCTGGAGAAGCACATGTCCGAGCCGCTGCCGCAGGTCGGCTCGGGTGAGCCCGTCGCGGACCTGATGGCCGTCCTGGGCAAGGCGGACGCGGCGATCGTCCTCGTCGAGGGCAAGCCGACCGGTGTGGTCAGCCGCCAGGACCTGCTGTCCTTCCTCGCCGGGACCGGGAAGTGACGGGGCGTCGGGCGAACCACGGGCGGACCCGGGGTGAACGGCCGGGCGTCACCCCGTCGATGATCTTCGTGGACTTCGCGGAAGTGGTACGAGGGCGTCACGTCCGCGCAGCACTCGCTTAACACGGGTCCGGCACATTGGTGGGTGTCGGCAGGGACGGGAGCGGCTCCCCGTTCCGGCCGGCGACCGAACGGCGTCGAAGGACCTCCGGAGCGGCTCCCGGACCTCCATGGACGCCTCGGGCGCGCGACCTGCCTCAACGGGCGCGCGTCCCTCGCGGGGACCGCCGTCGTCCCGCCCCCCGGCGACGGGGGTGCGGCGGTCCCCGCGCAATCGGCCTCAGTCCTCCCAGTCGCCGTCCCGGACCGGCTTGCGGCGGCCGAACAGGCCCGGGTTGGTGCGGGCGGCCTGGACGACGTTGACGCCGACGATGC
Organism: Streptomyces pimonensis; assembly: GCF_041380215.1. NCBI lineage: Bacteria > Bacillati > Actinomycetota > Actinomycetes > Kitasatosporales > Streptomycetaceae > Streptomyces > Streptomyces pimonensis. Next base: position 29,103 of record NZ_JAHWZY010000027.1, read on the forward strand.
CCAGCCAGGTGACCAGCAGGCCGGGCAGATCACCCACGCCCCCGCCGATCGCGGACAGCGGCACCGCCAGGACCAGCGAGACGATGCCGAAGCCGAAGCGCTCGCCCCAGCTGTCCGTGGCCTTCGGCGACCGGGAGTCCCGGGCCGCCGTCATCCGCTGCTCGGCGCACTGCCGGCGCACCCGGCGCTCCACCGCACCGTCGATGCGCTGGTCGACCTTCTCCAGGAACGAGTCGACCAGCGCGGACTCGTACTCCTCGCCCAGCTCCCTGCGGGCCTGCAGGGAGGCGTCGAGTTCCTTCTTCAGCTCGGTGTCCCGCGTGTCCATTCCGGTCATGCGTCCCACGGTAGGGAGGCGGGGGGCCGGCTGCACTGGGGGTAACCCCCCTCTGGCGCTCGGGTTCGCCGGGCCGCTACTTCCTGCACATCCTCTCGTCGGCCCGGGACTGCGCGACGTCGTCGACCTTCTTCGGCGGGGCGACGGGGAGGCCGGCCCCGTGAAGTCGGGGCCGAGGGTGAGCGTCATCGGGGCCGTCTCCCCGGCGTCCTCCGTACCGGGCTTCATGGCCGAGGCGGGCAGGCCCATCAGGTCGGCGAGCTCGCGGGCCTGGCCGGCCTGGTCCGGCGCGTACTCCAGCCGGGTCCTGTCGACCTCGGCCGGGGCGTTGCCCCTGTGTTGGTGGACCTGGCCACGCCCTCGCCGGTCTGCAGCCAGGCGAGGGTGTCCTGCGCGGCGCCGTCCGGGCCGCCGCCGTTGAAGACGTCGACGCGGATCTCGGGCGCCTCGGTCCGTGTGCCCTCCAGCAGCTCGGCCTGCTTGTCCTTGGCGTTGCTCTCCTTCTTCCTCACCTCGGTGAAGGAGACGTCGTTCTGCAGCATGCTGAAGACCTTCGGGGCCTTGACCGGGTCCAGCACGACGGTGACGGGCGTGGGCTCGGCCGGGTTGTCCCTCACCGGCACGGTCATCATGGTGATGTTCTTCAGGTCGATCCTGCCGAGTTCCCTGGCGAGGGTGAGCAGCTTGCCGGGGCTGCCTATGCCCTTGTCCACGGTGAGGGACTTGGTGGCCGCGTCGGCGACGTCGAGCATCTTCGACGGGCTGCCCAGCGTGTCCTCCTTCAGCCGGCGCAGCATCGACGCGACGAACTTCTGCTGCATCCCGATCCGGTCCAGGTCGCTCCCGTTCTTCAGGCCGTGCCGGTTGCGGAGGAAGGAGAGCGCGTCCTCGCCCTGGCGGGTGCTCTCCCCTTCCGGCAGGTCGAGACCGGAGCCGCCGTCCAGGTCCTTGAGAGGCTTCTCCAGCGCCGTATGTGCCTGTATAACGGTATGCAGGAATTTCGATGGGTGAATAGGCCGAGGTGTCGAGAGGGAGTCAGGTCATGAGCGGCACCGAGGGTCCCGCCGCGCGCCTCCAGGCGCTCTTCGAGGGGCATCGGCTGACACCGACCCAGCGGCGCATCGCGCACAGCATGGTGCGACGCGCCGCCGACGTGCCGTTCCTGTCCAGCGTGGAGCTGGCCGAGCTGGCCGGGGTCAGCCAGCCGTCCGTGACCCGGTTCGCCGTCGCCCTCGGCTTCGACGGCTATCCCGCCCTGCGGCGGCACCTGCGCGAGGTCACGCCCGCCGAGCCGGCGCCGGGGGCCGGCTCGTACAACGAGTACCAGCAGGCCGTCGAGGCCGAGATCGAGAACCTGCGGCACCTGGCGGAGGCGCTGGCCGATCCCCGGCCGGTGCGGCGGGCGGGCCGGGTGCTGGCCGGGAGCCGGCCGCTGCCCGTGCTGGGGCTGCGGGCCGCGGCGGCCCAGGCGCACGGGTTCGCCTACTTCGCCGCCAAGGTCCATCCGGACGTACGGCTGCTCAACGAGGGCGGCACGATGCTCCACGACCGGATCGACGCCGCCGCGCGGGCCGGGGCGAGCGCCCTGCTGTGCTTCGCGCTGCCCCGGCATCCCCGCGAGGTCGTCGACGCCCTCGCCCGTGCCAAGGAGACGGGGCTGACCGTGGTCACCGTCGCGGACTCCCCGTTCGCGCCGGTCGCCAAGGTGTCCGACCTGCTGCTGCCCGCCGCCGTCGGCACCGGGCTGGCCTTCGACACGGCGTGCGCGCCGATGCTGCTGGGCCGGGTGCTGCTGGAGGCGATGTGCGACGACCTGCCCGACGCGCAGGCGCGGCTGGAGGAGTTCGACGTGAAGGCGGCGGCGCGCGGGCTGTTCGTCGACTGACGACGCGCGGGGCGGCGGGGAGGTCCGCCCGTGTTTTCTCAGACTCGTCTCACCTTACGCCGCTAGCGTCCGTCCTCCAGGACGTGCACAGGCAGTCGGAGGACGGGAGGCCGGACATGACGCGTGGAGGACAGGGGCTGGCCCGGGTGGCCGTCGTCGTACGGGCAGGGGCCGCGCCACTGTGGTGGCTGGGAGTGGTCGCGGCGGGCACCGGAGTACTGGTGCCGGGGCTGACGGGGCGTCGGATCGGGGTACTGGCGGGCGCCGCGCTGTTCCTCGTGGCGGCGGCCGTGGTGGCGTACGGACGGCGGGGGCGGTACCGCGCGTCGGCCCGTTCGGCGGCCCGGGCGGGCAGGCACGACGTGCTCCAGGACCGGGCGGTGACCGTCCGCAACTGGCGTCGCGGGCACCGCTGGTGGCTGCTGCTCGCCTTCCTCGCCGCGCTGGGCACGGCGTTCGCGGTACCCGCCGCAGGCGGTCTGCTGCTCGCCGGGTGCGGGGCGGGGCTCTGGCTGAAGGCGGCCTGGATCGGGCGGCTGGAACAGGCGGACGAGGTTCTGCTGTGGGTGCGCGTCGACTGGCTCCGTGCGGGGACGGGGCGGCCGGCCGGCAAGGCGGTCAAGGGGTACCGGACGACCGGTATCGCGGCGGGCGACGCGGCGCCGGGCGGTGCGCGCCGGCGGACGCCGGCCCTCGTCTGAGGCCGGTCCCCTCCGGGACGCGGTGAGCGGCCGCTCCCGCGCGGCGGGGTCGCGAGCCGGTACGGCCCCCGTGCCCCTAGGGGACCAGGGCGTCGGTGTGGGCGCCACCCGACTCGGTCACGATCTCCGCGATCGTCTGGGGGGTGCGCACCGTCGCGAAGGTGACGCCTCCCGCCCCGTCCGGGACGAAACCGTGGATGCCGGGGCGGGGGAGCGAGTTGTAGGCGTAGTGGTGGGCGAAGTAGTACGCGCCCGTGTCCAGTGCCGCCGCGTAGTCGCCCTGTTCCAGCAACGGCAGTGGCTGCGCCCGGGCGAGCAGGTCGCCCGCGAAGCAGGCCGGTCCCGCCACGTCCTGCACGACCGCCGGGCCCTCCTTGGGCCGCCCCTGCGCGTCGTACGCGGCGATCCGCAGCGGCCACGACTCCGGCGCGTACACCGTCCGCGTCGCCACCTGCACGCCCGCGTGCGTCACCGCGACCGGGCGGCCGCCGGCGTTCTTGGCGTACTCCACGCGCGCGACCACCGTGCCGTGCTTGGCCAGCAGCGACCGGCCGAACTCGGTGACCAGCCCGTACCGTCCGTCGAACAGCCCCGGCACCGCGCGTCCACCTCGTCCGTCCGGCCGTCGTCGTGGGCCACCGCGTCCCCCGTCCCTTCGGCGTTCTCCGTGTCCGCCCGCATGGACCCAGCCAAACATCCTCCGGGCGGCCGCGCCGACCCGCCCCCGTATTGACTAGCTCTATTCAGGGCACGAGGATGTGAATAGCCGCAGTGGTCATCCGCAGTGGTCATCCGCAGCTGAGGAGGCAGACATGTCAGGACCCCGGCCCGTCCGGGCGCCCCGCGGCACCGAACCGAGCGCCCTGGGATGGCAGCAGGAGGCCGCCCTGCGGATGCTGCAGAACAACCTCGACCCGGAGGTCGCCGAGCACCCCGACAAGCTCGTCGTCTACGGCGGCACGGGCAGGGCGGCCCGGGACTGGCGCTCCTTCGACGCCATGGTCCGCACGCTGAGGACCCTCAAGCAGGACGAGACGATGCTCGTCCAGTCCGGCCGCCCGGTCGGCGTCATGCAGACCCACGAGTGGGCGCCACGCGTCCTCATCGCCAACTCCCACCTCGTCGGCGACTGGGCCAACTGGGAGGAGTTCCGCCGCCTGGAGGCCCTCGGCCTCACCATGTACGGGCAGATGACCGCCGGGTCCTGGATCTACATCGGCACCCAGGGCATCCTCCAGGGCACCTACGAGACCTTCGCCGCCGTCGCCGCGAAGAAGTTCGGCGGCACCCTCGCCGGGACCATCACCCTCACCGCCGGACTCGGCGGCATGGGCGGCGCCCAGCCGCTCGCCGTCACCATGAACGACGGCGTCGCGATCTGCGTCGACTGCGACCCCCGTGCGATCGAGCGTCGCATCGAGCACCGGTACCTCGACGTCAGGGCGGACTCGCTCGACCACGCCCTCCGGCTGGCCGTCGAGGCCCGCGACCGGCGCAGGCCCCTGTCCATCGGCGTCCTCGGCAACGCCGCCGAGCTGCTCCCGCACCTGCTCGCCATGAGCGCGCCCATCGACATCGTCACCGACCAGACCTCCGCCCACGACCCGCTGGCGTACCTGCCCGTCGGGACCGCCTTCGAGGACATGGCGGACGCCGCCGCGAAGGACCCGGCCGGCTTCACCACTCGCGCGCGTGAGTCCATGGCCCGGCACGTCGAGGCGATGGTCGGCTTCCAGGACGCCGGTGCGGAGGTGTTCGACTACGGCAACTCCATCCGTGGTGAGGCGCGGCTCGCCGGGTACGAGCGCGCGTTCGCCTTCCCGGGGTTCGTGCCGGCGTACATCCGGCCGCTGTTCTGCGAGGGCAAGGGGCCCTTCCGGTGGGCCGCGCTGTCGGGTGACCCCGCCGACATCGCCAGGACCGACAGGGCGGTCCTGGAGCTGTTCCCGGAGAACGAGTCCCTGGCCCGGTGGATCAGGATGGCGGGGGAGCGGGTGCGCTTCCAGGGGCTGCCCGCGCGTATCTGCTGGCTGGGGTACGGCGAGCGGGACAGGGCCGGTGAGCGGTTCAACGACATGGTCGCGAGCGGGGAGCTGGCCGCGCCGGTCGTGATCGGGCGCGATCACCTCGACTGCGGGTCGGTGGCCTCTCCCTACCGGGAGACCGAGGCGATGCTGGACGGGTCCGACGCGATCGCCGACTGGCCGTTGCTGAACGCGATGGTGAACGTGGCTTCCGGGGCCTCGTGGGTGTCGGTCCACCACGGTGGGGGCGTCGGCATGGGGCGGTCGATCCACGCCGGGCAGGTGACGGTGGCCGACGGGACCGCGCAGGCGGGGGAGAAGATCCGCCGGGTGCTCACGAACGACCCCGGCATGGGGGTGATCCGGCACGTCGACGCCGGGTACGGCATCGCGGAGTCGGTGGCGGACTCGCGGGGCGTGCGGGTGCCGATGCGTGAGGGCGGGCCGGTGTGAGGGACGGCACCTCCCCGGCGGGAGCGGAGGCGTCGTCGCCACCCGCGGGTCCGGCTGTACCCACCCGTACCCACGGCCCGAAGGGCATGGGAGACGCCCCCGTCGCCCCGCGGGACGACCGACCGCGGCCCGGCGGTCATCGGCCGGGCGGCGGTTCGCAGCCGGTGCCGGCCTCCTTCCACGAGATGTGGCGGCAGTTGCTGCCCATCGGGCGCGACGCCGTCTCCGGCGGCTACCGGCGGTTCGCCTGGACCCGGGCCGACTCCGAGTGCCGGAGGTGGTTCGAGGAGCAGGCCCGTGGCCGAGGGCTGGACTACGAGGCCGACCGGAACGGGAACCAGTGGGCCTGGCTGGGTGAGCCCGCGCGGGGGGACGCCGTCGTCACCGGGTCGCACCTCGACTCCGTACCCGACGGCGGGGCCTTCGACGGGCCCCTCGGGGTCGTGTCCGCCTTCGCCGCGCTCGACGAACTGCGCCGGCGGGGCGCGCGGTTCGCCAAGCCGCTCGGCATCGTCAACTTCGGGGACGAGGAGGGCGCCCGCTTCGGGCTCGCCTGCGTCGGCTCCCGGCTCACCGCGGGCGCGCTCACCGTCGAGCAGGCCCACCGGCTCACCGACGGGGACGGCATCACGCTCCCGCAGGCCATGGAGGCCGCCGGACACGACCCGGGCACCATCGGCCCCGACCCCGAACGGCTCGACCGCATCGGCGCCTTCGTCGAACTCCACGTCGAACAGGGCCGCGCCCTCGCCCTGTCCGGCGACCGCATCGGCATCGCGTCCGCCATCTGGCCGCACGGCCGCTGGCGGTTCGACTTCCGGGGCGAGGCCAACCACGCCGGCACCACCCGGCTCGCCGACCGGCGCGACCCCATGCTGTCGTACGCCGGGACCGTCCTCGCCGCCCGTCGGGAGGCCGAACTCGCCGGTGCCGTCGCCACCTTCGGTAAGCTCGCCGTCGAGCCCAACGGCGTCAACGCCATCCCCTCCCTGGTGCGCGGCTGGCTCGACTCCCGCGCCGCCGACCAGGAGAGCCTGGACGCCGTCGTGGACGGGGTACGGCGGGCCGCCCGCGCCCACGCGCGGGAGCACGGCGTCACACTCGACGTCGAACGCGAGTCCTTCACCCCCGTCGTCGAGTTCGACCATGCCCTGCGCGACGAACTCGCCCGTATCCTCGGCAGCGGTACCGGCCTCGGGGTGCCCGTCCTCGGCACCGGCGCCGGACACGACGCCGGCATCCTCTCCGGACGCGTCCCGGCCGCCATGCTGTTCGTGCGCAACCCCACCGGCGTCTCGCACTCCCCGGCCGAGTCCGCCGACGAGGACGACTGCGTGGCCGGGGTCCTCGCCCTCGCCGACGTACTGGAAGGACTGGCCTGCACGTGACTGCCACCCCGCGGACGTACTGGCTGGAGCACGCCTGGCTCGGCGCCCGCGTCGAGCCGGGCGTGACCGTGGAGGTCCGGGGCGGCCGCATCACCGCCGTCCGTCCGGACGCCCCCGTCCCGCCGCCCGGCGCCGAGATCCTGCGCGGACTGACCCTGCCGGGACTGGCGAACGCGCACAGCCACGCCTTCCACCGCGCCCTGCGCTCCACGGTCCAAGTGGGTTCCGGCACCTTCTGGACCTGGCGCGAGACCATGTACGCCACGGCCGGCCGGCTCGCCCCGGACACCTACCACGCCCTCGCCCGGGCCGTGTACGCCGAGATGGCGCTGGCGGGCATCACGGCGGTCGGCGAGTTCCACTACGTCCACCACGCTCCCGGCGGCACGCCCTACGCCGACCCCAACGCCATGGGCGAGGCACTCGTCGAGGCCGCCGCCGAGGCCGGCATCCGCATCACCCTCCTCGACACCGCCTACCTCTCCTCCGGTTTCGGACGGCCGCCCACCACCCACCAGCTCCGTTTCTCCGACGGCGACGCGGACGCCTGGGCCCAGCGCTGTTCGGTTCTCAGGGAACGGGAGCACGCACGGATCGGTGCGGCGATCCACTCCGTGCGGGCCGTACCGGCGGGGCAACTGGCGACCGTGGCGCGGTGGGCCCGGGAGCGGCGGGCCCCGCTCCATGTGCACCTGTCCGAGCAGACTGCCGAGAACGACGCCTGCCGGGAGGTCCACGGCTGCACCCCGGCGCAGCTCCTGGCCCTGCACGGTGTCCTCGGGCCGCGCACCACCGGTGTCCACAACACCCACCTCACCGCCGAGGACATCGCCCTCATCGGCGGCAGCGGCACCGGCACCTGCATGTGCCCGACGACCGAACGCGACCTCGCCGACGGGATCGGTCCCGCCGCCGCCCTGCAGAACGAAGGCTCCCCGCTCTCCCTCGGCTCCGACAGCCACGCCGTGATCGACCTGCTCGAAGAGGCCCGCGCGATGGAGCTCGACGAGCGCCTGCGCACCCGCACCCGCGGCCACTGGACGGCCGCCGCGCTGCTGCGGGCCGCCACCGCGGACGGACACGCCGCCCTCGGCTGGGACGACACCGGCCGCATCGAGGCCGGGGCGCGCGCCGACCTCACCACCCTCGGGCTCGACTCGGTCAGAACAGCGGGGCCGCCGCCCCGGCTCGGCGCCGAGACGGCCGTATTCGCGGCGACAGCGGCGGACGTGCGGCACACGGTCGTGGCGGGCCGGCACGTCGTGCGCGACGGGGCGCACACGCTCGTCCCCGACGTACCCGGAGCCCTCGCGCAGGCCGTCGCGGCACTGCGCGCCTGACGACCACCCATGAGGACGCCATGAGCAGCACCGTCATCAGCAACATCGCCACGCTGGTCACCAACGACCCCTCCCCGGACGGCTCGTCCCCCCTCGGTCCGGTCCGGGACGCGGCCGTCGTCATCGAGGACGACCGCGTCGTGTGGACCGGTGAATCAAGCAAAGCACCCGCCACCGACAACCGGGTCGACGCCGGGGGCCGGGCGGTCCTGCCGGGCTTCGTCGACTCCCACTCCCACCTGGTCTTCGCCGGTGACCGCACCGAGGAGTTCAACGCCCGGATGTCCGGCCGCGCCTACAGCGCCGGCGGCATCCGTACGACCGTCGCCGCCACCCGGGCCGCCGACGACGCGGATCTGGAGGCGAACCTCGTCCGTCTCCTCGACGAGGCGCTCCGCCAGGGCACCACGACCTTCGAGACCAAGTCCGGCTACGGCCTGACCGTCGAGGACGAGGCCCGTGCCCTGCGCCTGGCCGCCCGCCACACCGACGAGGTCACCTACCTCGGCGCCCACGTCGTCGCGCCCGAGTACGCCGAGGACCCGGCCGGATACGTGGCCCTGGTCACCGGCGAGATGCTGGACGCCTGCGCACCGCACGCCCGCTGGATCGACGTCTTCTGCGAGAAGGGCGCCTTCGACGGCGACCAGGCCCGCGCGATCCTCACCGCCGGGAAGGCGAGGGGCCTGCACCCGCGCGTCCACGCCAACCAGCTGTCGTACGGTCCCGGCGTCCGGCTCGCCGTCGAACTCGACGCGGCCAGCGCCGACCACTGCACCCACCTCACCGAGGCCGACGTGGACGCCCTCGCCGACGGGAACACCGTCGCCACCCTGCTCCCCGGCGCCGAGTTCTCCACCCGTGCCGAGTGGCCGGACGCCCGCCGGCTGCTGGACGCGGGCGTCACCGTCGCGCTGTCCACCGACTGCAACCCCGGCTCGTCCTTCACGTCCTCCGTGCCCTTCTGCATCGCGCTCGCCGTGCGCGAGATGGGCATGACGCCGGACGAGGCCGTCTGGGCGGCCACCGCGGGCGGCGCCGCGGCCCTGCGCCGTGACGACATCGGCCGGCTGGCCCCGGGCGCGTACGCCGACCTCACCCTCCTCGACGCCCCGAGCCACGTCCACCTCGCCTACCGGCCCGGTGTCCCGCTGGTCGCGGGGGTGTGGCGGCGGGGCGTACGCAGGGTGTGAGCGGCCCGGCGCTCCCGGACGCGGCGAAGGGGGCCCGGCCGCGGTCCGCCCCGGAGGGCGGACGTCACCCGGTGAGGGTCACTCCTCGACCGTGAGCCCCCTGCGCAGCTTCACCAGCGTCCGCGACAGCAGCCGGGAGACGTGCATCTGGGAGATGCCCAGTTCCTCGCCGATCTCGGACTGGGTCATGCCCGCGACGAAGCGCAGGGAGAGGATCTTCCGGTCCCGCGGCGGCAGTTCGGCGATCAGCGGCTTCAACGACTCGACGTACTCGATGCCTTCGAGCCCGTGGTCCTCGTAGCCGATCCGGTCCGCCAGGGCGCCTTCGGTGTCGTCCTCCTCCGGCTGGGCGTCCAGTGAGGAGGCGGTGTAGGCGTTCGACGCCGCCATGCCCTCGATGACCTCTTCGGTGGTGATGCCCAGACGCCCGGCCAGTTCGGCCACCGTCGGCGCCCGGTCCAGCTGCTGGGCCAGCTCGTCGCCGGCCTTGGCCAGGTCGAGTCGGAGCTCCTGCAGCCGGCGCGGTACGCGCACGGACCACGAGGTGTCACGGAAGAAGCGCTTGACCTCGCCGATGATGGTGGGCATCGCGAAAGTGGGGAACTCCACACCGCGCGACGGTTCGAAGCGGTCGATCGCCTTGATCAGGCCGATGGTGCCGACCTGGATGATGTCCTCCATCGGCTCGCTGCGCGAGCGGAAACGGGAGGCGGCGAACTTGACCAGGGCGAGGTTCAGCTCGACCAACGTGTTGCGTACGTACGAGTATTCCTCGGTGCCCTCCTGCAGCGACTCCAGGCGCTCGAAGAGGGTCTTGGAGAGGGCTCGGGCGTCGACCGGGCCCACCTCGTCGTACGGGGGGATCTCCGGGAGCCCGGCGAGTAGGTCGTCCGGGACGACACCCGGGTCGTCCTGTTCGATGGGATCCAGATGTTCCGGAGGGAGTGTCGACGTCGCTTTCGGGGTATGCGATGCGTCGAGCCGGGGTGACATGATGTCCTCCATCGTTCTCGGCATATGGCTGCCGAAGCCGATACGTGCACTGCGGTGTGCGGCGCCTCCAAAGCCGGCCGTGTCGGTTGCGTGTTCTTACTAGCCCTACCCGCTTTCCCGAACCGATCGCAAGTGCAGTCTGTTCGCATATGTCCGTTTGTGCGCGATTGTTCGGCTGTCGGAGTGTGGCCATAAGGCGTAATGTTCGAGGACGTCAGTAGGCAGCCACGACGTCGGGAGAGAGAGACGGCATGGACCGCGGGACGGTCGGCAGCGCACAGTCTGGCCGGCTTCTGGTCGAGGTGCGAGAAGAGGGCCCCAGTGCCGTCGTGACTCCGGCGGGTGAGTTGGATCACCACACCGCCGATCTGTTGCGGGAGCCACTGGAGGACTGCCTCGCCAAGGGAATGAAGCGGCTCGTCATCGACTGCTCCCGGTTGGAGTTCTGTGACTCCACCGGGCTGAACGTGCTGCTCGGTGCCCGGCTGAAGGCCGAGGCGGCCGGCGGCGGTGTCCATCTCGTGGGGATGCAGCCCGTCGTCGCGCGCGTCTTCGAAATCACGGGAGCGGACGCGGTGTTCGCCGTCCACGACACTCTCGAGGCGGCGCTGGCCGACGATTCCGCGTGACGCGCGCGGGCAGGTCGGACCGGGCTTTCGCGCCGCCCTCGCTGCCGGGGGGCGGTCTTCGTCGCGCCTTTTCGCGCGGATGCGGGGGTGTCCCCTCGGTCCGCCCGGGCAGGAGACACCCTGAACGCGTCGGACACGGTGGTCGCGAGGGCGCCGGGAACCGGACGAGTCGTCCGTGCGTGACCGATCTAGTACGGCAACTTTTGAATCGTGAACTGGTGACACGGTGAGGTGAAGCGCTGATGAGCACCACCCGGCCCTACTCGCCGGGCGACCGCGGTCCGGAGCCCAGCGGCGCTTCCGGGACGCCCGGGGGCGGCGCGCCGACGGAGAGCGCACCCGACGGGGGCGTCGCCGTGCCCACCGCACCGGCGGGGTCGTCCGGTCCGTCGGGCGGCGGCCAGGTCTACCGGCTGAGTTTCGACGACCAGAGCGGCGTCGTACCGCTCGCCCGTGACTTCACCCGCCAGGCGCTGTACGCGTGGGGCTGGCTGCCCGCCGCCGGCGCCGATCAGCGGGCCGCCGCCGAGGACGTCCTGCTCGTCGTCTCCGAACTGGTCACCAACGCCTGCCTGCACGCGGAGGGGCCGGACCATCTGGCCGTCACCTGCGACAAGAAGGTGATCCGGATCGAGGTCACTGACCGGGGCACGGGCCAGCCGGCCCCGCGCACCCCGCACCGGGCGGGCCGCCCGGGCGGCCACGGCATGTTCATCGTGCAGCGGCTCTGCCTGGACTGGGGAGTCGTCCGGGCCGCGGACGTCGCGGGCAAGACGGTCTGGGCGGAACTCGGGGCGCCCGCGTAGTTCCGGCCCGCAGCGCCCGGAGCCCTGCGTCGCTCCGGGCCCGGAGGGTTGCGCCCCGCCCCCCTTCCCGGTCCCGTCCCCGGAGGGCGCTGCCCCGGCCCCCTGCTCCCACACACCGAAGACGCTGGAACGCAGCCCTCCGGGGGAGTGCGGCGAGGTCTGGCGCGGGGCCCCGGGCCGGCCTCGGACAGGTATCGCGACGGCACGGAAAGGCGGCTCCACCGCGTTGATTCGGTGGAGCCGCCTCGTTCCTGCCGGACGCGGTACGTCCGTGGCGCCGGCGTCTCCCGGCCCGCCGGTCGATCCCGGCGATCCGGCACGCTTCCGTGTGGCTCACGCCCTGCCGCGTGAGTGGAAGTGCGCCTTCCGCTCACGCACGGGCTTCCCACGTCCCCGTGGCTGCCGGTCCTCACGGATCCCGAAGTCCATGCCGCCCCTCGGGCCCGGGTGCCGCGACAACCACTGGAACCCGAGCCGGAGGCGGGGCCCTCCGTCCGTTCGGCTCCCCTTCGGGGCGCCGTTCAGCGCACGTCGCCCATGAGGGCCTTGACCTTGTTGCGGTACATCCACACCGCGATACCGGCGACCACCGCGAGGCTCGCCTCCATCGCGACGATGCCCGGCCTGTTCAGGTCGACACCGGCGATGGAGAGCAGACCGGTCGTGGCGTCACCGGCGGTGACGGCCAGGAACCAGACGCCCATCATCTGCGAGGCGTACTTCGCGGGCGCCATCTTCGTGGTGACCGACAGGCCGACCGGGGAGAGCAGCAGCTCACCGACGGTCTGCGTGAAGTAGATCGCCACCAGCCACAGCGCCGCCGCCTTGTGGCCGCCCTCGGCGATCGACAGCGGGGCCAGGAAGAGGAAGAAGGAGGCGCCGACCAGCACCAGGCCGGAGGAGAACTTCACGATCGTGCTCGGCTCCTTGCCGCGCCGGTTCAGCGCCAGCCAGAACCAGGCGAAGACCGGGGCCAGCGCCATGATCAGGACCGGGTTGACCGACTGGTACCAGGAGACCGGGAACTCCCAGCCGAGGACGGTGTTGTCGGCCGACGCGTTGGCGAAGATCGACAGCGTCGAGCCGCCCTGGTCGTAGATCATCCAGAACACGGCCGCGGCGACGAAGAACCAGATGTACGCGGACATCTTCGACTGCTCGGCGCGGTCGAGCTCCTTGTCGCGCTTGATGCGGACCAGCACCATCACCGGGATGATCACACCGAGCAGCGTCAGCGGGACCAGGACCCAGTTCAGCGTGTAGTGGCCGGAGAGGCCGAGGGCGGCGTAGGCGACGACGGCGATGCCCGCCCAGAGGGCGGCCTTGCGCAGGGTGGAGGACTTCTCCGCGGCCGACAGGGGCTTCGGGACGACGCTGGAGTGCGCGTCCAGGTGACGGCTGCCCAGCAGGAACTGGACCAGGCCCAGGCCCATGCCCAGCGCGGCGAGCGCGAAGCCCAGGTGCCAGTCGACGCTCTCGCCGATGGTGCCGATGATCAACGGCGCGGCGAAGGCACCCAGGTTGATGCCCATGTAGAAGACGGTGAAGCCGCCGTCCCGGCGCGGGTCGTCCGGTCCCTTGTAGAGGTGACCGACCATGGTGGAGATGTTGGCCTTGAGCAGACCGGAGCCGATGGCGACCAGACCGAGACCCGCGTAGAAGGTGCCGGAGGACGGCAGGGCCAGCGTCAGGTGGCCCAGCATGATGACGGCGCCGGCGACGGCGACGGTCCTGCGGGGACCCCAGACACGGTCGCCGAACCAGCCGCCGGGCATGGCGAGCAGGTACACCAGCGACACGTACACCGAGTAGATCGCCGTCGCGGCGCCGGCGCTCAGGGCCAGGCCGCCCGGGGCGACGAGGTACAGCGGGAGCAGAGCCCTCATGCCGTAGTAGGAGAAACGCTCCCACATCTCGGTCATGAAGAGAGTGGCCAGTCCGCGGGGGTGGCCGAAGAAGGTCTTCTCGGAGCCGGGGGTGCCCGGAGTGGCCGAGTCCTTCGTCAGGCTGGACGCCATGGTCGATCCTTGCTGGTCGGGACGCGTCGCGCGAGCGTGTACGCGCCCGGTGGGGGGGCGGCCGGCACCGGCGGGGCCGTACCGTCCACCCCACGCCCCGGGGAGGCCGTTCCGGGTTGCGGAACGGCGGACGGCGACCACCGGGATCCACGCCTCTACGCGCGTCAGTGCGCGGTGAGGCCCGGCCACAGGTCATTCCTTCCGGGGCCGGCGGAGAAGCCGGCCCGCACACAAAAGAGACCCTCGGCGACGACTGCGCCAAAGGCCCCCGTGGTGCAACAGGCGTTGATTCACCATACGGCAGGACAGCGCCGGATATGGAAGGACTTGAGACACGGATCACAGGTTTCACTGCAACCGCGAGCCCCCATTCGAAGGTCTCTCCCAGGTTCGCACCCCACAGCCGCAGGAGCGAACCGGGAGCACCGCAGGCGAGGAACGGGTGTGCCGGAGGGAGCAGCCGACACCGCGATCACCCCCCGGGCCCCGCGGCGGCGGGACTACCATCACTGCATGACCCGTGTACTGCTCGCCGAGGACGACGCGTCCATCTCGGAGCCGCTGGCCCGCGCCCTGCGCCGGGAGGGATACGAAGTCGAGGTGCGTGAGGACGGACCCGCAGCGCTCGAAGCCGGCATGCGGGGCGGCGTGGACCTGGTGGTGCTGGACCTCGGACTGCCCGGCATGGACGGTCTGGAGGTCGCCCGCCGGCTCCGCTCCGGGGGGCACACGGTCCCCCTGCTGATCCTGACCGCGCGCGCCGACGAGGTGGACACGGTCGTCGGTCTGGACGCGGGCGCCGACGACTACGTCACCAAGCCGTTCCGGCTCGCCGAGCTGCTGGCCCGGGTCCGGGCCCTGCTGCGGCGCGGTTCCGCCGAGCCCCAGCAGCCGCCCGCCACCCACGGGGTGCGCATCGACGTCGAGTCGCACCGGGCGTGGATGGGCGACGAGGAGCTCCAGCTCACCGCGAAGGAGTTCGACCTGCTGCGGGTCCTGGTGCGGGACGCGGGCCGGGTCGTCACCCGTGACCAGCTGATGCGCGAGGTCTGGGACACCACCTGGTGGTCCTCCACCAAGACCCTCGACATGCACATCTCCTGGCTGCGCAAGAAGCTGGGCGACGACGCGGCCAACCCCCGCTACATCGCGACCGTGCGCGGTGTGGGCTTCCGGTTCGAGAAGAGCTGAACCCCGTCGGGGTCCAGCAAGTGGGTAAGAGGACATGCGCCGCCGTCTGATCCAGTCCACGCTCGCCGTGGTGCTCGTCGTGATCGCCGTCTTCGGCGTCTCCCTGGTGATCGTCGAGACCCGCACCATCAGCGAGAGCGCCAGGGAGCGGGTGGAGTCCGAGGCGGTGCGGCTGGCCAGCATCGTCGACAGCCGGCTGATCGTCGAGGACCAGGTCACCGCCGAGATCCTCAGCAACCAGGTCACCGAGGACCGGTACGCCGTCATCCGGATCCCCGGCAAGCCGCCCATCGAGGTCGGCACCAGGCCGGCCGGCGACGTCATCAGCGGCTCGGCGCCCGGCGAGGCGGGCGAGACGGTCACCGTCCAGGAGCCGCGCTCCTCGGTGACCCGGGAGGTCGGCCGTACGCTGCTGATCATCGGCCTGGTGGCGCTGCTCGCGGTGATCGCGGCGGTGCTGCTGGCGGTACGCCAGGCCAACCGGCTCGCCTCCCCGCTGACCGACCTCGCGGAGACCGCCGAGCGCCTCGGGTCCGGCGACCCGCGCCCCCGCCACCGCCGCTACGGCGTTCCCGAGCTGGACCGGGTCGCGGACGTGCTGGACCGCTCCGCCGAGCGCATCGCCCGCATGCTGACCGCGGAGCGGCGGCTGGCCGCCGACGCCTCCCACCAGCTGCGCACGCCCCTGACCGCCCTGTCCATGCGCCTCGAGGAGATCACCCTCACCGACGACCCGGAGACGGTGAAGGAGGAGGCGACGATCGCGCTGGCGCAGGTGGAGCGGCTGACGGACGTGGTGGAGCGGCTGCTGACCAACTCCCGCGACCCGCGCACCGGCTCCGCGGTCACCTTCGACCTCGACGAGGTGATCCAGCAGCAGCTCGCCGAGTGGCGTCCCGCCTACCGCAGCGCGGGCCGCGCGATCGTCACCTCCGGCAAGCGGGAGCTGCGGGCGGTGGGCACGCCGGGCGCGGTCGCCCAGGTGCTGGCGGCGCTGATCGAGAACTCGCTGATGCACGGGGGCGGCACGGTCGCCCTGCGCACCCGGGTCACCGGCAACCAGGTGGTCGTCGAGGTCACCGACGAGGGCCCGGGCGTCCCCGCCGAGCTGGGCTCGCGGATCTTCGAACGGGCGATCAGCGGCCACAACTCCACCGGCATCGGCCTCGCCGTCGCCCGCGACCTGGCCGAGGCGGACGGCGGCCGGCTGGAGATGCTCCAGGCCAGCCCGGCCGTCTTCGGCCTGTTCCTCTCCCGCACGCCGCCGCAGAGGTCCCCGGACGACGAGTACCGCCGGACGGTGCGCTGACGGCTACGGCACGCGCTGCGTCGCGCGGGAGCCCGCGGGGCGCGCGCCCCGCGCCACCGGCTCCCGGACCGGCAGCGCGCGGAACACCCAGGTGCGGTACGACCAGAAGCGGAACAGGGTCGCCACGGCGATGCCGAAGAACTTGAAGATGTTGCTCTGCAGCGGGGTGTCCCAGCCGAAGCCGTACGTCGCCGTGTACAGCACGCCGTTCTCGATCACCAGGCCGACCGCGCTGAACAGCAGGAACAGCGACATCTCCCGGGTGCGCCCGGACCTGTCGCGGTCCCGGTAGGCGAAGTAGCGGAAGCCGACGTAGTTGAAGACGATCGCGACGACGGTCGCTATGACGCTCGCCCGCACCACCTGGAGGTCCGTCGCCTGCCGGACCAGGTTGAACACGAGGAGGTTGACCAGCAGGCCGGCTCCGCCGACCGCGCCGAACTTCGCCACCTCACGGACGAACCGGTCGATCCGCTCCCGCACGCCGCCGCGCGGAGACGGTGCCGGGGCCGTGGTCGGAGGCCCTGAGGAACCGCGTCCCATGGTCGTACTGGCCCCCGTCCATCGGTCGGCGTCAATCAGACCATGCTAACCACCTGTGTCCGCGATCTTCCTGCGGGCGATGATCCCGGCCGTGGACCGTCCGGGGGGAGGCCGGTAAACCGGCCACGGTGGCTCGGCCGATACCCTGGGGGCGTGACGTTCCCGGTAGTCGGCATGGTCGGCGGTGGCCAGCTCGCTCGTATGACACACGAGGCGGGCATCCCGCTCGGCATCAGGTTCAAGCTCCTCAGTGACACTCCGCAGGATTCCGCGGCGCAGGTCGTCGGCGATGTCGTCGTCGGCGACTACCGCGACCTGGAGACGCTGCGCGCGTTCGCGCGCGGCTGCGACGTGATCACCTTCGACCACGAGCACGTGCCCACCGAGCACCTCAGGGCCCTGGAGGCGGACGGCATCCCCGTCCGTCCGGGCCCCGACGCGCTGATGCACGCCCAGGACAAGGGCGTGATGCGCGCGAAGCTCGACGCGATCGGCGTGCCGTGCCCGCGGCACCGCATCGTCGCCGACCCCGAGGACGTGGCCGCGTTCGCGGCCGAGGGGGAGGGCTTCCCCGTCGTCCTCAAGACGGTCCGCGGCGGTTACGACGGCAAGGGCGTGTGGGTCGTCGACTCCGTCGAGGAGGCGGCCGAGCCGTTCAAGGCGGGTGTCGCCGTCCTCGCCGAGGAGAAGGTCGACTTCGTGCGCGAGCTGGCCGCCAACGTGGTCCGCTCCCCGCACGGACAGGCCGTCGCCTATCCCGTCGTCGAGTCGCAGCAGGTGAGAGGCGTCTGCGACACGGTGATCGCGCCCGCCCCCGGCCTCGACGAGGACCTCGCGCTGAGGGCCGAGGAGATGGCGCTGAACATCGCCGGGGAACTCGGCGTCGTCGGCCACCTCGCGGTCGAGCTGTTCCAGACCCGCGACGGCCGCATCCTCGTCAACGAGCTCGCGATGCGCCCGCACAACTCCGGACACTGGTCCATGGACGGCGCGATCACCTCGCAGTTCGCCAACCACGTCCGCGCCGTCCTCGACCTCCCGCTCGGCGACCCCCGCCCGCGCGCGAAGTGGACGGTCATGGTCAACGTCCTCGGCGGCGACTACCCGGACATGTACTCCGCGTACCTGCACTGCATGGCCCGCGACCCCCAGCTGAAGATCCACATGTACGGCAAGGACGTGAAGCCCGGCCGCAAGGTGGGCCACGTCAACACCTACGGCGACGACCTCGACGACGTGCTGGAGCGCGCCCGTCACGCAGCCGGCTACCTGAGAGGCACGATCACCGAATGAGCGCCCACCCGTCGCCCGGCCACCACCCCTCGACGAGCGCTGACGCGCGCCCCTCCCCCTCGGTCGGCATCGTCATGGGTTCGGACTCCGACTGGTCCGTCATGGAGGCGGCCGCCAAGGCCCTCGACGAGTTCGGGATCGCCTACGAGGTCGACGTCGTCTCCGCGCACCGCATGCCCCGCGAGATGATCGCGTACGGCGAGCAGGCCGCGGACCGGGGGCTGAAGGTGATCATCGCGGGCGCGGGCGGCGCCGCCCACCTGCCCGGCATGCTCGCCTCCGTCACCCCGCTGCCCGTCATCGGCGTGCCCGTGCCGCTGAAGTACCTCGACGGCATGGACTCCCTGCTGTCCATCGTGCAGATGCCGGCCGGTGTCCCGGTCGCCACCGTCTCGGTGGCCGGCGCCCGCAACGCGGGCCTGCTCGCGGCCCGTGTCCTCGCCGCCCACGACGGAGAACTCCTCGGCCGCATGCGGGAGTTCCAGCAGGAGCTGAACGACCAGGCCACCGAGAAGGGCAGGCGGCTGCGCGCCAGGGCCGAGGGCTCCGGCGGCGGCTTCGGCTTCGGCAAGTGAGCGGGGCGGGTGCCATGACGTCCCTCGACGAAGCCCGCGCGCTGCTGGCCGAGTTCCCCGTCGTCGACGGGCACAACGACCTGCCGTGGGCGCTGCGCGAACAGGTCCGCTACGACCTCGGCGCCCGCGACATCGCCGACGACCAGTCCGCCCACCTGCACACCGACATCCCCCGGCTGCGCGCGGGCGGGGTCGGTGCGCAGTTCTGGTCGGTGTACGTCCGCGCGGACCAGCCCGACCCGGTGCCGGCCACGCTGGAACAGATCGACTGCGTACGGCAGTTGCTGGCCCGTCACCCGCGGGAGCTGGCGCCCGCGCTGACCGCCGCCGACATGGAGGCCGCGCGCGGCCAGGGCCGTATCGCCTCCCTCATGGGGGCGGAGGGCGGCCACTCCATCGCCGGCTCCCTCGGCACGCTGCGCGGGTTGTACGACCTCGGCGTCCGCTACCTGACCCTCACCCACAACTTCAACGTGGCGTGGGCGGACTCGGCGACCGACGAGCCCGGCGTGGGCGGCCTGTCGGCCTTCGGCCGCGAGGTGGTGCGGGAGATGAACCGGCTCGGCATGCTGGTCGACCTCTCCCACGTCGCCGCCACGACCATGCGGGACGCGCTGGACGCCACCTCCGCGCCGGTGATCTTCTCCCACTCCTCCGCCCGCGCGGTCTGCGACCACCCGCGCAACATCCCCGACGACGTCCTGGAGCGGCTGCCCGCCAACGGCGGTGTCGCGATGGTGACGTTCGTGCCGAAGTTTGTGCTCCAGGCGGCCGTCGACTGGACCGCCGCGGCCGACGAGAACATGCGCGCGCACGGCTTCCACCACCTCGACACCACCGCCGAGGGGATGAAGGTCCACCGGGCCTTCGAGGAGACCCACCCGCGCCCGGTCGCCACCGTGTCCACCGTGGCCGACCACCTCGACCACATGCGCGAGGTCGCCGGCGTCGACCACCTGGGCATCGGCGGCGACTACGACGGCACGGCCTTCACCCCCGACGGCCTCGGCGACGTCTCCTGCTACCCGAACCTGATCGCGGAGCTGCTGGACCGCGGCTGGTCCAGGGCGGACCTGGCCAAGCTCACCTGGAAGAACGCGGTGCGGGTCCTGGGCGCCGCGGAGGACGTGGCCCGGGGGCTCCAGGCCACGCGGGGACCGTCCCACGCGACACCGGAGGCGCTCGACGGCTGAGGACGGCCGTACCCCGAACGCCGCGTTCACCAGGAAGCCGGTGGGTGCTCCGTGCGACGGTGACCGTACTGCCGAGGTCACGACGTACGGAGCCCGTGATGGCCGATCTCCAGGACGACCTGTACCCCACCGCCGAGGTCGGCCGTATCGATACCGCCGAGGTCGGCCGTATCGACGAGCCGTGCCCCCAGGAGGCGGCCGTCGTCGAGCCGGAGACGTACGAGCCCGTCTCCGATCCGGATGCCGAGCCCCTGATCCGCGCCCGCGCCGTCCTCGCCGCCCACCCCGTCGCCGACGGCTACAGCGGACTGCCGTGGGCGCTGCGCCGGCTGCCCTGGTACGACCTCGACCTGGGGGAGAGCGCCGTCGACGCGGACGTGCCCCGGCTGCGCAAGGGGCGGGTCGGCGCGGTGTTCTGGTCGCTGGACCTGCCCGAGGCCGGCGACGGCGACCGGGCCGTCGGTGCCACCCTGGAGCAGCTGGACCTGGCGAAGGCGGTGGTCGCCGCCCACGACGAGGGCCTGTGTCCGGCCCACACCGCCGGAGAGGTCGCCGACGCCCGCAGCCGCGGCCGGGTCGCCGTCCTGTTCGGCCCCGCCGGTGCCGCCGCCCTCGGCGACTCGCTCGGCGTCCTGCGTTCGCTGCACACCCTCGGTCTGCGCGTGCTCACCCTGACCGGCGTCTCCTGGGCGGGCGCCGAGGGACTGACCCGGTTCGGCGAGGAGGCCGTCCGCGAGATGAACCGGATCGGCATGATCGTCGACCTCTCGTACGCCTCGGCCCCGACGATCCGCCGCGTCCTGACCGTCTCCAGGGCGCCCGTGCTGTTCAGCCGTTCCGCCGCCCGCGCCCTGCGTTCCCACCCGGCCAACCTCCCCGACGAGCTGCTCGCCGAGGCGGGGAGGGCCAAGGGCCTGTGCATGGTGCCACTGACCGCCGAGCAGTCCGGTCCGACCGTCCGAGACGTCGCGGACCACCTCGACCACGTCCGCACGGTCGCCGGACCGGAGTGCGTCGGCCTGTCCGGCACCTACGACACCGGCAGCGCCCACCCGCAGGAGCTCGCCGACACCTCCTGCTACCCGAGACTGATCGCCGAACTGCTGCGGCGCGGCTGGGACGAGTCCGAGGTGGCCCTGCTGACCTGGGGCAACGTCCAGCGGGTGCTGCGCGAGGCCCACTTCACCGCGCACGTGGCCCAGCAGCGCCGCCCTCCGTCGACGGCCACCATCGCCGACCTGGACGGTTAGGGCCTGGTCGGCGGACCGTGTCGGAGGGGAACGGCCGCGTCCTGCCGACGAGGTGAGCGGGGGGCCGGTGCGTGCGGCCGCAAGGCGGAGGAGGGAGCCGGCGCGACGGGACCCCCTCCCGCGCGGGCGAAGTCGGGCGGGGGAGCCGGTGGGTGACGGCGACGAGACCGGGGGTGCCGCCCACGCCCTTCAGGCAGCGCGGGAGCGCGTGCCGGGCCCCGCGTCCCCGGCGTGACCCGCCGGCCGGGTCCCCACCACGGGGCGGTCAGGGCTGTTCGATCCGGCAGAGGCAGAACGGGTGCCCCGCCGGATCGGCGTACACCCGGAAGCCCTTGCTCTCGTAGTCCTCCCGGTCCAGCACCCGGGCCCCCAGCGCCAGCACCTTCTCCTCGACCGCGTCGACCTCCTCCCAGGTCCCGCCGGCGTCGAAGTCGAAGTGGAACTGCTGGGAGTCGTGGTCGGCGCTCGGCCACTTCGGCGGGGTGTGCCCCGGCGCCCGCTGGAAGGCGAGCCGGGGTCCCGCGGGGACCTGCAGTACCACCCAGTCCGGGTCCTCCTCCACGGGCGTGCCGCCGCCGACGGCCGCGTAGAAGACGGCCAGTTCGCGCGGGTCGGGGCAGTCGAGAACGACGGAACGGAAACGGGCCACGGGGGCCATGGATCATCCTCAGGGGGTCAGGGGGTCAGGGGGTCAGGGGGTCAGGGTCAGCAGGAGCACAGGCAGAACGGGTGCCCGGCCGGATCCGCGTAAACCCGGAAGGTCCGCGTGCGGTCGTCCGTATCCAGCGGCCTCGCGCCCAGCGCCAGCACCTCCTTCTCGGCCGCGTCCAGGTCCTCGACCGTCAGGTCCAGGTGGAACTGCTGCGAGCCGTCGGCCGACGGCCACCGCGGCGGTACGTGCCCGGGGGACGCCTGGAAGGCGATGACCGGGCCGCCGGGCACCTCGAGGTCCACCCACTCGCCCTTGTCCACCACCGTGCCGCCCACCACCCCGGCGTAGAAATCGGCCAGCGCGCGCGGATCCGAACAGTCCAGGACGACGGAGCCCACCTTGGCAACGGACATGTCTTCCTCCTCGTTGTTACCGGAAGATAAGGTCAACTGGTATCCGTTACTGCATGCTGCCGCATGGGGGGTAACGTCGCAAGGGAAGGGCGAGAGGTACGGTCCGGACATGAGCGAGAGAGCGGCCCCGCCCGGGAAGCTGGCCCTGGTCCAGGCCCTGGTCAACACACTGGACGTCGAGTCGGGCGCCGACGCGCTGGACACGGCGGCCGGCCGCGCGCCCTTCGGGCTCACCGAGGAGACCGCCGCCCCCGCCCGTGAACTGCGCGAGTCCCTGCGCGCCACGCTCCTCGCCCACGCCGGCCACCCGCCCCACCGCGCGGTCACCCCGCTCGGCGAGCTGCTCGCCCGGGCGCCCCTGGTGGTCACCGTCGACACCACGGACGGCTCCGCCGCCCTCGCTCCCGTCGACGACGGGCCCCTGCTCTCCCGCGTGGCCGCCGCCGTCGCCGAAGCGGTCACGGCGGGCACCTGGAACCGGCTGAAGGCCTGCGAGGCCGCCGACTGCCTCTGGGCGTACTACGACCGCAGCCCTGCCGGACGCGGCCGCTGGTGCTCCATGCAGGTGTGCGGGGCCCGCGCGAAGATGCGCCGGTACCGGGCGAAGGGCGCGTGAGCGCTCCGTCGGAGGTGTGCCGTCGGTCGTCCGCTGCGCCGTCGTGGCCGGCCGCACCCCCGCGGCGGCAGCCGCACGTCGGTACGGTCCCGCGCCCGGTGGGGGAGAATGCGGCAGGACGCCGGTTCGGCCGACTGAGCCTCGGCCGAACCGGCGTCGCCCGCCCTAGGTCCCCGGGATCAGGCGGTGGGGCGCCCCATCGCGCGATAGCGCCAGCCGGCCCGCCGCCACGCCTCCGGGTCGAGCGCGTTGCGCCCGTCGAGGATCAGCCGCTCCGCCGCCACCTCGCCCAGCGCCGCCGGGTCCAGCTCGCGGAACTCCCGCCACTCCGTCAGGTGCAGCACGACGTCCGCGCCGTGCACCGCCTCCCGCGCCGAGTCGGCGTACCCCAGGGTCGGGAAGAGGGCGCGGGCGTTGGCCATGCCCTTCGGGTCGTACACCGTGACCTGGCCGCCCTGCAGATGGATCTGCCCGGCCACGTTCAGCGCCGGCGAGTCCCGGACGTCGTCCGAGTCCGGCTTGAAGGTCGCGCCCAGCACCGCCACCCGCCTGCCCAGGAACGACCCGCCGCCCAGGGCCTGCCGGGTCAGTTCCACCATCCGGCCGCGCTGGCGCATGTTGATCGAGTCGATCTCCCGCAGGAACGTCAGCGCCTGGTCCGCGCCCAGCTCGCCGGCGCGCGCCATGAACGCCCGGATGTCCTTCGGCAGGCAGCCGCCGCCGAAACCGATCCCGGCCCGCAGGAACTTCGCGCCGATCCGGTCGTCGTAGCCGATGGCCTCCGCCAGCTTGGCGACGTCACCGTCCGCGGCCTCGCACACCTCGGCCATCGCGTTGATGAACGAGATCTTCGTGGCCAGGAAGGAGTTCGCCGAGGTCTTCACCAGCTCCGCGGTCGCGAAGTCGGTCACCACGAACGGCGATCCCTCCTCGATCGGCGTGGCGTACACCTCCCGCAGCACCTTCTCCGCCCGCTCGCTGCGCACGCCCACCACGAGCCGGTCCGGGTGCAGCGTGTCGCGCACGGCGAACCCCTCCCGCAGGAACTCCGGGTTCCACGCCAGCTCCGCGCCCTCCCCGGCCGGGGCGTGCTCGGCCAGATAGGCGGCCAGCCGGTCGGCCGAGCCGACCGGCACCGTCGACTTGCCCACGACCAGTGCGGGACCCCTCAGATGCGGCGCGAGCGAGGCGATCGCGGAGTCGACGTACGACATGTCGCACGCGTACTCGCCGTGCCGCTGCGGGGTGTTCACGCACACGAAGTGGACGTCGCCGAACTCGCCCACCTCGGCCCAGTCCGTCGTGAACCGCAGCCGCCCGCTGGACCCGTCGATCCCGGCGACGTGCTTGCGCAGCAGCTCCTCGAGCCCCGGCTCGTACATCGGGACCTCACCGCGCCGGAGCTTGTCGATCTTCTCCGGTACGACATCGAGACCCAGCACCTCGAACCCCAGTTCCGCCATGGCCGCCGCGTGGGTCGCACCGAGATAACCGGTGCCGATCACGGTGATCTTGAGGGCCATGAGTGCTCCAGGGGTGTGCGGCCTGCAGTGCGGGCCCGAGCATAACCGGGGCCCGGGAGCGCCATCGTCGGCCTGTCGTCCAGCTCACCTATCCACGGACGGCGGTGAAGGCCTAACATTTGAGTTACTTAACGGTAGTTAGCGTGATCAGCATCGCAGCGTTTTGGAGCGTGAGATACCTTGGCCGGATCGGCTGACTTCGACCTGTACCGCCCGTCCGAGGAGCACGACATGCTCCGCGACGCCGTCCGCTCGCTGGCCGAGGCGAAGATCGCGCCGTACGCCGCCGCGGTGGACGAGGAGGCCCGGTTCCCCCGGGAGGCCCTCGACGCGCTGGTCGCGAACGACCTGCACGCCGTCCACGTCCCCGAGGAGTACGGCGGCGCCGGCGCGGACGCCCTCGCGACGGTCATCGTGATCGAGGAGGTGGCCCGCGTCTGCGCGTCCTCCTCCCTCATCCCCGCCGTGAACAAACTGGGCTCGCTGCCGGTCATCCTCTCCGGCTCCGAGGCGCTGAGGAAGAGGTACATGACCCCGCTCGCCAAGGGCGACGCGATGTTCTCGTACTGCCTCTCCGAGCCCGACGCGGGCTCCGACGCGGCCGGCATGAAGACCAAGGCGGTCCGCGACGGCGACACCTACGTCCTCAACGGTGTGAAGCGCTGGATCACCAACGCCGGCGAGTCCGAGTACTACACGGTGATGGCCGTCACGGACCCGGCCAAGCGCTCGAAGGGCATCTCCGCCTTCGTCGTCGAGAAGTCCGACGAGGGCGTCTCCTTCGGCGCCCCGGAGAGGAAGCTCGGCATCAAGGGCTCCCCGACCCGCGAGGTCTACCTCGACAACGTCCGCATCCCCGCCGACCGCATGATCGGCGAGGAGGGCACCGGCTTCGCCACGGCGATGAAGACCCTGGACCACACCCGCATCACCATCGCCGCCCAGGCCCTCGGCATCGCCCAGGGCGCCCTCGACTACGCCAAGGGCTACGTCAGGGAGCGCAAGCAGTTCGGCAAGCCGATCGCCGACTTCCAGGGCGTCCAGTTCATGCTCGCCGACATGGCCATGAAGATAGAGGCCGCCCGCCAGCTGACGTACGCCGCCGCGGCGAAGTCCGAGCGCGTCGCCGCCGGAGGCGGGGAAGGGGACCTGACCTTCCAGGGCGCCGCGGCGAAGTGCTTCGCCTCCGACGTCGCCATGGAGGTCACCACCGACGCCGTCCAGCTCCTCGGCGGCTACGGCTACACGCGGGACTACCCGGTCGAGCGCATGATGCGCGACGCGAAGATCACCCAGATCTACGAGGGCACGAACCAGGTTCAGCGGATCGTGATGGCCCGCAACCTCCCGTGAGGACCGGGGACCGACGGGTGGAGGGCGTCCGCGGGCCGGGCGCCCTTCGTCCTTCCCGGCCGCCGCGCGCCGTCACAGGAAGTGGCGGATCGGCGTGACCGCGGTCTCGGCGAGGCGTGCGGCCAAGGGGCGGCGCCGCCAGCGGGCCGGGTCGACGGGCTCGCTCAGCTTGCGGTCGGCGTCGAAGTCGGCGTCCAGCGCGGCGGTGAAGTCCTCGTCGAGGACGGTCAGCATGACCTCCTCGTCGTGCTCCAGGGAGCGGCGGTTGAAGTTGGTGGAGCCGATGAGGGAGCAGACGCCGTCCACGGTGATGACCTTGGTGTGCAGCATGGTCGGCTGGTACTCCCGCACCTCCACGCCCGCGTCGACGAGGGTCTGGTAGTGCTGTCGTCCGGCCAGCTGGCAGGCCCGCTGGTCGGTGTGCGGGCCGGGCAGCAGGATCTCGACGCGCACCCCCCGGCGGGCGGCGTCGGCCAGCAGGCCGATGAAGTAGGGGTCGGGCGCGAAGTAGGCGGTGGAGAGCCGGAAACGCTCCCGCGCCGAGGTGATCACCACGCGCAGCAGTGTCTGCATGTCCTGCCAGCCGAAGCTGGCCGAACCCCGCACCACCTGCACCGTGGCGTTCCCCGGCTGCTCCTGGGAGGCGAAGCGGTCGTGCTCGTCGTACAGGTCGTCGTGGCACTCGGCCCAGTTCTGGGCGAAGGCCGCGGCCATGCCGTCCACTGCGGGTCCCCTGACCTGCACGTGGGTGTCGCGCCACTCGCCCGGGTTGCGGGCGTCACCGCACCACTCCTCGGCGATGCCGACGCCCCCGGTGAAGGCGGTGTGTTCGTCGGTCACCAGGACCTTGCGGTGGCAGCGGTGGTTCTGCCGCATCGGAGAAAGCCGGGTGGGTTTGCGGAACCAGGCCACCTGGACGCCGGCGTCGTCCATGGCGTCCAGCAGCTCCGGCTCGATCTCCTTGGCGCCGAAACCGTCCAGCAGCAGCCGCACCCGGACCCCCGAGCGCGCCCGCTCGGCCAGGGCGTCGGCGAACTCCCGCGCTATGTCGCCGCGCCAGTACACGAACGTCATCATGTCGACGGTGTGTTCCGCGACGCGGATCGCCTCCAGCATCGCGGGGAAGATCTGGTCGCCGTTGCGCAGCGGCACGAGTTCGTTGCCCTCGGTCGCGGCGATGCCGATGAGCCGCTCCAGTCGTCTGCGCAGCCGCTGTCGCTCCTCCTGTGGTGTCACGTGTGCTCTCTCCTCGATCGCTCGTCCCGCCCCGTGGCGCGGCCGGCGCCGTCCCGGCCGCCCCTCCTCTTTTTGCCGCTGCCGGGGGTTCCACGCGGGCGTCCCGTGTGTCCTGCCCGACAGGGGCGGACCGGCGGGCGTTCCGTCTCCTGTGGTGCTCATGGGGCCGAGGGCGTAGGACGGAGGGGCGGGGGCCGGAAGCGGTCCTCGCCGTCCCCCGGGAGGAACCATGACCCAGCAGCAGCCGACCATGGAACCGATGAGCAAGGAGATGCAGGACTGCGTCCAGGCGTGCATGGCCTGCCACGGTGTGTGCGAGGAGACCATGAGCTCCTGTCTGCAGATGGGCGGCCAGGCCCAGATGCAGATCATGCGGACGCTCATGGACTGCTCGGAGATGACCCGCATGTGCGCGGACATGATGATGCGCCGCTCGCCGCTGGCGAACGAGATGTGCACGATGTGCGCGCAGGCCTGCGACATGTGCGCCGAGGCGTGCATGTCCATGCCGGACGACGAGAGGATGACGCGCTGCGCCGAGTCCTGTCGCCGCTGCTCCGAGGTGTGCCGCGCCATGGCGGGCGCCACGATGTGACGCCACCGGGCACGGGCGTGGGCGCCCCCGCGGGGCGCCCACGCCCGGTTCAGTCGCCCTTGACGGTGACCTTCTCGTCGTTGTTCAGCTGGTTCACCAGCTGCTTCACCTTCGTCTTGTCCCAGAGCAGGTTGCCGCCGGTGGAGCCCGCGATCGGCATGTTCATGGACGTGCCCTCACCGCCGCTGACGCCCTTCATCGACCAGAACATGTCGGCGAGGTCGAACAGGCCCATGTCCTCGTCGACGATCAGGGAGTCCAGGCCGGCGCCCATGGTCGGGTAGAGCCTGAAGGGGTTGAGGACCGTGCTCGGCGTGGCCACCTGGTTGGCGAGGGCGGAGAGGAACTTCTGCTGGTTCTTCGTACGGTCCAGGTCGGAGCCCGCCAGCGCGTAGCGGGTGCGGACGAAGGCCAGGGCCTCCTCGCCGTTCAGGGTCTGCTTGCCCTTCTTCAGGTCGGCGCCGGACTTGGTGTCCTTGATGTCCTGCGGGATGTCCATCTCCACGCCGCCGGCCGCGTCCACGATGCTGGCGAAGCCCGCGAAGCCGATCTCCACGTAGTGGTCGATGTACAGGCCGGTGTTGAACTCGACCGTGCGGACCAGCAGTTCGGGCCCGTCCTCGGCGTAGGCGGCGTTGAGCTTCACCTGCCGGCCGGTCCCGGAGTAGGACTTGCCCGACTCGGAGCCCACGAAGGACGGGATCTCGACGTTGGAGTCCCGGGGCAGCGAGATCAGGGTGGGGCCGTTGTCGCCGGTGTGCAGGATCATCATCGAGTCCGTGCGCTTGCCCTCGGCGGACCCGGTGTGCAGCTTCTTCTTGTCCTCGTCGGACATCCCCTCGCGGCTGTCGGAGCCGACGATGAGGTAGTTGGTGCCCTCGCCCTTCTCGGGGCGCTCGATCACCTTCGACAGGTCGACCTCGCGGTTGAGCTTGGAGTCGGCCCAGAAGTAGGTGCCGACGGTCGTCACGACCAGCACCGTCGCCACGGTGATCGCCGTCCACTTGATGCGGCGGCGCCAGTCAGGCGCTGGGCGCTGCGGGCCGTAGCCGTCCCCGCCCGGCCCGCCGCCGCCGGGAGTGCCGTACACCTGGCCGGTGTTGTAGCCGCTGTCGTAGCCGCCGCTGCCGTGGCCGTCCACGTACGACGGCTGCTGCGGAACGCCGCTGTACCCGCCCTGCCCGGGAGGGGCCGCCGGGCCGCGGCGGACCTGCCGCATGACGCGGGCGCCTTCGGGCTGTGCGCTCGCGCTGCCGCGTCCGTAGCGTCCGCCGCGGTTGTCGTCGGGCCGTGCCTCGGGCCAATCAGTCATGGGAGACAGTGTGCAGGTCCTGGCGGTGCGCCATACAAGGGTCGTCGGAAAATCAGGGTCCCGCTGTTGCGAAGCCGACACAAATTCCACAGGTGCGACCTCGGCATAGGGTGGAGGCCATGACAGATCAGGCCCCCGCCGCAGCCACGGAGATTACGGAAATCCCGGGCAAACCCACCTCGGCGTCCCGTACGACCCTCAGCCACATCATGACCCACAGCGACACCAACCTGCTGGGCACGGTGCACGGCGGGGTGATCATGAAGCTGGTCGACGACGCCGCGGGCGCCGTCGCCGGACGGCACTCCGGAGGGCCTGCCGTCACCGCCTCCATGGACGAGATGGCCTTTCTGGAGCCGGTCCGCGTCGGCGACCTGGTCCATGTGAAGGCCCAGGTCAACTGGACCGGGCGGACCTCGATGGAGGTCGGGGTGCGGGTGCTGGCCGAGCGCTGGAACGAGTCCGCGCCGCCCACCCAGGTCGGCTCGGCGTACCTCGTCTTCGCGGCCGTCGACGCCGACGGCAAGCCGCGCCGGGTGCCGCCGGTGACGCCGGAGACCGAGCGGGACAGACGCCGCTACCAGGAGGCCCAGATCCGCCGCGCCCACCGCCTGGCCCGCCGCCGGGCGATCATGGAACTGCGGGAGCAGCGGGCCGCCGAGGGGTTCGAGGACTGACGGAGGTCAGGAGCAGCCCGCCTCGTCGCCCCGCACCACCCCGAACTCGCCCCGCTCCGCGTCCTGCGCCCGCACCTCGCGGACCTTCTCGAAGTCGGCGCCCGCGATCACCCTCAGCGTGGCGCCCTGGCCCTCCACCGCGCGCAGCTCGCTGCCGGGGAGGGCCGCCGCGAGGGACTTCGCGGAGCGGTCCCAGCGGGGGTCGTGGGCGACGACCGTCCGCCGCACGTCCCGGTCCGCCGCGTTGACCGGGGCGCGGGTGGTGTCGAAGCCGGTCGCCGCCAGCGCGGCGTCCACCCGCCGGCCGAGGCCCGCGGTGCGGGTGCCGTTCTCGACCTGGACGCGGATCCGCCGGGGGTCCACCGGGACCCGGAACGCCGCGTCGGGGGTGCGGTGCGCGATGTGCGCGGAGAGCGGCTCGTCCCGGCGCAGCGCCTCGAAGACGCGCTCGGACTTGCCGGCGTCCCACTTCAGCGTCGAGCCGACGCCCTTCACGGCGTACTTCATGTCGGCGATCGGCACGGTGGCGAACTCGGAGGAGGAGGGCGAGAAGTTCCGCATCGCCCGGCCGAGGTCGAGGAGCTCGTCGGTGCCGAAGCCCTTGTCGGCGCGGACCGAGCCGAGCACCGCCCGGGTCACGTCCCGGAACCTCATCGGGTTCAGCAGGACGCCGGAGGAGGTGACCCGTTCCACCAGGGCCGCCATGAAGTGCTGCTGGCGCCTCATCCGGCTGAGGTCGGAGGTGCCGTCGACATGCCGGGAACGGACGTACTGCAGGGCCTGGCCGCCTTCCAGGGTGTGCCGGCCGGCGGGCAGGTCGAGGCCGGTCCGGCCGTCCTTCAGCGGCCTGCCGGTGCAGATCTCGACGCCGCCGACCACGTCCACGGTCTTCATGAAGCTGGTGAAGTCGATCTCCAGGTAGTGGTCGATCTTCACCCGGGTCATCCTCTCGACCGTGCGCACGGTCAGCTGCGGCCCGCCCTCCGCGTACGCCGTGTTCAGCTTGAGCGGGTGTCCCTCGTGCCGCTCGCCGCTCACGCGGTCGGTGTGCGGGGGCGCCACGGCGTAGGAGTCGCGGGGCAGGCTGACCACGGAGGCACGGTCGCGGTCCGCCGAGATGTGCACGATCATGATCGTGTCGGTGCAGTGGCAGGGCGTTCCGCCGAGCCGGTACTTCTCCCGTTCCTCGGTGCCGACACTCTCCCGGCCGTCGGTGCCGACGAGCAGGATGTTCATGCCGTGCCCGGCCTCGGGACGGTTCTTCATGTCGCGGAACGGGTCGACCCGTGCGATCTCCTCGTCGAGGCTGCTCATCACCGCGTGCCCGATCCCCGCGGCCGCGAGCACCACCACCGAGAGCGTGGTGACGGTGCGCACGACCCAGCGCGGCTTCCCGCGCGGCGGCGCGGGCGGTCGCGGCGGACACTGCGGTGCGGTACGGGGCCGGGGGGACCGCGGCGGCGTGGGCAAGGGGGACACCTCCGGACGACGGCCGTACGTGGGATCGTGAGCACGGTAGGCCGATACGATCTGCGGTCCGGCGCATCGCCCCCGGCGCGCGCGTCGGTGTCCCCCGTTCGCGGTAACGTGAGCGCTCTATGAACGCCAATCCCGACGTGCGGCTCCCCGCCGTTTCCGTGATCATGCCCGTCCTCAACGAGGAGCGGCACCTGCGTGGAGCCGTCCGCGCGATCCTCGCCCAGGAGTACGCCGGCGAGATGGAGGTCGTGATCGCCCTCGGTCCGTCCACGGACCGCACGGACGAGATCGCCGCCGAGCTCGTGGCCGAGGACCCGCGGGTGCACACCGTGCCCAATCCGACCGGCCGCACCCCGGCCGCCCTGAACGCGGCGATCCAGGCCTCGCGTCATCCGATCGTGGTCCGCGTCGACGGGCACGGGATGCTCTCCCCGAACTACATCGCGACCGCCGTGCGGCTCCTGGAGGAGACCGGCGCGCAGAACGTCGGCGGCATCATGCACGCCGAGGGGGAGAACGACTGGGAGCGGGCCGTCGCGGCCGCGATGACGTCGAGGATAGGCGTGGGCAACGCCGCCTTCCACACCGGTGGCGAGGCCGCTCCCGCCGAGACGGTGTACCTGGGGGTGTTCCGGCGTGAGGCGCTGGAGCAGCAGGGCGGTTACAACGAGGAGTTCATCCGCGCCCAGGACTGGGAGCTGAACTTCCGCATACGCGAGGCCGGCGGGCTGATCTGGTTCTCGCCGGAGCTGAAGGTGTCGTACCGGCCCCGGCCGAGCGTGCGGGCGCTGGCCAAGCAGTACAAGGACTACGGCCGCTGGCGGCACGTCGTGGCCCGCTACCACTCCGGTTCCATCAACCTGCGCTACCTGGCCCCGCCGACCGCGGTGTGCGCGATCGCGGCCGGGATCGTGGTGGGCGCGGTGCTCACCCCGTGGGGCTTCGTGGTGCCCGGCGGCTACCTCGCGGCGATCGTGCTGGGGTCCGTCCCCGCCGGCAAGGGGCTGCCGCTCAGGGCGCGGCTGCAGATCCCGGTGGCGTTGGCCACCATGCACATGTCGTGGGGCTGGGGCTTCCTGACCAGCCCGAAGGCGCTGGCGCGCAAGGTGATCGCGAGCCGGCGGCCCCCGGTCCGCGCGGACGCCGCACCGCGCTGACCGGACGCCGCCGACGGGCCCCTCTCCCCTCCGGAGAGGGGCCCGTCGGCCGTTCTCACCAGGTGAACGCGGGGTTCACCTTCATACAGGCCCCGTCGTCCGCCCCGTTGAGCGCCTCGGCGGACTCCGGCACCTCGTTGTCCTGCTTCGGGGCCCGGTACGTCGTGCCCTCGCGCCAGTCCGCGCCCACCACGAGCGTGACCCCGGAGACGTCGGTCGACCTGCGCACCGCGCCCGGCTCGAGCCCCAGCGCCTCGGCGACCGCCTCGGCGTCGCCCTCCAGGTCCGCGCTCGGGTAGCGGACGACGGTCGTCTTCTCGCTCAGGGACGTGCTCGGATCGGCGACCGCCCTGGCGAACCCCTCCTCCACGAGCAGGTCCGCCACGTCGCCGGCCCGCCCGCGCGCCGAGCCCAGCGTGTCGGTGCGGGTGCCGTTCTGCACCAGGACGGCGATCTCGGCGTCCTCGGCCGCCGGGTCGTCCGAGCCCTGGTCCTCCTGTGCCGGGGCGGCCTTCTTCTCCGCGTCCCCGCCGTCCAGGGCGATGTCCTCGCGCACCATCCGGAAGAGCTGTTCGGCGTCCTCCGTGGGCTCCACCCGGGCGCCCACGTACCGGTTCGGCATGGTGGTCATGGTGATGCGCTTCGGCTCCACCTTCCGCAGCTCGGTGCTGAGGTCGTAGAGCTTCTTGACCGAGTTCAGGCCCGGGTCGACCGTGAGCGCCTCGGTGGCCTTCTCGGCGAGCCTGCGCAGCTTGTTCGGGTTGCTCAGGGTGGCGTTCTCGCGCAGCTCCCGGACCATCGAGTTCATGTACATGTGCTGGGCCTTGGCCCGCGCCAGGTCGCTGCCGTCCTCGAAGCCGTAACGGGTGCGCAGCCACTGCAGGGCCTGCTCGCCCTTGACCGGGTGGGTGCCCTTCTCGAGCTTCAGGCCGGAACCGTGGCCCCGGCTGTCGCGCGAGTGGATGTTGGCGTCGACGCACACCGGGACACCGCCGATGGCGTCCGCCATCGCCACCACACCCGCGAAGTCGACCATGAGGAAGTGGTCGATGTGGATGCCGGTGAGCTCCTGCCAGGTGGCGACCGTGCAACCCGGACCGCCGTGCCCGAGGCTCCGGTTGGTCATCACCCGCCCGTTGCTCGCCGGGTACACCGTGCCGTCGTCGGGATCGG
Source organism: Streptomyces pimonensis (assembly GCF_041380215.1). Classification (NCBI taxonomy): domain Bacteria; kingdom Bacillati; phylum Actinomycetota; class Actinomycetes; order Kitasatosporales; family Streptomycetaceae; genus Streptomyces; species Streptomyces pimonensis. The sequence goes on from NZ_JAHWZY010000027.1 coordinate 62,410, forward strand.
TGCACTTCGGGATCTGTACGAGGGTGTCCCGCGGCATGCTGACGACCGACATGTTGCTGCGGTCGGCGGACAGGTGCACCAGCATCTGGACGTCCGCCAGCGGTGTGGAGCCGAACGTCTCCCGGGCACCCCCGAGTTCCTGGTTCTCCTTGCTGTCCCGCGCGTCGGAGCCGATGAGCAGGATGTTCAGCGGGGTCTGCCCCGCGGCGTTCGGTGTCGGTTCCGGGACCTGCGTGTCGCCGAGGTTGAGTTCCTGCTGCTCGATGTTGGCGTTGAGCTGCCGGTAGTAGAGATAGCCGGAGCCGGCCGTGCCCGCTATCAGCACCGCCAGCACCAGCGCCGACCAACGGAGCACCCGGTGCTTGCGCGGCGCCCTGCGCCCGCTGCCCCGGCCCTCGCCGCTCCCGTCCTCCGCGACGGCCTCGTCCTCGGCGGCCGGCACGGCCTCCTGCACACTGTCCTGCGTCAACTTCCAAGTCCTCCCCAGGACTCAACGCCCTCGGCGCCCACGGAACGGGCCCGTCGTACGTCCTGGAGACATGCGACGGGCCCGTGAGGTTGCGCTACGGACTCAACTGGCGCACTGGACTTTGTCGGCCGTGGACTTCTCCACCTCGGGCGTCTCGACCGACGCGGCGTCGAGTTTGACTCCGGCGCCCTTGAAGTCCTTGCCGAGGGTGAGGGTCATGGTGGGCAGGCCCTGGGCGTTGGTGACGCTCTCGCCGGGTTTCATGGCGGATCCGGACAGGCCGAGGATGTCGGCGAGGCGGCGGGCCTGGTCGGCCTGGTCGGGGGCGTACTCGAGGGTGGTCCTCTTCAGTTCCTCGGGGGCGTTGCCGGCGTTCTCGGACTTGGTGACGCCCGCTTCGGTCTGGAGGTAGTTGAGCTCCAGCTGGGCGCTGCCCGAGGGGGCGCCGCCGTTGAGGATGCGGACGCGGACCTCGGAGGGGTCGGCCTTGGTGCCCTTCAGGCGGGCGGCGACCGCGGCGGCCTCCTTCTTCTCCTTCTTCTTGACCTCGGTGAAGGAGACGTCGTTCCTGATCATCTCGAAGACCTGGGGAGCCCGGGCCTGGTGGGGGACGACCGTCGCCTTGACCTTCTCGGCCGGGTTGTCGACCACCGGCACCGTCAGGAACGTGATGTTCTTCGTCGGCACCTTCTTCAGCTCCAGGGCGATGTCCTTGAGCGTCCCCACCGTGCCGATGGCGCTGTCCACGGTGAGCGCCTCGGTCGCGGCCTCGGCCAGACCGATCAGCTTGGTGGGGCTGGTGAGGGTGTCGCTGGAGGACATCTGCCGCATGAGGGAGCCCAGGAACTGCTGCTGGACCTTGATGCGGTCCAGGTCGCCCTCGTTGCCGAAGGAGTGCCGGGTGCGGAGGAAGGCCAGGGCCTGCTCGCCCTCGATCTCGGACTCGCCCGCAGGCAGCTTCAGATGGGACTTCGGATCGTCGACGGCGTGCTCCACACAGACCTTCACGCCGCCGACCGCCGTGGTCAGCGTCTTGACCGCGTTGAAGTCGGCCATCATGAAGTGGTGGGGCTGGATGCCGGTCGCCTCCTTCACGGTGCGCATGGTGCAGCCGGCGTCCCGGCCGCCCTCACCGAGGCTGCGGTTGAAGCGGACGCCCTGCTGGCCCGGAACGACCTTCTCCGTCCCGTCCTCCTGCGTGGTCGGGCAGTCGGGGATGTCGACGATCATGTCGCGGGGGATGCTGAGCGCGGTCGCGTTGGAGCGGTCCTTGGCGACGTGCAGCAGGATCGTGGTGTCCGCGTGGCCGGCGCTGCCCGCGTCGCCGTAGCCCTCGTTGCCCGCCCCGGTGCGCTTGTCGGTGCCGACGATGAGGATGTTGAAGGCCTCGTCCTTCTTGAAGCTGCTGCTGCCCGCGTCGCCCACGTCCGTCGTCGTGACGTTGCCCTCGAGGTGCTTGAGGTACAGGTAGCCGCCGACGCCGGTGGCGAGGACGGCGAACGCCGTGGTGCCGCCGATCCACAGCAGGACCTTCCTGCCGCGGGACTTCTTCGCCGGGCGGCGTCCGCGCCGCCCGGGTGCCGGCTCCCCGGGTGCCGTACGGCGCCGGCGCTGGGGCGGGACCTCGCGGCCGGGCGCGGCCGTACGGCGGCCCTTCGCACCGTCCGCGGTGTCACCGGGGGCGGACCTGCGCGGGCCCGGGACGGTCGGCTGCGGCGCGGAAGGGGGCAGCCGCATTTCGTACTCGCCGGTACGCGGATTCAGCACCCACTGGTCCGCGGGATCCACGTTGTCTGCCCGCCCACGTCCTTGCGCGTCCACGGTCTTCCCATCCTCCGTCAGGGCCACGCGGCGCCTGCTCCGAAGGCGCACGGTAAAAGTCTGCACGTGCACTGCGCCAGAGCGGACCTCATGGCGGGGCACGGGGGTGCTCACACTATCTGCCAAGTTGAGCGTCGAACGGTACAGGTGACGTATCCGACGTTCCCACTCCCGGTGTGATCTCTCGTTTGTGCCGAATTCCTACCATCGGTAAGGCTTGTACACGTCCATGCACGTGCCCCTCTCCGATCCGTTCAGGGCGTCGCTGCTGTCGGGCAGGTCTCCGGCCTCCGGCTTCTTCTGCCGGGGATACGACGCCCCCGAACGCCAGTCCGCTCCGACGTCGACCGTGATCCCGGGCGCGTCCGTCGACTTCCGCGTCGCGCTCGCCGGAACGCCCAGCGCCTCGGCGACCCGCCGGGCGTCCCCGGCCGACTCGTCGCTCGGGTAACGGACGACGGTCCGCTGCTCGGACAGCGCCGCCGACGTGTCCGCCGTCGCCTTGTCGAAGCCCCGCTCCACCAGCGTCCGGGCGACGGCGCGCGCACGGCCGTCGACCGGTCCGAGTGTGCCGGACCGGGTGGCGTTCCGTACCAGGACGCCGACGCCTGCGGCGTCGGCGGTCGAGTGGCCGGACGGCTCCGCGGAGGCCTTCGCGGAGCCGTCCTTGTCGTCGCCTTCTTCACCGCCGTTGCCGTCGAAGGGCACGTCGTCGCGGAGCATCGCCCACATCCGCTCGGCGTCGTCCCCGGCCGGAAGCAGGTGGTTCGCGTTCTCGGGGTCCGCGACGGTGGGCATCGTCGTCATGGTGATGCGGTTCGAGGGGACCGTCTTGAGCTGCATGCCGAGGTCGAACAGCTTCCTGACCGTGCCGATCTCCTCGGACACCACCAGCGACTCCGTGGCCGCCTCGGCCAGGTCCATCAGCCTGCCGGTGTCGGTGAAGACGTTCTGGCCCCGCAGGGTGCGCATCGCCGAGTTCATGTACACGCGCTGCGCCCGGGTCCGCAGCACATCGCTGCCCCAGGCGTGCCGGGTGCGCAGCCACTGCAACGCCTGCTCGCCCTCGACCTTCTTGGTGCCGGCCCTCATCCTCAGCCCCGATCCGCCGGGCACCCCGGGCAGCGGACGGTCCCACACGTTCTGGTTGACGCAGACCTCGACACCGCCGATGGCGTCGGCCATCCGCACCACGCCCGCGAAGTCGATGGTCATCCAGTGGTCGATGTAGACGCCGGTGAGGTTCTCCCAGGTGGCCAGCGTGCAGCCGGCGCCGCCGCGGCCCAGTGACGCGTTGATGATGGTGTCGGCCGCCGGATAGGTCTCGCCGGTCTCCGGGTCGATGCACTCGGGAATGCCGACCCGGGTGTCGCGCGGAACGCTCACCACCGCGGCGCTCCTGCGGTCCGCCGCCAGGTGGATCAGCATCTGCACGTCGCCCAGCGGCACACTGTCGCGGTGGTCCCTGCCGCCGCCCAGCGCCACGTTCGCGTCGGAGGCGCGGCTGTCGGAGCCGATCAGCAGGATGTTCAGGGGAGTCTGCCCGGCGGCGTTCGGCTCGGTCCTGTGGGCCTTGGAGTCGCCGCTGCTGCGCTCGCCCTTCTCGATGTTTCCGTTCAGGTGCTGGGAGTAGAGGTATCCGGCGCCGGCCGTGCCGAGTATCAGGACCGACAGCGTCATCGCGGACCATCTGAGCACGCGGTGCCGCCGTCCGGGCCGTCTGCCGTGACCGCGCCCACGGCCGGCCCCGCCGCCCCCGCCGGGACCGTCCCCCTCAGGAGTGCCGCCCCCGGCGGGCCGGACCGCGCCCGGCCGTGCTCCCTCTGCCCGCACACTGCTGCGTGCCATGCCCTTCTCCCCGCCCTCGCTCCCGCGGACGTGCCCCCGCGCGCGGCTTTTCCGCACGGTGGGACCCGTGCTCTCCCTCGATGGTTGTACGACCGTGCCGGCGGATCGGTTGCCCTTCCGGCCGTGACAGGACCGTTCTGTAGGACGCGTGACGGGCCCGTCGGGTCACTCGGCGCACTGGACTTTGTCGGCCGTGGACTTCTCCACCTCGGGCGTCTCGACCGACGCGGCGTCGAGTTCGACTCCGGCGCCCTTGAAGTCCTTGCCGAGGGTGAGGGTCATGGTGGGCAGGCCCTGGGCGTTGGTGACGCTCTCGCCGGGTTTCATGGCGGATCCGGACAGGCCGAGGATGTCGGCGAGGCGGCGGGCCTGGTCGGCCTGGTCGGGGGCGTACTCGAGGGTGGTCCTCTTCAGTTCCTCGGGGGCGTTGCCGGCGTTCTCGGACTTGGTGACGCCCGCTTCGGTCCGGAGGTAGTCGAGCTCCAGCCGGGCGCTGCCCGAGGGGGCGCCGCCGTTGAGGATGCGGACGCGGACCTCGGAGGGGTCGGCCTTGGCGCCCTTCAGGCGGGCGGCGACCGCGGCGGCCTCCTTCTTCTCCTTCTTCTTGACCTCGGTGAAGGAGACGTCGTTCCTGATCATCTCGAAGACCTGCTGGGCGGGGGTCTCCTTGAGGACGACCGTCGACTTGACCTTCTCGGCCGGGTTGTCCTGCACCGGCACCGTGGTGAAGGTCAGGTTCTTGGTGTTGAGCCTGCCCAGCTCCAGACCGAGGTCCTTCAGCTTGCCGATGCTGTCCAGCTGGGAGTCGACGGTCAGCGCCTCGGTGCCCGCTTCGGCGAGCTTCAGCATCTTGGACGGGCTGGTGAGCGTGTCGTTGGACTTCAGCTTGCGCATCAGCGCGCTGAGGAACTGCTGCTGGATCTCGATGCGGCTCAGATCGCCGCCGAAGCCCACCGAGTGCCGGGTGCGCACGAAGGCCAGCGCCTGCTCGCCCTGGATGGTGTGGGTGCCCGCCGACAGCTTCAGGTGCGAGTCCGGGTCGTCGATGTCCTTCGCCAGGCACACCTCGACCCCGCCGACGGCCGTGGTCAGCGTCTTGACCGCGTTGAAGTCGGCCACCATGAAGTTGTCGGGGGTGACACCGGTCAGCTCGGTGACGGTCCGCATGGTGCAGCTGGGCGTACGGCCGTCCTGGCCGAGGCTCGTGTTGAACCGGACGCCGGTGGAGCCGGGGATGACCTTCTCCGTCCCGTCCTCCTGTGTGGTCGGGCAGTCGGGGATGTCGACGATCAGGTCGCGGGGGATGCTGAGCGCGGTGGCGTTGGAGCGGTCCTTGGCGACGTGCAGCAGGATCGTGGTGTCCGCGTGGCCGGCGCTGCCCGCGTCGCCGTAGCCCTCGTTGCCGTCGCCGGTGCGCTTGTCGGTGCCGATCAGCAGGATGTTGATGGCCTTGTCCTTCCGGAAGCCACCGGTGCCGGCGCCGTCGTCCGGGAGGGACTGGATGTTGTCGTTGAGGTGCTCCAGGTAGAGGTAGCCGCCGACGCCGGTGGCGAGGACGAGGAACGCCGTGGTGCCGCCGGTCCACAGCAGGGCCTTCCTGCCGCGGGACTTCTTCGCCGGGCGGCGTCCGCGCCGCCCGGGCGCCGGCTCCCCGGGTGCCGTACGGCGCCGGCGCTGGGGCGGGACCTCGCGGCCGGGCGCGGCCGTACGGCGGCCCTTCGCACCGTCCGCGGTGTCACCGGGGGCGGACCTGCGCGGGCCCGGGACGGTCGGCTGCGGTGCGGAAGGGGGCAGCCGCATTTCGTACTCGCCGGTACGCGGATTCAGCACCCACTGGTCCGCGGGATCCACGTTGTCTGCCCGCCCACGTCCTTGCGCGTCCACGGCTGTCCGCATCCTCCGTCGGGGCCACGCGGTGCGCCCTCCCCTCCGGACGCCCGGTCTCGGTCTTCCCGGTGCGCGCTCCGCCGCGCGGCGGGGCCTCTCGGGTGCCGGCGCACCGGACCGTCACACTAACCGCCCGGTTCGCCGCGGGGCGACGGCGGCCGCGCATTCTCAGATTCCTTACAGCGGGCAATGCGTGCGTTTCCCGAACCAAGGGTCCATCGTTCCGGTCCGGTGCTGTGCCGGCTCCGGAGTCCTCCTCACCCGCAGGGGGCGTCGGCGGCGGAGTTGCCGGAGAACGTGGGCGCCGGAGAGGCACCGCCGGGACTGCCGTCCGGCGCGGGATCCCGTGCGGTCGGCGCGATCACCACGGGCCGGTCCGTGCGCAGCCGGGCGAACAGCTCCTCCGCCGCGGGCTGCGCGAGCTGGTCACGATCGGGGTCCCCGGTGTACGGCCTCCGGGGGACGGTGAGGAACCGCACCCGTTCCGTGGGGATCTCGCGCAGGGCGCGCGCGAGTTCGTACAGGCCCCGCAGGCTCGCCAGTGCCGGATCGGTGGTGAGCGACGAGGTGGCCGCGTCCAGGACGGGGTACAGCTTCACCGGATTCAGCAGCACGTCATTGCCGCTCACCTTGTGGGCGAGTGCGCCGAGGAAGCGCTGCTGCCGCTCCATGCGGCCGGTGTCGCTGCCGTCGCCCAGGGTCTTGCGGGCGCGGACGTAACCGAGCGCCTGCTCCCCGTCCAGCGTCACCCGGCCCGCCGGCAGTTCCAGCTCGGCGTCCTCGTCGTCGACGGGCTCGCGCAGGCACACCTCGACCCCGCCCACCGCGTCGACCATTCTCTTGAAACCGTCGAAGCCGACGACGACGTGGTGGTCGACGCGGATGTCCGTGAGTCTCTCCACCGTTCGGATGGTGCAGGCCGAACCGCCCACCGCGAAAGCCGAGTTGAACATGGTGAACATCGGTTCGGAACGCGATCCGTCGGGGCGGCGGCAGCCGGGCACGTCCACCATCAGGTCCCGGGGGACGGACACCGCGGTGGCGCTGCGCCGGTCCGCCGACAGGTGCAGCAGGATCACGGTGTCCGAACGCTCCGTCCCCGAGTCGCGCCCGTAGCGGGCGTTCCCGTCCCCGGAGCGCGAGTCCGAGCCGATCAGCAGGATGTTCCTGGCGTCCTCGACGAGCGCCGTGGGCCGTTCCCTCTCGAACCGCTCGAGTTCGGCCGCCGCCGCCTCGTCCCGGGTGATGTTCCCCTCCAGCTTCCTGTACACCGCCCACCCGGCGCCCCCGGCCGCGAGCAGCGCGACGGCGACGGCGAGCCCGGTACCGCACGCCCAGCGCCGCCGACGGCGCCGGGTCCGCCCCCGCCCGCTCGCCGAGGACCCCGTCCCCGGACCGAGGGCACGGCCGCCCTCCGGCCGCGTGGAGGACGCGCCTGCGGTGTCGCTCATGACCGGGTCCACCCCTCACTGCGTACGGCGTGTGGTGGTGTCGTTGCGTACGACGATGACCCGGGACGGCGGTTCGGGGCGGGTGGTGGTGCGCCGGACGGGGGAGGGATCGGGGCGGACGGGGGTGTCGTGGGGAACGGTTTCGGCGGGACGGCGGGGAACGCGTCTCCGGGTGGGGAGCGGCGCCCTTCACGGCCCGGCGGGCGGTGGTGCCGTCACCGGGCGATGGCCGTCACCCGTTCGCTCTCCACCCGCTTGTCCAGGGCGTCGCCCCCGAGGCGGTCCAGGTTCCGGCACAGCACCACGGAGCCGCCGGTCGCCAACGGCCCGTACAGGCCCGCGTTCAGGCCCTCCCACGTGTCGTACGGCCGCCCCGACAGGATCCGCGAGCCCGGTCCGGTCAGACCGAGCTCCGGCGCCCCGGCCCGGGCCCGTTCGACCACCTCCGCCCCGGTGAACTCCCGGCCCGCCACGATCAGCGCCGGCTCCTCGGGGTCGACCGGCGCGTACGGCACGAAGCGGTCGCCCTGCCCCGGTACCTCGACGGCGTAGTCGGCGAAGCCCTCCGGCGGCTGCGGGAAGCGACCGCCGAGCGGCCTGAGCGCCAGCGCGATCCTGGCCCCCGAGCAGGCCCGCGCGGCCTCCAGCGGCTCCGGCTCCGGACCGCTCACGGCCACGTCGGCCGCCGCCGGGTCCCCGGCCACGTCCGCGACCGCGCCCACCGACGCGCACGCCAGCAGCCAGACGGCCGTCTGCCAGTGCGCGGGCAGCAGCAGGGCCACCCGGTCACCGGGCTCCACGGACAGTTCGTCCTGGAGGAGGTTGGCGGTCTTGGCCACCCAATTGGCGAAGGTGGCCACGGACAATTCGACGCGTTCGCCCGTGGCGTCGTCGTAGAAGGTCACCAGGGGGCGTCCCGGGTCCGCGGCGAGCGCGGAACCCAGCAGGTCGGCAGGGGTGCGGTCGGTGGCGTTCACCCGCGCAAGCGTACGCCGACCCGCCCGCGCGCACCGCCCGCCGGGGGCACCGGTTCGGGGGAACGGGTCCCGACAGGCCGTCAACTTCCCGATGGACAGATTTGTCTGACTGTGTCCAAGCTCAGGGGCATGCGTGGAATTCTTGCTTCCTCAGTCGGCGTCGCCTGCGCCACCGCCCTCGCCCTCCCGCTCGCCCCGCCCGCCACCGCGGCGGACGCGGAACCCGTGCCGACGGCAGGAGCGGCCACGCGCGCAGCGGTGACGGCCCGGCCCGACGTACCCGGCAGCACCCAGTCGCTGCCCCTGGGACCCCTCACCCGTGACCGCGCCTCCGGCGCAGCCGTCCTCGGCCTGGCCCCACGGGCCGTACGGCCCTTCTCCCTCCTCGGCGTCGTCTGGGACGACCCCGCCGCCGAACTCCACGGCCGCGTCCAGGTCCGCACCCGGGCGGTGGACACCGGCGCATGGTCCGGCTGGCGGGACGTCGAGACGCACTACGCCGACCACGGGGCCGATCCGGGCAGCTCGGAGGGCGCCGCGGACGGGGTCCGCGGCGCCACGGCGCCGTTGTGGGTGGGGGAGTCGGACGGGGTGGAGATCCGGGTTCTGCCGGAGCCCGGTGAGAGCGAGGACGCGAGCGAGGAGGGGGCCGGCGCGGAGGGGGCCGGGGTCGGTGAGTCGGGGGTTGGTGAGTCGGAGGCTGGTGAGTCGGGGGTTGGTGCGTCGGGGGTTGGTGCGTCGGGGGTTGGTGCGTCGGGGGTTGGTGCGTCGGGGGTCGGTGCGTCGGGGGTTGGTGCGTCCGGGGTTGGTGCGTCGGAGGCTGGTGCGTCCGGGGTCGGTGCGTCGGGGGTTGGTGCGTCGGAGGCTGGTGCGTCGGGGGTTGGTGAGTCGGGGGTTGGTGAGCCCGAGGACGACGACCGCTCGGGGGCGCCCTCCGGGCTGCGGCTCGAACTCGTCGACCCGGGGGACGAAACCCCGGACGGCCCGCGCACCGGCGCCATGAGCGCCGAGGCGACCGCCGCCTCCGCGGCCAACTCCGCACTCGTACCGCTCGGCGCCCTGGAGGTCCCCGCGCTGGACGACGAACGGACCCGGCAGGAGTACCTCACCCTGCGCGGGCCCGAACTGACCGGGCAGCAGCGGGCCGAGCCGTACATCGGGCCGCGCCCCGCCATCGTCACCCGGCGCGGCTGGGGCGCCGACGAGAGCCTGCGGGAGAAACGGTTCGTGTACACCGGCAAGGTCAAGGCGGCCTTCGTGCACCACACCGCCTCCGGCAACACCTACACGTGCGCGCAGGCCCCTTCGCTCATCCGCGGGTTCCACCGCTACCACGTGCGGAGCCTGGGCTGGCGGGACATCGGCTACAACTTCCTCGTCGACAAGTGCGGCAGGATCTACGAGGGCCGGGCCGGGGGAGTGGCGAAGCCGGTCAAGGGGGCCCACACCATGGGCTTCAACACCGACACCACGGGCATCGCGGTGATCGGCACCTACGGCTCCGAGGAGCCGTCCTCCGCCGCCGTGAAGGCAGTCGCCCGGCTCACCGCGTGGAAACTCGGACTGCACGGGATGAATCCGAGTGCCAAGACATATCTGAAGTCCGCCGGTGGCAATCTTCACCGAAAAGGCAAGAAGGTACGACTGAACGTGATCTCCGGTCACCGGGACGGGTTCAACACCTCGTGCCCAGGGGGGAAGCTGTACAAGAAGCTCGGCACCACGCGTTCCACGGCGGCTCGTTACCAGGGCCGCTGAGGCGGGCCGGGCGCTCCTTCCTGCTGGAGACGGTCTGCATACACTGGCCGGCCGAAGGACAGTTCGGCCGGTCCCGGCAGGAAGCAGAGACGACAGGTGACAGAAGCGATCCTCCTGGTCGGCGGCAAGGGCACGCGGCTGCGGCCGCTCACGGTGCACACGCCCAAGCCCATGGTCCCGGCGGCCGGGGTGCCCTTCCTCACGCACCAGCTGGCGAGAGCGAGGGCGGCGGGCGTCGAGCACATCGTCCTGGCCACGTCCTACCTGGCCGAGGTCTTCGAGCCGTACTTCGGCGACGGGGCGGCCCTCGGGCTGCACATCGAGTACGTGACGGAGGAGGAACCGCTCGGTACGGGCGGCGCCATCCGGAACGTCGCGTCCCGGCTGCACTCGGGGCCGGACGAACCGGTGCTGGTCTTCAACGGGGACATCCTGACGGGGCTGGACATCCGGGCGCTGGTGCGCACCCACGAGACGACCGGCGCGGACGTCTCGCTGCACCTGACGAAGGTGACGGACCCGCGGGCCTACGGGCTGGTGCCGACGGACGACACGGGGAGGGTGCTCGCCTTCCTGGAGAAGCCGCAGACGCCGGAGGAGATCGTCACCGACCAGATCAACGCGGGGGCGTACGTCTTCCGCCGGTCGGTGATCGACACGATCCCGGCGGGGCGGGTGGTGTCGGTGGAGCGGGAGACGTTCCCGGGACTGCTGGCGGCGGGGGCGCACCTGCAGGGGATGGTCGACTCCACGTACTGGCTGGACCTGGGGACCCCGGCGGCCTTCGTGCGGGGCTCGGCGGACCTGGTGCTGGGCCGCGCTCCGTCGCCTGCGGTGCCCGGGCGCTGCGGGGACCGACTGGTGCTCCCCACGGCGACCGTGGCACCGGACGCGAAGCTGGCGGGCGGGACGGTGGTGGGCGAGGGCGCGTTCGTGGCGGAGGGCGCGTGCGTCTTCGGCAGCACGATCCTGCCGGGGGCGGTGATCGAGCCGGGTGCGGTCATCACCGACTCGCTGATCGGCACGCGGGCGCGGGTGGGCGAGCACACGGTCCTCACCGGCACGGTCATAGGCGACGGCGCGGTCATAGGTCCCCGCAACGAGCTCCGCGAGGGCGCCCGCGTCTGGTGCGACGCGACCATTCCGGCGGGCGCCCTCCGCTTCTCCTCGGACCGGTGACCGTCCGGTCCGGTGGTGGGGGCTCGGGTAGCACCTGATGCCGGTGGGCGGGGCGGGGCCGTGTCCGTGGTGTCCGTCCCCGGGCCGGCGCGCATCACGTCTGCCGGAAGACGCGCGGGGCGCGGAGGCACCGGCCGCTGCGGGCGGCCACCCCGCCCCGTCCCCTCCACGCCGTACGCGGCTGTCCGCTCCCGCGGGCAGTCGCCGCCGCTCCCGCGGGCAGCCGTGCCGCGGGGCGGTGGGGGAGCCCCGTTCGAGCGGAGCCGGCAGTGGGGAGGCGCCCCGCAGGCGCCCCGCAGGCGCCGGGCCGCGCGAGCCCGCCCCGGCCGGGACCAAGGCGACGGCACCCGGCGGGGCCGGGCAGTGAAGCCGCCCCCGGCCCGCGTCGGCGCGGGGCGCCCACGACGCGCCCCCGCCGAACGCCGGCCCGGCCGAAGCTCAGAGCCGTCCGATGTCCCCGTACGGCATCCGCGGCGCCCGCCGCTCCGGCACCTTCCCGCTCAGCAGGATCAGCCGCGCGGCCCGATGCCGCTGCCCCGCGTACGGCTCCAACAGCGACAACATCACCGCGTCATCCGCATGCCGGTCCCCCGCCAGCGCCCATCCCACGATCCCCGGCAGATGCAGATCCCCCACGGTCACCGCATCCGCCGCCCCATGGCTCCGCTGCACCGTCTCCGCCGACGTCCACGGTCCGATCCCCGGCACCAGCTCCAACCGCGCCCGTGCTTCGGCGGGTGGCATCCCCACCGCCTCCTCCAGCCGCGCGGCGACCCGCACCGCCCGCAGAACCGTCGACGCCCGCTTGTCGTCGACCCCGGCCCGATGCCACTCCCAGGAGGGAATCAGCGCCCACGTCCGAGGCGCCGGCATCACCGACATCCGCTCCGGCGCGGGCCCGGGCGCAGGCTCGCCGTACTTCCGTACCAGCAGCCGCCAGGCCCGGTACGCCTCACCCGTCGTGACCTTCTGTTCCAGTATCGACGGGATCAGCGACTCCAGCACCAGACCGGTCCGCGTCAGCCGCAGTCCCGGACGTCGGTGCCGGGTCAGTGCCAGCAGCTTGTGCCGGGGCACGAAGGCGGACGGATCGTCGGCGGAGCCGAGCAGCTCCGGCAGTCCGTCCAGGAGCCAGTCGGCGCCCGGCCCCCACGCCTCGCCCCGGATCCCGTCCGAACGCCCCGTCACCCGCAGCGTCCCCGGGCCCGCCGGGGTCAGGCCGGCCCGCCACACGGAACCGTCCGGCAGCGCCCGGAACGTCGGGTCCCCCGGCCCCCGTCGCAGCGGCCCGAGGACCAGCCCGAGGTCCAGGGGCCCCTCCGGCGCCCATGTCCGTACGCGGGCCGGAGCCGGTGCCCGGCGGGGTACTCCCGGGGACGCGGCGACCTGCCCGCCGCGCACATCCGTACGTGCCGGGCGGGGTGCGAAACGTCCTGCCACGAGAAATTCCAGGGGTGGAGGTGGAGCGGGGGTCCCCATGAGGATAGGCGCACGCTCACCGCACCTCGATGAAACCGCCCGCGTCCCGCTCCGGCCGCGGGCGCGGGTCCTGCGCCGGGTGGCCGATCGCCACCGCGCCCATCGGGTCCCAGTCCGCGGGCAGGTCCAGGACCTCGCGGACCACCTCGCGGCAGAACATCGTCGACGACACCCACGCCGAGCCCAGCCGCTCCCCGGCCAGCGCGACCAGGAAGTTCTGCACGCCGGCGCCCGTGGCGACCACGAACATCTCCCGCTCCGCGCCGTCCCGCCGCGCGTCCCCGTAGGTGTGCGAGCCGTCCATGACCAGGCAGGGGACGGCCAGGTACGGCGCGTTGCGCAGGACGTCGCCGCGGCGGACGCGCTTGGCGATCGACTCCTCGGTCCTGCCGTCGCGGCGCAGGTCGGCGATCCAGGCGTCGCGCATGGCGTCCAGGAGACGGGTGCGGGAACCGGGCGACTCCAGCAGCACGAACCGCCACGGCGTGGTGTGGTGTGGGGCCGGCGCCGTGACCGCCGCGGCCACCGCGCGGCGTACGGCTCCGGGGTCGACCGGCTCGTCCGTGAAGGCCCGCACCGTACGGCGCTGGGTCACCGCCTGGCGTACCGCCTCGGACGTGCCGAGGCGGAACATGTCGTCGCGCGCGCCGCGGACCATCGCCCGCGCGCCCTCGCCGTCGTCGGCCGCCACCACGTGCGGCAGTCCGCGGACCACGGCCACCGGGAGGCCGGACGCCTTGCCCTTGACCAGGTCGCCCGCCGCGGCGAGCTCGTCGGCCGTGGCGACGACCGTGGCGCCGAGCGGATTGCCGTGCGCGTCGGTGCCGCCGCGCAGGTCGTCCAGCACCCGGACGCCCGCCGCGCCGATCGCGACATCGGTCAGCCCCGCACGCCAGGGCCGGCCGAAGGTGTCGGTGACGATCACACCGACCTCGACGCCGAGGGCCTCGCGCAGGCCCTGGCGGATCGTCCGCGCGGAGGCGTCCGGATCCTCGGGCAGCAGCAGGACCGTGCCGGCGGGGGTGTTGGAGGCGTCGACCCCGGCCGCGGCCATGACCAGGCCCTGCCGGTTCTCCACGATGCGCAGCGCGCCGCGCCGGGCCACCACGCGCACCGTCTCCGCGTCGATCGCGGCCTCCCGGTCCGTCGCCCCGACGATCCGGCCCTCCGCCTTGGAGACGACCTTCGAGGTGACGAGGAGGACGTCGCCGTCGGACAGGTCCGGTGCGGCGGCCGCGATCAGCTTGGCCAGGTCGTCGCCCTCGCGGATCTCGGGCAGGCCCGCCACGGGCCAGACCCGGTAGCCCGTGCCGCTCATACCGCCCGGACCTCCTCCGCCAGCGTCAGCGCCTCCCGCGCCATCCGCGCGGCCGCGTCGACGTCGGTCATCATCAGGGGTACGGCCCGGCAGCGGATCCCGGCCGCCTCGACGCGCTCCACGCAGTCCGCGTCGGCCGTGTCGACCAGCCAGCCGTCCAGCAGGCCCGAGCCGTAGTGCTCGGCCACCGCCGGGGCCGTGGACTCCACGCCGACGGCCGCCAGCACCTTGTCGGCCATGCCGCGCACGGGCGCGCCCCCGACGATCGGCGACAGACCGATCACCGGCACGCCCGCTTCGGCGATCGCCTCCCGGATGCCGGGGACGGCGAGGATGGTGCCGACGGAGACCACGGGGTTGGACGGCGGGAAGAGGATCACGTCGGCCTCGGCGATCGCCTCCAGGACACCCGGCGCCGGCTTCGCCTGTTCCGCCCCGACCGGCACGACCGCCTCGGCCGGCACCGAGGCCCGCAGCCGTACCCAGTACTCCTGGAAGTGGACCGCCTTGCGCTCGCCGTCCAGCTCGACCGCCACATGGGTCTCCACGCGGTCGTCCGTCATCGGGATGAGGCGCACGCCGGGCTCCCAGCGGTCGCAGAGCGCCTCCGTCACCGCGCTGAGCGGAAAGCCGGCGCCGAGCATCTGCGTCCGCACGATGTGCGTGGCGAAGTCCCGGTCGCCGAGCCCGAACCACTCCGGACCGACGCCGTACGCCGCGAGTTCCTCCTTGAGGTGGAAGGTCTCGTCGGTCCGCCCCCAGCCCTGCTCCTCGTTGATACCGCCGCCGAGCGTGTACATCACCGTGTCGAGGTCCGGGCAGACCTTCAGCCCGAAGAGGTGGATGTCGTCCCCGGTGTTGCCGATGACCGTGATGTCCGCGTCCGGCACG
Organism: Streptomyces pimonensis; assembly: GCF_041380215.1. Classification (NCBI taxonomy): domain Bacteria; kingdom Bacillati; phylum Actinomycetota; class Actinomycetes; order Kitasatosporales; family Streptomycetaceae; genus Streptomyces; species Streptomyces pimonensis. The sequence goes on from NZ_JAHWZY010000027.1 coordinate 77,488, forward strand.
GCCCGCTTCAGACCGCGCAGGAAACGGGCACCGCCGATGCCGCCTGCCAGAACCACAATGCGCATGGGGCCATCCTCGCAGGCCGACACGGCATCGCGTCAGGCAGTCACCGGGCCGGGCGCCGTGCGGCTCTCGCAGCGGAGGGAGGCGTGCATCGGCATCTCGGTGAGGCCCGGGTAGTAGATGTGCAGGCTGACCGCGGGTTCCAGCGCGTCGTTGACGACCTCGTGCACGTAGCCCGGAGCGAACACCCTCATCCCCTCCCGGTTTCGCTCGAGCGGGGGGACTCCCGCCGCGGCGGCGGTCAGCGTGCGCGTGCCGCGCTCCGTGCGCTCGGTCAGGGTGCCTTCCAGGACGGTGAGCATGCCGGAGGAGCGGCCGTGGTCGTGCGGTCCGCTGCCCTGGCCGGGCACCCAGGACAGCAGCCACACCTCGTAGCCGGGGCCGGTGCGCAGCCGGTGGTACCAGCGGCTGGTGGCGTCGTACCGGACGAGGTGCTCCCACTGGGAGCGGTCGGCGGCGAGGGAGCGGGCCAGGCCGGCGAACTCGGCGACGGTGGCCGGGTGCTCGCGCGGGGGCTGGAGCAGGTGCGGGACCTCGAGGATGTCGCCGGCGATCTGGAGGTCGCTGTCGCTGTTCATGGATGCGGAGGTTCCTTGGCGGAGAAGCGGTGGGGAGGGTGTCGCGTCGCGTGCGTCCGGATCGCGGACGGCGGCGAGGAGCGCCCTGGTGGGGAGCGAAGGAAACAGCGGCCGGGTCTGTGGCCCGGCGAGGGCTGGAGCTACGGGAGAGGGCTCAACAGCCGGAACAGCGACAGCTACAGCGAGCGCGGGCAGCACCGAGGAACCCGACGGAGCGGGCCGAGGTGAGTGCCGAATTCGCGAGCATGCCCACTAGAACAGCGGTTCACTCCTCCACTGTCAACTCGGCGCCCGGCATGTGGGACATGGTTCACCTCATCCGGTCCATCTCACAGGTGAAAGGTTTGCTCAGCCGCTTCCCGGGACACATGGTGCCCACGGCCGGGTGCCCCGCGCGTCGTTGCGATCCCGTGATCCGACTGTGATCCGGTTCGCTTCGGTGCGGGTGTCGCAACGAGATCGGCCCCTTGGGCGTCCACCCCCGGTGGACCCCGCGTGGGGTGGGAGACCCGCGCGGGTCCCGTACGCGTGTCAAGGTTTAGGACGATTTGAACACTTTCGGCTTGGCCTTGGTTCCGCAGAGTGAATAAGGGGCTCAATAGCAGATCTCGGCTTGACTCGCCCGGAGCAGCACACTTGTAATTTCACTCGTGTCGTTCAGCCGGGATCGGTAACGGCTGGATCACGGGGATGCGAAGGACGGACGAGGGGCGCACATGACCGAGCTGGTGCAGCAACTGCTGGTCGACGACGCGGATGAGGAGCTCGGCTGGCAGGAGCGCGCGCTGTGCGCCCAGACCGACCCCGAGTCCTTCTTCCCCGAGAAGGGCGGCTCGACCCGGGAGGCGAAGAAGGTCTGCCTCGCCTGCGAGGTCCGCTCCGAGTGCCTCGAGTACGCCCTCGCCAACGACGAGCGCTTCGGCATCTGGGGCGGCCTGTCCGAGCGGGAGCGCCGCCGGCTGAAGAAGGCCGCCGTCTGACGGGCCGGCACATCGCCGTCGCGCGCACGGTGCGCACCGTGCGCACGCCAAGTCGTACATACGTCACTTAAGGCCCGTCGCGGGTGGGTTGTCCACAGGCGGCGGGCCGCTCCGGTGCCCAGCCGATAGTGTGGTCGCTCGTCCGAGACGCCTCGTCGCCCCCGTCGGGCACAGGCGTTCCCCCCAGACCACCGAACCGGGGCCCGTACCTCGATGTCCGTGCACAGCCACACGACAGCCCGGCAAGACCTCGCTGCCACCCCTGAGTTTCCGCGTCACGTGGTGACGGCGGTCCTCGTCTCCCACGACGGCGCCCGCTGGCTGCCCGACGCGCTCGCCGGGCTGCTCGGCCAGGAGCGCCCCGTCCAGTTCGCCATGGGCGCCGACACCGGCAGCGCGGACGACTCCGCCCGGCTGGTCGCCGAGGCCCTCGGCGACGAACGCGTGCTGCACCTCGCCCGGCGCACCGGCTTCGGCCAGGCGGTCGAGGAGTGCAGCCGCAGCGCCCCGCACCTCACGCCGGACGACCTGCCGTACCTGAAACGGCCGAGCGGCTGGGACCCGGTCACCCGCAGCTGGCGCGACGACGCCTACGACCTGCCGGACCTCCCGCACGGGGAGCCGGTCCAGTGGCTGTGGCTGCTGCACGACGACTGCGCGCCCGAACCCGACGCGCTGGCCCAGATGCTGCGCGTCGTGGAGAACGAGTACGAACTCGGCCGTGACGACGTGGCCGTCGTCGGCCCCAAGCTCCGCGGCTGGTACGACCGCAGGCAGCTCCTCGAGGTCGGCGTCTCCATCGCCAACTCCGGCCGTCGCTGGACCGGCCTGGACCGCCGCGAACAGGACCAGGGCCAGCACGACCACGTACGGCCCGTGCTGTCGGTGTCCACCGCCGGCATGCTGATCCGCCGTGACGTCTTCGACCGGCTCGGCGGATTCGACCGGCACCTGCCCCTCATGCGCGACGACGTCGACCTGTGCTGGCGCGCCCACTCCGCGGGACACCGGGTCCTGGTCGCCCCCGACGCGGTCGTCCGGCACGCCGAGGCCGCCGCCCGCGAGCGCCGCACCGTCGACTGCGTGGGCCGCACCTCCGCCTCCCCGCACAAGGTGGACAAGGCGGGCGCCGTCTACACCCTGCTCGTCAACGCCCGCACGGCCGCTCTGCCCTGGGTGCTGCTGCGCGTCGTCCTCGGCACCCTGCTCCGCACCCTCGCCTACCTCGTCGGCAAGGCCCCGGGACAGGCCGTCGACGAGATCCGTGGTCTCGTGGGCACCCTGTTCCGGCCCGAACGGATCCTTGCCGGGCGGCGCCACCGCGGCAGCCCGCAGACCGACAAGGGCGAGATGCGGCCGCTGTTCCCGCCGCCCGGCGCGACCGTCCGCGTCACCGTGGAACAGGTCGCGAGCAGCCTCGTCGGCCGCTCCGACCCCGAGGCCGCCTCCGGTGCCGGACGCCACGGCGGCGTCATCGAGTCCGGACCCGGCGGCGACGACGCCGACTTCCTGGAGGTCGAGCAGTTCGCCCGGCTCAAGCGCATCGCCCGCAAGCCCGGCCCGGTGCTCTTCCTGGTGCTGCTGCTGGTCTCCCTCGCGGCCTGCCGCGGGCTCCTCGGTGGCGGCGCGCTCGCGGGCGGCGCCCTGCTCCCCGCGCCCGCCGGCGCCGGTGAGCTGTGGACCCGTTACACCGACGCCTGGCACACCGTGGGCGCCGGCGGCACCGGATCCGCACCGCCCTACCTGGCGGTCGTCGCGGCCTTCGCCTCGCTCCTGCTCGGCTCCACCGGCCTCGCCGTCACGATCCTCCTGGTCTGCTCGGTACCGCTGGCCGGCCTCACCGCGTACTTCGCCTCCCGCCCGCTCGTCGAGTCCCGGCTGCTGCGCGCGTGGGCGGCCGTCGCCTACGCCTTCCTGCCCGCCGCGACCGGTGCCCTGGCCGGTGGCCGCATCGGCACCGCCGTACTCGCCGTGCTGCTGCCGCTGATCGCCCGCGCGGGCGTCGCCGCGAGCGGCCTCACGAACCCCGAGGGCACCCGCGGCAGCTGGCGCGCCACCTGGGCGTACGGCCTGCTCCTGACGGTCACCACGGCGTTCACCCCGATCGTGTGGCCCATCGCCCTGGTCCTCGGCGTCGGCGTCCTGGCCCTGCGCAGGACCGACATCCCGGCCTACGGACTGCGCTTCCTGGCCCAACTGGGCACCCCCCTGCTGGTCCTCGCCCCGTGGTCGCTCTCCCTGATCCCCCTCGGCTTCTTCCGGGAAGCGGGCCTGGAGTACGGTTCCTCCGCCGCCTCCGCGCTCGACCTGCTCGGCGCGAGCCCGGGCGGCCCCGGCACCGTCGGCGGCCTGCTGCTCCTCGGCCTGGTGCTCGCCGCGCTCGCTGCCCTGCTCCGCTCGGAACGCCGGACGGCGATCGTCGCCGCGTGGACGGCCGCCCTGGTGGGCCTCGTCTTCGCGGTCCTGTCCAACAACTCCGCCTGGGCGGGCCCCGCCACCCTCGTCTACGGCATCGCCGTCCTGGCCGCCGCCGCGCTCGGCGCCGACGGGGCACGCGCGCGCGTCGCCGAGCAGAGCTTCGGCTGGCGCCAGCCGGTCGCCGTGCTGATCGCCCTCGCCTGTGCGATCGGCCCGCTGGTCGCCGCCGCCGGCTGGATGATCCGCGGCGCCGACGGACCGGTCGAACGGCGCGACCCCGTCCAGGTGCCCGCGTTCGTCGCCGAGGAGAGCGGCACCCGCGACCAGGCCCGCACCCTCGTCCTCGACAGTGACTCCACCGCCCGGGTCGGCTACGTCCTGGTCCGCGGCTCGGGCGCCCGCATGGGCGACGCGGAGATCGCCGCGGTGAACGGCGGGAACAGCGTGCTCGACAAGGTCGTCGCCAACCTCGTCGCCGGCTCCGGCGCCGACCAGGCCGACCAGCTCGGCGGCTTCGCCGTCCGCTACGTCCTCGTCCACCCGGGCGCACCGCGCGAGGTCACCCGCGTCCTGGACGCCACCCCCGGCCTGTCCCGGCTCAGCCAGCAGGCGGGCGGCGCGCTGTGGCGGGTGGACCGGCAGGTCGCGCGCGCGAGCATCGTTCCCGCCAAGGACGGCGTTCCCGCCAAGGACGACGCCGTCGAGCCCGTGCCCGTCGCCGCGGGACCGGTCGACATCCACACCAAGATCCCGAACGGCGCGGAGGGCCGCGTCCTGCGCCTCGCCGACACCGCCGCCGAGGGCTGGACCGCCACCCTCGACGGCAGGCCGCTGACCCCCACCACGGTCGACGGCTGGGCCCAGGGATTCGAACTCCCCGCCTCCGGCGGCACGCTGGACGTCACCTACGACGCCCCGATCACCCACACCGCCTGGCTGTGGGCCCAGGGCCTGTTCGCCGTCGTGCTCGTCGTCATGGCCCTGCCCGGCCGCCGCCGCGACATCGACGACGACCTGCCCGAGGAGCAGGCCGTCCCCGCCGAGGCGACGGCCGGCGAGGGCCGCCGCGCCCGCCGTCTGCGCGCCCAGGCCGAGGCGGAGGCCGCCTCCGGGGAACCGGGCGTAGACGAGGACTTCCCCGCCTCGCCCGAGCAGCCTCCCGCCCCCGTCCCGCACCAGTCCGAGCACGGCGACTGGGACGCGGCGGCGCGGTACCCGGACGCCCACCCGGACGAGCAGTACCAGCAGTACCCGGTGGACGCCTACGGCCGGCCCTACCAGGCGGGGGCCTATCCCCAGGACGGCGGAGAGTACGACCCGTACGCCTACGACGCCCGGCAGGCGCCGTACGACCAGACCTACACACAGGGCTACGACCAGAACTACGTGCAGGGCTACGACACGTCGTACGACCCCCACGGCACGGGCAGCGAACGTCCCGACGGGAGCCGGCAGTGAACCGCACCACCCTGTCCCTGATCGCGGGCGTGACCGCGCTCGCCGCCGTCACCGGCTTCGCCGCGGTGTCCTCACCGGGCGCCGACGCCGCGGCCGGCACGGCAAAGCCGGCGGCCCACCTCCCCGTGGAACGCACGAGCCTGGTGTGCCCCCCGCCCAGCACCTCCGACCTGGCCGAGACGACGTACACGTCCTTCACGCCGGTCACGAAGGGCACGCAGAGCGAGGGCAAGGCCGAACTCCGGGCGGCCACGGAGCGGAAGCCGGACGAGTCGAAGTCCGGGGACGACGGGTCCGAGAAGCCCGTGCTGGAGCCCGGGGAGCCCGGCGAGCCGGTCACCGGGGAGACGACCGGCGGCGATTCCTCCGCCCTTCTCGGCACCGCCGAGGGCCGCTTCGCGCCGGGCTGGACCATGCAGCAGACGTCAACGGTCACCGCGGGCACGGGCCGGGGCATGCACGGCGTCACCTGCACGGCCCCGGACACGGAGTTCTGGTTCCCCGGCACGAGCACCGAGGGCGACCGCACCGACTACGTCCACCTGACCAACCCCGACGACGCGGCGGCGGTCGTGGACATCGAGCTCTACGGCAAGGACGGCGTCCTCGAGACGACGGTGGGGGAGGGCATCACGGTCCAGCCGCACTCCGCCGAGCCGGTCCTGCTCTCGACGCTCACCGACGAGAAGCAGACCGATGTGACCGTCCACGTGGTCGTCCGCAGCGGCCGGGTCGGCGCCGCCGTACAGGCCCTGGACGCCGAACTGGGCGGCGACTGGCTGCCCGCGTCGGCCGATCCGTCCGGCAGCCTGGTCCTGCCCGGCATCCCGAAGGACGCCACCGCCGTACGCCTGGTCGCCTTCACCTCCGGCGACGCCGACGTCGACCTGAAGGTGCGTCTCGCCTCCCCCTCCGGCCTGATCACCCCGGCCGGCCACGACACCCTCCACGTGAAGGGCGGCATGACGGCGGCCGTCGACCTGGGCGACGTCACGCGCGGCGAGGCGGGTTCCCTGGTCCTGACGGCGGCGGACGACTCCGTCCCGGTGGTGGCGGCGGTACGGGTGCTGCGCGGCAAGGGCGGCGACCAGGAGTCGGCCTTCATCCCCGCCGCACGGCCGGTCGGTACGCGTGCCACGTCCGTGGACAACGCGGCCAAGGGCACGACGCTCTCGGTGACGGCTCCCGAGGGCACGGCGAAGATCAAGGTCACGGCCTCGGCGGGCACCGAGGGCGGTACGGCGGTCTCGAAGACGTACACGATCGAGTCGGGCACGACGCAGGACGTCGAGGCGCCGGTGCCGGCCGGGGTGAAGGGCACGTACGCCCTCACGGTGGAGCCCCAGTCGGACACGCCGGTCTACGCGTCCCGGACGCTGACGACGACGGAGAACGGTGTCCCGTTCTTCACGGTCCAGCCCCTCCCGGACGACCGGGGAACGGTCGCGGTACCGGAGTCGAACGAGGACCTGTCGATCGTGCAGTAGCCACCACCCACGAGGAGTCCTCTCCAGGGACCGGGTGCCGGCTGCCGCCCTCCGCGAGCGGTCTTTCCTCCCGCAGTGCCTCAAAGGCCTGGGAGGCGGGAGCAATGGGGCCCCGGCTCGGGCGGGGCCGGGAGCGGGCGGTGGGGCACCCCGCTCATGGGCCCCGCTCGGGCGGGGCCGGGAGAGCGGAAGCCGGGAACGGGCGAGGCGCCCCGCAGGCGCCGGACCGTGAGCGCCCCGGGCCGCCCCGACGCGGCGCACCCGTGACGCGCCGGGTGGCAGGCGCAGTCGCACCCGCAGCCGTACGAACCCCGTCAGTCCTCCCCGTACCGGGGATCCACCGTCTCCGGCGTCAGCCCCAACAGCTCCGCCACCTGCTCGACCACGACCTCGTGCACGAGAGCCGCCCGCTCGTCCCGCCCCTTGGAGCGGATCTCCACCGGCCGCCGGTAGACCACCACCCGCGCCGGCTGTCCCTCACGAGCAGCCACGGTCCCGCCCAGCGGCACCGTCCCATCGCTCCAGGTCCCCCCGTCCGGCCGGGGCACGTCCAGCACCAGGAAATCGATGTCGGCCAACTGCGGCCACCGCCGTTCCAGCCGCTCCACGGAGTCCTGCACGAGATCCGAGAACGTCTCCGCACGGCTCGCGGCGAGCGGCACCTGCGGAGGTGCGATCGGGCCCCGCATGCCCCGGCCGTGGCGGTCACGGCGTCGGGGTCCGGGGCCTGGACCGGCGGCACGGGGCGTCACAGAGCTGTCCATCACCGCGAAGCGTAGTCGTCACGTCGCCGCCCCGCCCGATCCGGTACGCCTTCCGGCCGACCCGTACGGCATGTCACAACGTGACCATTCCAGCCAAGGTTGGGCTCGATTCCGCATCTCCCTGAGACCGGTGACCTCAAGGCAATTGACGGTGTTTGTACCGACTGGTGACCGGAATCAGTGCCGACCAGCCCTTCGAGCCCTCGTGTCGACCCAGGTCAGCAAGGTGTACCCAAAGGGACATGTGGGGTGTTTCCTGTCACGACACGGTGGAGTGACGTGGTGGGGAGTCGTCGCGGCCCGCTCAAGAGTGCGGTACCGTCCAACGTCGTGAGCCCTGTACGTCGCTGTTCGCGCACCGCCTGCGGCCGTCCCGCCGTCGCGACGCTGACGTACGTCTACGCCGACTCGACCGCGGTCCTCGGCCCGCTCGCCACCTACGCCGAACCCCACTGCTACGACCTGTGCGCGGAGCACTCCGAGCGCCTCACCGCACCGCGCGGCTGGGAGGTCGTCCGTCTGCTCGACGGTTCGGCCCCGGCCCAGCCCAGCGGAGACGACCTGGAAGCGCTTGCGAACGCGGTGCGTGAGGCCGCCCGCCCCCAGGAACGCGCGGCGGGAGGGGCCGGTGGTCCCCGCGCGGCCGACCCCATGGAGGTCGCACGCCGCGGCCACCTGCGCGTCCTCCGCTCCCCGGACAACTGACCGGGGCGGGCCTCTCTCCCGTACCTCGGGCGCCGCGCGAACCCCGGTACGCCCTCGACGCCTGCTTGTCGCGGGCATGGTCGTTTCCTGGGGTGTGGTGAGAAATTGCTTTCACGTGACGGACTCCGGGAAGCGCCGCTGGGCGTCCAGGCTGGAACCCGTCGCCGGTTCGCTCGGCGGCGTCCGGACGAAGGCGCACTTCGCAGGCCTGACCGGCCTGCCTGCGGCCTGCCCGGGGTACGGCATGCCACCGGACCGGACACTCTCCGGCGGCTCCCGGGGTGCCGTCTTCGGCCTCTTCCTCCTCATGTGGATCACCGTCAACGCTTTGTGGGCCCACCGGATGACCGTCCGCATCCGCCATTCCGACGTCCCCCGCCGCTCCTTCGGCCGTCTCTCCGACGACCCCGCATCCGGGTACTCGCCGTCGCGTTCTGCTTCGGCGCCCTCCGGACCACCGCCCTCCGGACCACCGCCGCCCGGCAGTCCGGGCCGCCGCCTACAGCTCCGTCGGAGTCCTCGCAGGATGGTCTCGCCGCAGAACCTCACCGCCGCCTGCGCGGCCGTCGGGCCGGCGGGCCGCGAGGGCGCCCCGCCGCGCAAGGTACTGCCCTGGGGCCTCGGTCTGCTGCTCGTGATGTGCCTGGTCACGGTGGGCCAGAGCACGGCGGCACTCGGCTGGGTGCTGCCCCGGGCCTCCGCGCCGTCCGAAGGCCCGTTCGGTGGCCCTGACAGGAGCGTCACCACCTACGGGTAGTTTGTGGTGACCGACAGGACTTCCGGAAGGGCTGGCCGTGGCTGCTGATCTGTCGCAGATCGTGAAGGCGTACGACGTGCGCGGAGTCGTTCCCGACCAGTGGGACGAGTCCCTCGCCGAGCTCTTCGGCGCCGCCTTCGTCCGGGTGACCGGCGCGACCGCCGTCGTCACCGGTCACGACATGCGGCCGTCGTCCCCCGGCCTGTCCGGCGCCTTCGCGCGCGGCGCGGCGGCCCGGGGCGCCGACGTCGTCGAGATCGGCCTGTGCTCCACGGACCAGCTCTACTACGCCTCGGGCGCCCTGGACCTCCCCGGCGCGATGTTCACGGCCTCGCACAACCCGGCGCGGTACAACGGCATCAAGCTGTGCCGCGCGGGCGCGGCGCCGGTCGGCCAGGACACGGGCCTGGCGGAGATCCGGGAACTCGTCGAGCGGTGGAGCGAGTCGGGTGCCCCGGAACCGACGACCGGCACCCGGGGAACGGTCACCCGGCGCGACACGCTGGACGACTACGCGGCACACCTGCGCTCGCTCGTCGACCTGGCCTCCGTCCGCCCCCTGAAGGTCGTCGTCGACGCGGGCAACGGCATGGGCGGGCACACGGTCCCGACGGTTTTCGCCGGCCTGCCGCTCGCCCTCGTCCCGATGTACTTCGAACTCGACGGCACCTTCCCCAACCACGAGGCCAACCCCCTCGACCCGGCCAACCTCGTCGACCTGCGGAAGCGGGTCCGCGAGGAGGACGCCGACCTCGGCCTCGCCTTCGACGGCGACGCCGACCGCTGCTTCGTGGTCGACGAGCGGGGCGAGCCGGTCCCCCCGTCCGCGATCACCGCCCTGGTCGCCTCCCGCGAGCTGGCACGCAACGGCGGCAAGGGCACGGTCATCCACAACCTGATCACGTCCTGGTCGGTCCCCGAGGTCGTACGGGAGAACGGCGGCACCCCCGAGCGCACCCGCGTGGGCCACTCCTTCATCAAGGCCGAGATGGCCAGGACCGGCGCGATCTTCGGCGGCGAGCACTCCGCGCACTACTACTTCCGCGACTTCTGGAACGCCGACACGGGCATGCTGGCCGCCCTGCACGTCCTCGCCGCCCTCGGCGGCCAGCAGGGCACGCTGTCCGCCCTGGTCGCCCAGTACGACCGCTACATCGGCTCCGGGGAGATCAACTCCACGGTCGACGACCAGACCGCCCGCCTGGCCGCGATCAGGGCCGCGTACGAGGACCGCGACGGCATCACCCTCGACGACCTGGACGGCCTCACCGTCACCTCCTCCGACTGGTGGTTCAACGTCCGCCCCTCCAATACGGAACCCCTCCTGCGCCTGAACGCGGAGGCCCGGGACGAGGCGACGATGACCAGGATCCGCGACGAGGCCCTGGAAATCATCCGGTCGTAGTCCCGTGACCGCGCCCGCAAGCGCCGCTGGGGCGGTGCGGGCGGGCGCGACGGCACCCCGAAAGCGCCGGGCTGCGCAAGCACCCCCGGCCCGCACCGGCGGCGGCGCACCCCGCGCACGCCTCCGGCGCATGCCCACCCACACCCCTGCCCCGCGCCGGTCACCGCCCGGCCCGCCGCCCACCCTCCACCGGCGGTACCCTGACCAGCACATCCACCCAGCGAAGGGACCCCCATGCCACTCGAAGCCGGCCTCCTGGAGATCCTCGCCTGTCCGGCCTGCCGCTCCCCCCTCAAGGAGCAGGACACGGAACTGGTCTGCACCGGCCAGGACTGCGGCCTGGCCTACCCCGTCCGCGACGGCATCCCCGTACTCCTCGTCGACGAGGCACGCCGCCCCGCGTAACGGGTAACCGGCACACCACGCACCGACGACGCCCCGCCGATCGGAGATCGGAGCCTGCCGCCCATGCTCGACGAATCGCTGCTCGACTCACCGCAGGGCCTCGCCGAGGCCGACCGTCGCGCCCTGCTCCGCGGCGCCGCCGAAGCCGGCGCCCGCGTCCGCACCGCCGCGCGGTACGCCGCCGAAGCCGGCGTCAACGAGCTGAAACCCGACGGCCGCCCCCGCGCGGTGCTCATCGCCGGTCCCGGCGCCGCCGCCACCCAGACCGCGGACCTCCTCGGCACCCTGGCCGGAGCCGGCAGCCCCGTCACCCGCCTCGCACCCAGCGGCGTCGCCCCCGCGGCAGGCGCCCTGCGCTGGGAACTGCCCGGTTGGGCCGGCTCCGTGGACCTGCTCCTCATCGCCACCCCGGACGGCACCGAACCCGGGCTCACCCTGCTCTCCGAGCAGGCGTACCGCCGCGGCTGCACCGTCGTCGCGGTCGCCCCCGCCCGCACCCCGCTCGCCGAGACGGTGAACGGCTCCGTCGGCCTGTTCGTCCCCATGGCCACCGCCTCCTACGACCAGGACCAACCCCTCGCCGCCTCCGCCCCCGGCGTCCTGTGGGCGCTGCTCACCCCGCTGCTCGCGCTCCTGGACCGCACCGGCCTGCTCACCGCCCCGCCGGACGCCCTGGGAAAGATCGCCGACCGCCTCGACGGCATCGCCGAACGCTGTGGACCCGCCATCGCGACGTACAGCAACCCCGCCAAGACCCTGGCCGCCGAGATCGCCGACGCGCTCCCCGTCGTATGGACCGAAGGGGTCTCAGCCGGGCCGGCCGGCCGCCGCTTCGCCGCCGCCCTCGCCGAGCTCTCCGGCACCCCCGCCGTCGTCGCCGAACTCCCCGAGGCGCTCGCCGCGCACAGCGCCCTGCTGGCCGGCCGGCTCGCCGCCGGCGCGGACCCGGACGACTTCTTCCGCGACCGCGTCGAGGAGGCGCCCGCCCTGCACGCGCGCGTGGTGCTGCTCCGCGACCGCCCCATCGGCGGCCTCACCGCAGCCCCCGCCGCCCGTGACCTGGCCCTCACCCACGACACGCCGATCAGCGAGCTGGAACCGGAGGCGGGCGGCGAACTGGAGACCCTCGCGGAGCTGATCGCCGTCACGGATTTCGCCGCCGTTTACCTGGCGCTCGCCTCAAGGGCCTGATCATGCCAGGGAACACCTGACCCTCCCCCGCGCGGACGCACGGCACGCACCGCGCCGCCCGCACGAGAACCGGCAGAAGGAACGCGGAGAACCCCATGGACCGCCTCGACAACACCATCCGCCCCTACGCCTGGGGTTCCACCACCGCCCTCCCGCGGCTGCTCGGCACCGAACCGACCGGTGAGCCGCAGGCGGAGATGTGGATGGGCGCCCACCCCGGCGCGCCCTCGCGCACCGACCGGGGCACGCTCGTCGAGGTCATCGACGCCGACCCGGAGCGGGAACTCGGCCCGGACGCGGTCGCCAAGTTCGGCCCCCGTCTGCCCTTCCTGCTCAAGCTCCTCGCCGCCGGAGCCCCGCTCTCCCTCCAGGTCCATCCCGACCTGACCCAGGCGAAGGAGGGCTATGAGGACGAGGAACGCCGCGGCGTCCCCGTCACCGCCCCGCACCGCACCTACAAGGACGCCAACCACAAGCCCGAACTGATCTGTGCCCTCACCGAGTTCGACGGCCTGTGCGGCTTCCGCGACCCGCAGCGCGCCGCCGGACTCCTCGACGGCCTCGGCGTCGACTCCCTCAAGCCGTACGTCGACCTGCTGCACGCCCGCCCCGAAGAGGCTGCCCTGCGCGAGGTCCTCACCGCCGTCCTCACCGCCGACCCCGACGAGATGGCCCGCACCGTCGCCGAGGCGGCCGCCGCCTGCGACCGCCTCGGCGGCGCGTACGCCCCGTACGCCGACATCGCCCACCACTACCCGGGCGACCCCGGCGTCATCGCCGCCATGCTTCTCAACCACGTCCGGCTCCAGCCCGGCGAGGCACTCTTCCTCGGCGCCGGCGTCCCGCACGCCTACCTCGAAGGCCTCGGCGTCGAGATCATGGCCAACTCCGACAACGTCCTGCGCTGCGGCCTCACCCCCAAGCACGTCGACGTCCCCGAACTCCTGCGCATCGTCCGCTTCGAGGCCGGCGACCCCGGCGTGCTGCGCCCGGAGGCCGGCCCGGACGGCGAGGAGGTCTACGAGACCCCCATCGACGAGTTCCGCCTCTCCCGCTACGTCCTCCCCGCGGGCGGCGTCACCCACGGCCTCACCCTGGCCGCCCCGCAGATCCTGCTCTGCACCGCCGGTTCCGTACGGGTGGGAGAGCACGAACTGACACCGGGCACCTCCGTGTTCATCCCTTCGGGTGAGAAGGCCGAAGCATCGGGTACCGGAACCCTGTTCAGGGCCACTGTCGTCATCTGACCGTCCTGCGACGACGGTTCGACGCGCCGCCGCCGAACGGGGCTGCGACAATGGCCCACCGTCAAAGGACGGGCGAAGCCTTGGGCGGAGTGATCCACGTCTGCCCGGGCCCACACGGAGTACGAAGGGACAACGCGGACACATGAGCGCGTCAGGCGGCACCAAGGCGATCGTGGCGGCACTCGTCGCCAACCTCGCGATCGCGGTAGCGAAGTTCGTGGCGTTCATCTTCAGCGGCTCGTCATCGATGCTCGCCGAGTCCGTGCACTCGGTCGCCGACTCCGGCAACCAGGGGCTGCTGCTGGTGGGCGGCAAGAGGGCCCAGCGCCGGGCGACCCCGCAGCACCCCTTCGGCTACGGCCGCGAGCGCTACATCTACGCCTTCCTCGTCTCCATCGTGCTCTTCTCGGTCGGCGGCATGTTCGCCCTCTACGAGGGCTACGAGAAGATCAAGCACCCGCACGAGCTGACGAACTGGTACTGGCCGGTCGGCGTCCTCGTCTTCGCGATCATCGCCGAGAGCTTCTCCTTCCGCACCGCCATCAAGGAGTCCAACGCCCTGCGCGGCCAGCGCTCCTGGAAGGAGTTCATCCGCCACTCCAAGGCACCCGAACTGCCGGTCGTCCTCCTGGAGGACCTCGGTGCGCTCGTCGGCCTGATCCTCGCCCTCGGCGGTGTCGGGATGGCCCTGGCCACCGGCGACAGCGTCTGGGACGGCATCGGCACCCTCTGCATCGGCGTGCTGCTCATCCTGATCGCCCTGGTCCTCGCCGTCGAGACGAAGTCACTGCTGCTCGGTGAGGCCGCGGGCGTCGAGGAGACCCGGAAGATCGAGGCCGCCGTCGTCGACGGCGACACCGTCACCCGCATCATCCACATGCGCACCCTCCACATCGGTCCCGAGGAGCTGTTGGTCGCCGCGAAGATCGCCGTCCGGCACGACGACACGGCCACCGAGATCGCCTCCGCCATCGACGCCGCCGAGTCCCGCATCCGCGACGCCGTCCCGATCGCCCGCATGATCTACCTCGAGCCCGACATCTACAGCGAGACCGAAGCCGCCAAGGGCGCCGGCCCCGAGGGCACACCCGGCGGCCCGACGCCGCACGACACCGCCCACTGAGGTCCGACCCGCAGGGAACCGCAGGACCTCACGACGGAGGGGCGGCCCGCGCCAGAAGTGCGCGGGCCGCCGCTCCGTACCGAACTTCGCCGACCGCCGACCGCCCGCCCCGCAAGCACACCGATCGGACCCGCGATCGCCATGAGCGGTCCGAGCAGCGTGGCCCCGGTGAGCAGCACCACATCCGGACGGTCCTCCGTCACCCGGCCCCGCGCCGCCCGCACGGGCGCCGTGCCGCCACGGTCGCCGGCGAGGAACCGGGAATCCCGCGCATGTCCGCGCCCGAGCTCCTCCCGCACGGCCCGTCCGTGCGGGCGCGACCGGCGGTCATCGACGAGCACTCGGGCGACTTCACGGGCAGGCCCGTCCGTGCGGGCGCGACCGGCGGCCCGCACGACGAGCACCGGGGGACCGGCGCGGGATGCCCGCCAGATCGGCCTGATGTGTACGCGGGCAGACTGGGGCAGGCCCGGCCGGTCGGTGTAGCTTGGGACGGAGCCAGACGTCGCTGCTGATGGCGGTCGGGCGGTCCACCACGGACCGGCCGAGGGAGAGAGGGCCTCCGACGGACTGCGCTGCGCGCACGCGGGCATGCCTGTGTCCTCCTCGGGCACCCCTGTGTCCGCCGCCGTGCAGACCAGCCGTACCCACCTCGACCCACACTCCGAGGAGCAGCTCGCAATGACGACTGTCGACAACCGACAGGACTTCAAGGTCGCCGACCTCTCCCTGGCCGAGTTCGGCCGCAAGGAGATCACCCTCGCCGAGCACGAGATGCCCGGCCTGATGGCGATCCGCAAGGAGTACGCCGACGCCCAGCCCCTGGCCGGCGCCCGCGTCACCGGCTCCCTGCACATGACCGTGCAGACCGCCGTCCTCATCGAGACCCTGGTCGCCCTCGGCGCCCGGGTCCGCTGGGCGTCCTGCAACATCTTCTCCACCCAGGACCACGCCGCGGCCGCCATCGCCGTCGGCCCGGACGGCACGCCCGACAACCCCCAGGGCGTTCCCGTCTTCGCCTGGAAGGGCGAGACCCTCGAGGAGTACTGGTGGTGCACGGAGCAGGCGCTGACCTGGCCGGACAGCCCCACCGGCGGCCCCAACATGATCCTCGACGACGGCGGTGACGCCACCCTCCTCGTCCACAAGGGCGTCGAGTACGAGAAGGACGGCAAGGCCCCCTCGCCCGACACCGCCGAGTCCGACGAGCACCGCGTCATTCTCGAACTGCTCAACCGCACCCTGGGCGAGAACCCGCAGAAGTGGACCCGGCTCTCCTCCGAGATCCGCGGTGTCACCGAGGAGACGACGACCGGCGTCCACCGCCTGTACGAGATGCAGCGCGACGGCACCCTCCTGTTCCCGGCGATCAACGTCAACGACGCCGTCACCAAGTCGAAGTTCGACAACAAGTACGGCTGCCGCCACTCCCTGGTCGACGGCATCAACCGCGCCACCGACACCCTGATCGGCGGCAAGACCGCGGTCGTGTGCGGCTACGGCGACGTGGGCAAGGGCTGCGCGGAGTCCCTGCGCGGTCAGGGAGCCCGTGTCATCGTCACCGAGATCGACCCGATCTGCGCCCTGCAGGCCGCGATGGACGGCTACCAGGTCACGACGCTCGACGAGGTCGTCGACAAGGCCGACATCTTCATCACCACGACCGGCAACAAGGACATCATCATGGCCTCGGACATGGCCAAGATGAAGCACCAGGCGATCGTCGGCAACATCGGCCACTTCGACAACGAGATCGACATGGCCGGCCTCGCCAAGGTCCCCGGCATCGTCAAGGACGAGATCAAGCCGCAGGTCCACACCTGGACCTTCCCCGACGGCAAGAAGATCATCCTCCTCTCCGAGGGCCGTCTGCTGAACCTGGGCAACGCCACCGGCCACCCGTCCTTCGTGATGTCCAACTCCTTCGCGGACCAGACCCTGGCCCAGATCGAGCTGTTCACCAAGCCCGACGAGTACCCGACCGGCGTCTACGTGCTGCCCAAGCACCTCGACGAGAAGGTCGCCCGCCTCCACCTCGACGCACTCGGCGTCAAGCTGACCACGCTCCGTCCGGAGCAGGCCGAGTACATCGGCGTGCAGGTCGAGGGCCCGTTCAAGCCGGACCACTACCGCTACTGAGCCCACGCTCCCACCGCGGGGAGCCCGTCCGAGCACGGACGCGCTCCCCGGCAGCAGGTCCTCCGAGGCAGGCCCCCGCACCCCCGTGCCGGGGGCCTGCCCCATGTGTGGACCGGCGACCGGCCCAGCCCGTCACGACCCAGGACCCCCATGCCCCGCGGCCGCTATTCGCTCCACGATCCGCACGACCACACCCCCCTCGCAGAAGAACACTTCCACTGTGCCCCCGGCCCCTCCGGCTGGCGTTACGTCTCCCAGCTCACCGCCTCCTCAGGCGATCACCTGGGCTCGGTCGACCTCGCCCTCGACGAACTCGGCCGCCCCATCCGCCTCGAACTCCACGCCGCGAGCTGGCAGGTCCGCGGCGCCGCCCTCGACGGCGTCACCTGGGTCCGCACCGACCCCACCGGGGACCACGCCACCGAAGGCAATGCGCGCGCCCACGCCTTCACCGGCTCGTCCCCCGCCTTCCTCGTCGCCACCGCCCGCCTCCTGCGCCTCACCCCCTCGACACCCGCCACCCGCGTACGCCTCGTCGCCTTCACGCACCCGGTGCTCGCCCCCCGCACCCTGGACCAGTCCTGGGCGCTGGTGAAGAGAGAAGCACACACCACTGACAACGGCCCCCTGACCGTGGACGAGTACCAGGTCACAGCCCTGGACACGGGTGAGCAGCACTCCGTGCACCTCGCCGGGGACGTGGTCCTCGCGGCCCCTGGCATCGAACTGGAAGACCTCGCATCACCACCGTCGGTCTTCGGCTGACCGGCGCCTTCCAAGGCGCCTACGCCGGCGGGGCGAACCCCGTCGGCGGCCGATCGGCCGGAGATCCCTCCTGCGACGGGACGGCCCGTTCCCCGTGCACCACGGTTCCCGGCTCCGTCGACGGATACGCAGTCGGCCGCACCTCCGGCGCCACGGTCGCAGCGGGATGCACCGGCGGGGCATGGGTGCCCGCCGTACCGGCCGCACCCGAGGCCCCGCCGCTCCCGGCCGGCCCGTGCCCGAACGTCCGCCGGGCCTCCCGGACCTGCCGTTCCTGCACCACTGCCGCGAGATACGCCGCAGGCGGCACCCCCGGCGGCACCGGCGCCCCCGTGCGGCCGGCCAGGTTCGCGGCCAGCTGCTCCGCCATCGACCGGCCGACCTGCGGATCGAGCTGCCCCATCCGCGTCAGGTACTGCCGGACGGCGAGCCACAGACCATCGGGCACCGCAGACAGATCGAGTCCCGAGAAACGCCCGGCCAACCACGGCGGAGGCGGTGGCACGAACCCCGCCTGACCGGCCGGCACCCGCTCCCGCACGACCAGGGTCCCCGCGAACACATCCCCGAGCCGTCGCCCCCGCGCCGACACCAGGGACGCGACGCAGGCCACGACCCCGAGCGTCATCAGGATCTCGATCACACCGATCAGGCCCCGCACCAGCGCGTGCCGGAACCGGATCGGCCCCCCGTCGTCCCGTACCACCCGCAGCCCGCATGCCATCTTCCCGAGGGACCGTCCGTGGCTGAGCGTCTCGACCAGGATCGGTCCACCGACCAGCACGAGGACGAACAAGGCGATCGAGATCGCCGCCCGTGCCGCCTCGTCCAACGAGGCCGTGGCGGTCACCAGGGCGACGGTCACCACGACGTAGACGGCCATGGCCGCCACCAGATCGAGCAGTACGGCCAGCGCCCTGCTGGGCAGCTTCGCGGGGCGCAGCTCCAACGCCACCGCCTCGCCCGTCACCAGTTCACTCACGCCCGCCACCCTTCCCCGCCTGCCCCGAACACCGCCAGTCTGCCAAGCTGATGACACATCGCACCGCAGTACGACCAGCCGATCAAGCCGATCATCCTTCCACCGGTCAGGTCGACCGCCGACGAACAGCCGAGGAGCAGGCACACCGATGGACCTCGACGTCTTCGTCTCCGCCCACCGCGGGGAGTGGGACCGCCTCGACGCCCTCCTCCGGCGCCAGCGCCGCCTCACCGGCGCGGAGGCCGACGAACTCGTCGTCCTCTACCAGCGCACGGCCACCCATCTCTCCCTGATCCAGTCGGCAGCCCCCGACCCGCAGCTGACCGGCCGGCTCAGTCAGCTGGTGGGACGCGCGCGCAGTGCCGTGGCCGGCGCCCGCCGGGCCTCCTGGCGGGACGTCACCCGCTTCCTGTCCCACAGCTTCCCGGCCGCTGTCTACAGGTCACGCCACTGGTGGGTGCCCACAGCGCTCCTCTCCACAGCCGTCGCGGCGCTCCTCGGCTGGTGGATAGGCACCCACCCCGAAGTGCAGGCGTCCATAGCGGCCCCCAGCGAGCTGCGCGAGCTCACCCGTCCCGGCGGCCAGTACGAGACGTACTACTCGAGCCACCCCGCGGCCTCCTTCGCCGCCCAGGTCTGGACGAACAACGCGTGGGCCGCGGCCCTCTGCCTGATCCTGGGTGTCTTCCTGGGCCTGCCGGTCCTCTGGATCCTCTTCCAGAACATGCTCAACCTGGGTGTCGGCTTCGGCCTGATGTCCTCCGCCGGCCGTCTCGACACCTTCCTCGGCCTCGTCCTGCCGCACGGTCTCCTGGAACTCACCGCGGTCTTCGTCGCAGCCGGCACCGGTCTCCGCCTCGGCTGGACCGTCATCGACCCGGGTCCCCGCACCCGGCGCGCGGCCTTGGCGGCAGAAGGCCGGGCAGCCCTGGCCATGGCGATCGGTCTCGCCCTGGTCCTCTTCGTCTCCGGTGCCATCGAGGGCTTCGTCACCCCGTCGGGCCTGCCCACCTGGGCACGCATCACCATCGGAGTCGTCGCCGAGCTGGCCTTCCTGGCCTACGTCTACGTCCTGGGCGGACGTGCGGCACGCGCCGGCGAGACCGGTGACCTGGAGGCGTTCGAACGCAGCGCCGACGTACCCACGGCTGCCTGATGTGCGCGAGGGCTCGCTGAGCTGTTAGTCTCCTCTTCGCCCCACAGGAGCCGTTGACACGGGTCCGGTGGGGAGGTAGATTCAAACAGTTGCCTGGAGACGGGGTACGACCCGGAAGGCGACAGTGAGGGTCTGTCAGCTTCTCGTCGAAGGATTTCTTTCGAAGGAGCACCCTCCCGATAAATCGGAAAACAAGGGCCGGTCAATCCGATCTGAGACT